>NZ_JBWGIF010000014.1:0-231949 GCF_056312565.1 Pseudomonas sp. JE3303
TGGAAAGCGTAGGCGAGTACCGCTACGACAGCCTGGGACGGCGAGTAGCCAAACGGTCGGAGATCAACGGCAAGGTCGAGCAGAAGCGTTTCCTGTGGCAGGGCTTGCGGATGCTGCGGGAGGAGACTCCGGGGCAGAGCACCTTGTACGTCTACGAGCCGGGCAGCTATGCGCCGCTGGCGCGGATAGATCAGGCGGAGGGGGAGGCGCAGAGGCTTTACTACTTCCACACGGATCAGATCGGAACGCCGTTGGAGATGTCCGACAGCGAGGGTGAGATCGTTTGGCAGGCGACCTACCGGGCCTGGGGTGCGGTGGAAAGACTGACTGTCCATACGGTCGAGCAGAACCTCAGGTTCCAAGGGCAGTACTTCGATGATGAGACGGGGCTGCACTACAATACGTTTAGGTATTACGATCCGGAGGTGGGGCGGTTTGTAACGCAGGATCCGATTGGTTTGGGCGGAGGTACTAATTTTTATCAGTATGCGCCAAATACAAGCCAGTGGATTGATCCTTTTGGGATGGCGTTCAAGAGTGTAAACTTTGAAGGTTCTCCAGATCTGTTTCCGGTTTCAGGAAGTCAGAAAAATATTGTCACTATCGAGCTCCAGGGAAGCTGTAGGGAGTTATACATGGCACCATTTGGACGATTTTGATCCTGTAACCGGAAAGGCCTCGATGCAATTGATTACTAGGTCTGCGCATGAGGCATCTTTGCCACACACAGGGTCGGTAGCTCAATTTGAGAGGCACTTTGGATTGGCTTCCGGCGCCTACGGTACCGCCGATGCGATTGGGATTTCTCAGTCCAAAGGGTGGCTTAAAGGTCGTCACCCAAAGTCGAGTTCAATAACTTGTTGAGGAGTTCAAAAATGGATGTTTTTTTTCTTGAGGGATCCGCTGCCCCGGTAAAGCTAGAGGATATTAATCAGCTGGAGCTGGATGTTGAGTATAAGTTTCCATTATCTTTTACGGAGATTTATCTCGCCAATAATGGAGGCGCGCCAAGCAAGGGTTGGTGGGATAGCGAGGATGAGTATGAGCCAATCATGGTCGCGGATTTCAAATCTATTGCTGTCAGAGATTCCCAAGATAAAAATGAGACCAAGTATATAGGTGGCTGCTTCGGTGTAATGGTTTCAAAAAATGTGATCCCTTCAGGTATTGTCCCTTTTGCCTGCGATGAGGGTGGTAATTTCTTCTGCATAGACAAAAATACTGGGGGGGTAATATTTTATACAACGGATAACTTTCAGTCCGACTTGGAGATGGCTTTGAATCATATAAATTCTCAGAGAAGGCTAGCTTCTTCATTTGAGAGTTTTATAATTGGTTTGCAGTCTGATGAAGAAATGGAGATGGATTATTGAAGCCAAGCTACTCTGACAAAATACTCCACTAACGTTGCTAAAGCCAACGGCCAAGAGCCCTTTGCGTGGCTGTGCCACGCACTTGAACGCCTGCCGCGGATGTCCTCAGTTGAGGATTATGAAGCTCTTTTGCCGTGGAATTGCATGCCCCAGGTCCATCGCTGACGCACCGCTCTGCCTTTTACAAGGTGGGGTTTATGAAGCGCTTACGGACTAACGGGCCATTATCTTCATTTCAAAAACAGTGTGGTCTCACCGAGATCACGGCGCCGAATACGTCCGTATCAATCTGCACCATCGCTATGCCCTGGGCCGCTTGAGCGACGTCACTCGAGTGGTCGGCGACAGCGCCGTCGAAACCCTCGTGCGCTACCGCTACGACGACAACGGCCAGCTCAACGAGGTCATCAACCGCAACGGCGACTCGGTGCGTCACTTCAGCTACGCCGAAGGCGTCATGACCCGGCACAGCAATGCCCTTGGCCTGATCTGCGAGTACCGTTGGGAAACCCACCATGCCAAGCCACGGGTCGTGGAGCATTGGACCAGCGACGGTGAGCATTACCACTTCCGTTACGACTTCAACAACCGCACCAGTTGGGCAACCGACGTATTGGGCCGCGAGCTGGAAGTGCAGTACAACGCCGACCACCGCGTCATCGCCAGCCGTGACTTTGGCGGCGAGCGCTACGGCATCGAACTAGATACCGTCGGCAACATCATCGGCATCACCTTGCCCGACAATAATCACCTCGCACTCAAATACGATGACTTCGCCCGCCTGGTCGAAGAAACCGATCCCCTGAGCCGCACGATCAGCTACAAGCACCACTACGCGACGCCACTGGTTACCGAAACGCGTTTCCCGGATGGCAGCGTCTGGCAGGCCTGCTATGACGACAAAGGCAACCTGATCACCGAGATCGACCCGCTGGGCCACAAGACCGAGTGCCTCAACAGCGACGACGGCCTGCCGCACACGATCATCGATGCCACCTACAAGTCCAAATACCTGTGGTGGAATGCCTACGCCCGGGTCGAGCGCTTCCAGGACTGTTCGGGTAAAAGCACCTATTACCGCTACGACGATTGCCAGCACCTGGTGGCCGTGACCGATGCGCTGAACCAGACCACCTCGCTGGAGCGCAAGCCCGATGGCGAGGTGCTGCGCATCAACCACCCCGACGGCACCTCGGAAACGTTTACCTACAACACCCTCGGCCAGGTGCTGACGCACCCCGATGGCAAAGGCCAGACGACCCGTTTGCAGCGCACCTCCCGCGGGTTGCCGAGCAGCCGCCAGGATGCCAAGGGGCACTGGGTTCGTTACGAGTACGACAAGGCGTTGCGACTGACCGCCTTGGTCAATGAAAACGACGCGGCCTACCGCTTTGCCTACGACGCCTCCGCCCGTCTGTGCGAAGAGGTGCGTATTGATAACCTGACCCGACGTTTCGCCTACAACGCCGGCGGGCATCTGACCCGCCTCGATGAAATTGGCTACGGCGAGCGCGGCGAGCGGCCAGAGCGCCACACGCTGTTCGAGCGTGACGCCATCGGCCGGCTGATGGCCAAGCTCAACAGTGACACCAGGCAAGACTTCGAATACGACGACCTCGATCGCTTGCTCAGCATCCAGCGACGACCGACCGCCACCGGCAAGCAGGTCGGCGTCACCGAAGAAAAACTGGCGTACGCCTACGACCTGCTGGGCAGGCTGACCCAGGAAGTCACGGCCAGCGGCGCGCTGAACTACGAGTACGACCCCCTCAGCAACCTGACCACGCTGACCCTGCCGGACGGGCGCCAAGTCAACCACCTGTACTACGGCAGCGGCCATTTGCACCAGATCAACCTGGACGGGCAGGTGATCAGCGACATGGAGCGCGATGACCTGCACCGCGAGGTCTACCGCACACAAGGCAAGCTCACCAGCTGCTTCGGTTACGACGCGATGGGCCGCAAAGCGTGGCAGTTCGCCTCGACCTTGCCGGCGGAGAAGCTCTCGCAGGTACAGAACCCCGGCATCGAACCGGCTTTGCTGATGGAGCATGCGTACAACCCGATTCACCGTCGATATCAGTACGATCCCGCCGGTGAACTGGTGCGGACCCTGGACAAACTACGCGGCGAGATCAAGTACGAGTACGAAGCCAATGGCCAGTTGCGCAGCCGCGACACCGGCTCGCTGGTGGGCAGTGAGGAGTTTCGGTAAGACGCGGCGGCGAACCGGCTGGGCTTCAACACCAGCCAGTTCGACAAGGTGAAGGACAACCGGATCAGGAAGTGGCGGGATCAGGAATACCGCTATGACCCGTGGGGCAACTTGGTCGAGAAGCTCAGCGGACCGGTGAAGCAGCAGATCTTTACCTATGACTGCGAAAATCGACTGGTCAAGGCGCAGACGTTTGTCAGGGGCAAGCTGGAAAGCGTCGGCCAGTACCGTTACGACAGCCTGGGGCGGCGGGTCGCCAAGCAAGCCGAGATCAATGGCAGCGTCGAGCAGAAACGGTTCCTCTGGCAAGGGCTGAGGATGCTGCGCGAGGAGAGTCCGGGGCAGAGTATTTTGTACTTCTACGAGCCGGGCAGTTATGCGCCGCTGGCGCGGGTAGATCAGGCGGAGGGGGAGCAGCAGAGGCTTTACTACTTCCATACCGATCAGATCGGTACGCCGTTGGAGATGTCCGACAGCGAGGGTGAGATCGTTTGGCAGGCGACGTATCGAGCATGGGGGGCCATAGAGCAGCTCAGCGTTGATGAGGCCGAGCAGAACTTGCGGTTTCAGGGGCAGTATTTCGACAGTGAAACTGGTCTGCACTACAATACGTACCGGTACTATGATGGTGGTGCAGGGCGCTTCATTACGCAGGATCCCATCGGGTTGCGGGGCGGCATAAACATATATGGATATGCGATCAATCCTGTTGTATGGGTTGATCCTTGGGGTTTAACGTGCTCAAGCGACGCTAAAGCACTGAGAGTAAATATGGTTGCTGCCGGTAAAGTCGAGCCTAATTTTAAAAATTCGGCTCACCACATAGTCATGTCTAATTCAAAAGATGTGCGGATGGTGACGCTAAAGTCAAAAATGAAAGAGCTAAGTATAAATATAAATACCGCTGAGAATGGTATCTTCCTTCCTTCAACCAGTAAGGTAAAACTTCCACCAGGCAGCACCTTGCCAAATCATGCTAGCATTCATGCAAATGTATATAAGCAAAAAGTATATGACCGATTGATATCTTTAGATGATCGCAGTAGTTTCTTGAAGGAACTAAAACAAGTGAATTTTGAGATTGCTCGCGGAATATTCTGAATCCTGGGAGGTTTTATGGGTGTACTAGAAGAGCTTGAAAAAAAATTTAACACCATCAGTCAGAAAAGTGAAAAGTATTTATCTGAGTTTTTAAATGAAGCGCTACCCTTAGTGCTTGATCAAGTGATCAGTAAGGGAGCGCTGTACAATATCCGCCCATATGAAATTGAGCGCGCAGGTTTTAAAAAAGGAAGAAAGCTTAATAAGCTTCCTGCAAATATTAAAAATACGCATGTTTATCATTTAAATCATAATGGGGCGTTGGTGTTTTTTGAGGTTTATGGTCAGTCTGCTAATATAATAAGTAAGGAGTTTTGCTTTTACGGTGATCAGCGTCTTGAGCGCTTACACTTTACAAGTGCCGGAGATTTGCGAAATATATCTTTATCTCTTTTTGAGGGCGAGATGGTGGTGAAGGATTACAATTGGGGTGAATACGGGTGTAGTATTTCTGACTATATTTATTCTAGTGCTCGTCTTGCGAAAATAATGGTCCAGCAAAGAGAGTGGTCTGATGAATCGTTCTCTGATTTTGAGGTTTTATTTGAATATGTTGGTGACGATCTTAAGAATATCGTAAACGTATTTCCGAACGGGTATCAAGAGCAGCGCTATCCCTGACTTCGAAATTTTATCGTATGATTTTTACGGCCAGTTCAACGAAGTCATCAACCGCAAGCGCAACTCGGTGCGTCAGTTCAGCTACGCCGAAGGCGTCATGACCCTGGCTTAGGAGTGCTAATCGTCAATGGTGATTTCGCGTTGTTTGTTTTGAATAAATTTCTAATTGGAAATTACAATGACAAAAATAGAAGCTGTCTCTTCAGAATTAATGGATGAGATTAATGCCCTAGAAAAAAATGGTCGAGCGCTGCTTGGTATATGTGCAGATGCGGAGCCCCACGCCATTGTTGCTGCGATTACTGAATATATTCGTTTATCCAGAGATATCAGTGTAGAGCTGACGGAGGAGCAAACATATGCGTTAGGGGCTCTTCTGGGGTGCCAGTATGTCCAAGGCTTGAAATGGCACTGGGGTAGCGTCGTGTGGGATTATGATGAGGAAAGGGGCGCGATCGGCGTATTGAGCCCCGATAATTCGCTATTTACCAATCCGATTGGATGGATCACCGAGATCGTAGAGGCTCGTTCTGGAGTACCTTTTATGCTCAGCTATAATATGATTGCGGACGGTCAAACTCCCATATTCGACCCAGGGAGTGCGACTGGTCTTTACTGAGATCTTCGAAAATCTTCTAGCAATAGTGGCAGTAAGCAAATCGTTGTCAAACCGGATCTATAGGTAGGTGTTCGAAGGTAAGCAGCAACGCCGTCGCTGGAAACTTTTAAGGGTTGGTTGTCATTGATATAAGGATGATTTTCTGAGTGTGAGAGGGTTCGATATAAATCTGGGTCTCCTAAAAGCTTTCATTCAGATTTGTTTTATGTTTTGTAATTCGCAGTACTATTTTTGATCTTTAAAATTGTGCGACGTGAAGTGGCTGCCAACATTGTCTCAGTCACTTCATCCCTCAGTTATTAGACTCTGTCTTGAAAAAGGTGTCTCAGACAACGCATGGCACAAGCCAGCAAGACCACAGTGGCATAACCTTTTACAAGCTTATCGAAGCATGACCGAGTACCTCAATAGCGATGACGGCCTGCCGCACACCATCATAGATGCGACCCGCAAGTCCAAGTATCTGTGGTGGAATCCGCTGGCCCAGGTTGAACGCTTCCAGGACTGCTCCGGCAAGAGCACCCGCTACCGCCACGACGAGCGGCACGTGCAGCTATACTTTCAAAGTCTATACAAAAGCTGCGAATTCGAACGCAACTTACATAAAAGTACTTCGGCCACTACCTGCACTTCACCCGTGATACCCAAGGCACCCTGACCGACATCAGCGCCACCGGCGGCATCCGTGTGCACCTGCACTACGACCACCCGCTTGGCCGCCTGACCGACATCCGCCGCGTGGTAAACAACGAAGCAGTCGAGACCCTGACCCGCTACCGCTACGACGAAAACGGCCAGCTCAACGAAGTCATCAACCGCAATGGCGCCTCGATGCGCACGTTCGCCTACACCGACGGTGTGATGACCCAGCACAGCAACGCCCTGGGCCTGACCTGCAGATACCGCTGGGAAACCCTCAACGGCCAGCCACGGGTAGTTGAACACTCGACCAGCGACGGCGAGCGCTTCCAGTTCCGCTATGACTTCGAGGCCCGCACCAGCAGGGTGATCGATGTACTGGGGCGCGAGCTGGAGATCCACTACAACCCCGACCACCGCGTCATCGCCAGCCGCGACTACGGCGGCGAGCGCTACGCCATCGAGCTCGATGATACCGGCAACATGACCGGCCTCTGCCCGACGGCCACCAGCTGCGCTTCAAGTACGACGAATACGCCCGCCTGCTCGAGGAAACCGACCCGCTGGGCCGCACCATTCGTTACCAGTACCACCACCTGACCACGCTGGTGACCCAGGCCAGCTACCCCGACGGCAGCACCTGGCAGGCCCGCTACGACAGCAAGGGCAACCTGATCGCGGAGATTGACGCGCTCGGCCAGATGACCGAGTACCTCAACAGCGATGACGGCCTGCCGCACACCATCATCGACGCGACGCGCAAGTCCAAGTACCTGTGGTGGAATGCCTACGCCCAGGTCGAACGCTTCCAGGACTGCTCCGGCAAAAGCACCTGCTACCGCTACGACGAGCGCCAGCACCTGGTCGCCGTGACCGACGCGCTCAACCAGACCACCACCCTCGAGCGCAAGCCGGACGGCGAAGTGCTGCGCATCCATCATCCAGACGGCACGGCGGAGTCCTTCGGCTACAACGAGCTCGGGCAGGTGCTCACCCACACCGACGGCAAGGGCCAGGTCACCCGCCTGCTGCGCAACCAGCGCGGTTTGCCCAGCAGCCGGGAAGACGCCAAGGGCCAGCGGATCCGCTATGCCTATGACAAGGCGTTCCGGCTTACCGCACTGGTCAACGAAAACAACGCCACCTACGACTTCCGCTACGACGCTTCCGATCGCCTGATCGAGGAAAAGCGCATCGACAACCTGACCCGGCGCTTCAGCTACAACGCCGGCGGGCACCTGATCCGGCTGGACGAGATCGGCCATGGCGAGCAGGGCGAGCAGCCCCAGCGCAGCACGCTGTTCGAGCGCGACCCGATTGGCCGGCTGCTGGCCAAGCTGAACAACGATGCGCGCCAAGGCTATGCCTACGACGAGGCGGACCGGCTGCTGAGTATCCAGCGCCAGCCGACCGATACCGGCAAGCGACTGGGTATAACCGAAGAAAAACTGGAATTTGCCTACGACCTGCTGGGCAGGCTCACCCAGGAAACCACCCCGCAAGGCCCGCTGGCGTATGAATACGATCCACTGAGCAACCTGACCACGCTGACACTGCCCACCGGCCAGCACCTGAACCACCTGTACTACGGCAGCGGCCACCTGCACCAGGTCAACCTCGACGGCCAGGTGATCAGCGACATGGAGCGCGACGACCTGCACCGCGAGGTCTACCGCACCCAGGGCAAGCTGACCAGCTGCTTCGGGTATGACGCCCGCGGGCGCAAGGCCTGGCAATTCGCCTCAAGGTTGCCGGCCGAAAAGCTGTCGGGCATACAGAACCCCGGCATCAATATCTCGTTGCTGGTTGAGCATGCCTACAATCCGATTCATCGTCGTTATCAGTACGACCCGGCCGGCGAACTAAGCCGCACGCTGGACAAGCTGCGCGGTGAGACGAAATACCAATACGAAGCCAACGGCCAGCTGCACAGCCGCGAGACCGGGCGCCTGGAAGACAGCGAAGCCTTCCGCTACGACCCGGCGGCGAACCGGTTGAACTTCAATACCAGCCAGTTCGACAAGGTGAAGGACAACCGGATCAGGACATGGCGGGACCAGGAGTATCGGTATGACCCCTGGGGCAACCTGATCGAGAAACTCAGTGGGCCGTTCAAGCAGCAGACTTTCAGCTACGACTGCGAAAACCGGCTGATCAAGGCGCAGACATACATCAGTGGCAAGCTGGAAAGCGTGGGCGAGTACCGCTACGACAGCCTGGGGCGGCGGGTCGCCAAGCGAGCCGAAATCGATGGCCGCGTCGAGCAAAAGCACTTCCTCTGGCAAGGGCTGAGGATGCTGCGGGAAGAGACGCCGGCGCAGAGTATTTTGTACTTCTACGAGCCGGGCAGCTATGCGCCGTTGGCGCGGGTGGATCAGGCGGAGGGGGAGGCGCAGAAGCTTTACTACTTCCATACCGATCAGATCGGTACGCCGCTGGAGGTGACTGACAGCGAGGGTGAGATCGTTTGGCAGGCGACCTACCGGGCGTGGGGTGCGGTGGATAGTCTGGCTGTCAATGACGTCGAGCAGAACCTGCGGTTTCAGGGGCAGTACTTCGATGCTGAGACGGGGCTGCACTACAATACGTTTAGGTATTACGATCCGGAGGTGGGGCGGTTTGTTACGCAGGATCCGATTGGATTAGCTGGTGGGGTGAATCTATATCAGTATGGTCCAAACCCATACTCATGGTTTGACCCACTCGGATGGATGGGAGTTCGGACGCAAAATGTCTACCATTCATTCGATAGTTTTGAAGTCCCGTCCGATCTCAGGAATTCAAGCGACAGCGTGCAGTTCAATCGCGCAAATCAAAGTTTTATTAAAAATATGAACACAGACGCTGCTTTCCGCCGAGACATGCTGGGGAGGTATCCGGAGTTTGACTCATGGCTAAAAAAACCAGGCATGGGAAACAGTCCATCAGGGTTGACTTAGCATCATCACGAGGATATAGGTGTTTTGAAACTTGTAGATCGGTCTGACCATGGATCTAAGCACGGAATCTATCACCCTACCGGAAAAGGAGGCAGGGATATATGGGGTGGAGGGAAGCCAGGGCGTAAAGGAAAGCTTGATGGGAAAACTGGAAAACCATTAAAAGGCGGATGTTCATGAGCGAATGTAAGATTGATCAGCCTATCACTATGGCTGCACTGATCAGGGCTGTTCGATTGGGAGATATCCCAATCGATAATTTTTGCGTTTTTGCGAAAGAGGATGTAGATGAAATCACCTTGGGTCTTATATGTTATTTATCTGATTATCCTGAGATTGTAGATGATCAGGATGTATATAGTGAGTATGTAAGGGCAAACGGGTTGCAGCTTGTATACTACGGTCAGCAATTTCAAGATGTATTGAATAACATATATCGCCAAAACGAAGCGGCTACGATGGAAGACGCTGTGTTGGCGCTGAATTATTATATGGATAATGACGATTTTCTTGATATTTTATAGTCGTTGTATGGATGTTCTAGATGGCGCTGCATGATTTTTATGTTTGATGGCGCAGTCTTGCTGTGCCATGATTTCTTACCATGTGTATCCTCTGTCTTGTGGCAGAGGTTGTTTCCATTGGCTTGTTTAATTGGCTTTAGAGCGAAATTCATTCTGCGTTGAATTTTTATCTAGGCAAAGCCAAGAATTAATACTATTTATTTGGGTGATGGGCGGTTTCAGAGGCTGAGTGCAACACCCGACTACTGAGTTAAGGATGGACTCTCATGATGCCCATCATTGCCGTCATCATTTCTATAGGGCATTTGTAATCAAATCGCTGGCGTGGCCGGATGTTCAGCTCGTATGCAATTGCATCCAGTTGCTCCTGGCTATGGCCCGAAAGGTCCGTGCCTTTAGGCAGATATTGGCGTATCAGGCCGTTGATGTTCTCATTGCTACCGCGCTGCCACGGGCTATGCGGGTCGCAAAAATAGACTGCCACCCCAGTTCGCTGGGTGATTTCGGCATGGCGGGCCATCTCTTTACCTTGATCGTAGGTCAGCGTTTTGCGGGCCACTACTGGCATGCGGTTCAAGGCAGCACTGAAGCCTTCGACTGCCGAGGTTGCCGTCGCGTCGCTCATTTTCACAAGCATCAAGTAACCGGTGCTGCGTTCGACCAGGGTACCCACCGCAGAAGCATTGGCTTTTCCTTTGATAAGGTCACCCTCCCAATGGCCTGGCATTTGGCGGTCTTCCACCTCGGGAGGACGAACGTGAATGCTGACCAAGTCGGGTATTTGGCCTCGGCGATCAACCCCGCCAGAACGTGGGCGGCGGCTGGTTTTGCCTTGTAGCAGACAGATGATCAACTCCTTGCGAAGCTCGCCCACCGGCAGCGCATAGATGGCGTTGTAGATCGTCTCGCGACAGACGTATGCATCTTCAATATTCGGAAATTCCATGGCGTTAAGCTTGCCGGCAATTTGCTGGGGAGAAAAGCGTTTACGCAGCAGATAAACCACCAGGTCAAACAGCTGGCTTCCGGGCAGCAGCTTTCGCCTGGGGCGGCAAGCCACACGTCGGTGTCGCATGTGCTGATGAGCCTGACTCGCCGAGTAGCGGCCCGCCTCAGGGGCGTTGCGGCGAAGCTCTCGGCTGATGGTCGAGGGGCTACGACCAAGCAACCTGGCAATAGCCCTCTGGCTCATGCCTTGGAGTTGACCAAATTGAATCGTGATGCGTTCTTCGATGCTGAGTTCTTGATAGGACATAGGCACACCGTACCGGGTTGGTCAGGTGTTGCACTCAGTTTTTGCCGCCGCCCGGTCTTAGTTCGGTTGCGGATCAATGATTCACGGAACCGGTGGGAAACGGATAGCGTTTGTTGATCAGGCGACGTGGGTGTCACGAAGCGCACGGATAGGCGAGCGGCGTAGACTGCCTGGGCGTCGACTTAGAGGGCCTGACGAGCCTGCCGATCACGATTTAAGCCGCAGTCGCGATGAAATAGGGCGAGAAATGTTTATAAAACTTCAGACTTGTCCTCTATTTTGTAGGACTTTTCCGAATTATGGTGGTACCGCCTTTGAGTGCTTGCGATGGTGATATTGCCGGTCTAATCTCGGCCGGTCGTTGCTAATCGACGATCGGTTTTGACAGGCCGGGTTCATTCATAGGCCACGTGCGCTGCCCGTTATGGCGGCTGTGCGTGGGGCACTTCGGTGCGCCGGTTCGCCTATTGGCCGGTCTGTCAACCCGCGTACAGCTGCCACCTTTCTGTTTGACAGCAGATGTGTGTTAGCTCCCAACAATCAGTAGGAGCTCCACTATGTTGAAGATGGTTCCAGATCCTCCGTTCGAAGAAAATTCAACCCCCTCCATCGAAGCCCTGCTTCTCCAAACTTCAGAATACCTGGTCTGCGCCCTGACAGTCGCGCAGCAGACAGTGCTGCTCAATCCCAAGCCCGCCGGGCAGGTTATGACCTTGGCGGCGATGCATGAGATTGAGAATGCTCACAGTTTGGTTGAGCTGGCGTTGGCTCGGGTGCGGGTTACGCACTGAGTCACTCAGGCCGAGTTGAATGCTCCGCGGGACAAACCCGCACTTACATGGACAGGCGTGCGTCAGCATGCGATGGAGATTGGTATGAGCAGCAGAATGGATACGAAGAACTTGAAGACTTGCGGGATAGGAACCTTTGGTGAGGGGCTCGGGGGAAGGGTCGCCGATCGGTTGTTCAAGGTGACGCCAGGACAGGATGCGGGATATGCCTTGGAGCAAGCTGCAGCACTGTTGTCTTGTCTCTACAAGATGACGTTGGATGCAGCCGTCGAAGGTGACGTTGATAGGGCCTGGGAAACCCATTACCTCACTGGCATGGCCAAGGCGCTGGTCGAGGATGTGGCGCACGGGATGATTACAGGACCGGTGCGGTAGGCTGACAAAGCGGCCGGCAACCGGCGAGCAATGCTCGCCGGTTACCATTTAGGGCAATGGCAGCATTAAAGTCACCACTCGCTGCAAGCGACCCCGATGCTAAACCCTCGGAGCCCCGAAGCTCCAGGTCAGATATGCAACGCATGCCCCAACGCCCGCAGCGCCGCTTCCTGCACCGCTTCACCCAGCGTCGGATGCGCATGAATGGTGCCTGCCACGTCCTCAAGGCAAGCCCCCATCTCCAGCGATTGCCCAAAGGCAGCGGCCAGCTCTGACACGCCAACCCCGACCGCCTGCCACCCAAGGATCAGGTGGTTGTCCCGCCGCGCCACGACTCGCACGAAGCCGCTCTTCGACTCCAGCGTCATCGCCCGGCCGTTGGCCGCAAACGGGAACTGGCTGACGATGCAGTCCAGCCCGATCGCCTGCACCTGCTCGGGTGTCTTGCCGACTACCACGACCTCGGGGTCGGTGAAGCATACGGCAGCAATCGCCGTGGGCTCGAACCGCCGCGCCTTGCCGGCGATGAGCTCAGCGACCATCTCGCCCTGCGCCATGGCGCGGTGGGCGAGCATGGGCTCGCCGGCCAGGTCGCCGATGGCCCAGACGTTGCGCATGCTGGTCTGGCAGCGCTCGTCGATGGCGATGGCGGCACCGTTCATCTTCAGGGACAGGCTCTCGAGGTTGAAGCCTTGGGTGCGCGGGCGGCGGCCGACGGCCACCAGCACGCGGTCGGTCTCCAGGCGTACCTGCTCGCCGTCACTGTTACGGGCCAGCAGGCACTGCGCCTCAGGCTCGAAGCCTTCGACGCTGTGGCCCAGGTACAACTGGATGCCGAGCTTCTTGATCGACTCGGCCACGGGCTGCGTCAATTCGCTGTCATAGGTCGGCAGAATGCGCTCGCGAGCTTCGACCACGCTGACCGCGACGCCCAGCTTGCGATAGGCAATGCCAAGCTCGAGGCCGATGTACCCGCCCCCGACCACGACCAGGTGCCTGGGCAGACTGTCCGGTGCCAGCGCTTCAGTGGAGGATATGACGGGTCCGCCCACCGGCAGCATCGGCAATTCGACGCTGCTGGAGCCCGTCGCCAGCAGCAGATGCTCGCACTGGATCCGCTGTCCGTCGACCTCGACGCTCTTGCCGTCGACGATCTTCGCCCAGCCATGGATGACCTGCACGCCGTGCTTTTTCAGCAGGGCTGCCACGCCGCTGGTCAGCCGGTCAACGATGCCGTCCTTCCAGGCGATGCTCTGGCCGATATCCAGGCGAGGGGACGAGACGCTGATGCCGAGACTCGACGCGTGGCTCATCTGGTGGAACTGCTCGGCCACATGGATCAGCGCCTTGGACGGAATGCAGCCCACGTTCAGGCAGGTGCCGCCCAGCGTCTGGCCTTCGACCAGCACGGTGGGAATCCCCAGTTGCCCGGCACGAATGGCGGCCACGTAGCCGCCAGGGCCGCCGCCAACGATCAGCAGCGTGGTATTCAAGGTCGGTTGCATGATCACTCCACAAACAGGCAGGCGGGTTGTTCCAGCAGGCCGCGCACGGCCTGGATGAAGCGGGCGGCGTCCATGCCGTCGACCACCCGGTGATCGAACGAGCTGGACAGGTTCATCATCTTGCGCACGACGATCTGGCCGTCGATCACCATGGGCCGCTCGACCATGCGGTTGACGCCGACGATCGCGACTTCCGGCGTGTTGACCACGGGTGTGCTGGCAATGCCGCCGAGCGCGCCGAGGCTGGTGAGGGTGATGGTCGAGCCCGACAGTTCCTCGCGGCTGGCCTTGTTGCTGCGCGCGGCGTGGGCCAGGCGGGTGATCTCGCCCGCGTTGCTCCACAGGGTGCCGGCCTCGGCATGGCGCAGCACGGGCACCATCAGGCCGTTGTCGCCTTGGGTGGCGATACCGACGTGCACGGCGCCGTGGCGGGTTATGACCTGGGCTTCGTCGTCGTAGGTGGCGTTGATCTGTGGGAAATCGCGCAGGGCGACGACCATGGCGCGCACCAGGAACGGCAGCAGGGTGAGTTTGCCGCGGCTCTCACCCCACTGTTTGTTGAGGTGCTGGCGCAGTTCCTCGAGGGCGGTGACGTCGATTTCCTCGACGTAGCTGAAGTGCGCCACGCGGCGCTTGGCGTCCTGCATGCGCTGGGCGATCTTGCGGCGCAGGCCGATCACCGGGATCTGCTCGCTGTCGCTGCGGCGGGCGTAGCCGGCCGGTGCCGAGGCGCTGGAACGCTGGGGCTGGCTGATGAAGGCATCGAGGTCTTCATGCAGGATGCGTCCGGCGGGACCGCTGCCATGCACATAACGCAGCTCGATGCCGGCATCCAGCGCGCGCTTGCGCACGGCGGGAGAGGCCAAGGGACGTTCGCTGGCCTCGCGCGGGACGATATCCGGCGCGGCGTAGGTGCTGGACGGTGCGGTCACGACGGGTGCCGGGGCAGGTGCCGCCGCAGCCGCCGGGGAAGGGGCCGGAGCTGGTGCAGCCTCGACCGGCCTGGCCTCGGCCGTTTCCCGCTGGTTGCCGCTGCCTTCGACTTCGATGCGGATCAGCTCGCTGCCGACCGCCATGACTTCACCCGGCTGGCCGCCCAGGGCCAGGACCTTGCCGCTGACCGGCGACGGAATCTCGACCGTGGCCTTGTCGGTCATGACGTCGGCCACCACCTGGTCTTCGCTGACGATGTCGCCGACCTTGACGAACCACTCCACCAGTTCGACCTGCGCGATGCCTTCGCCGATGTCCGGCATCTTGATGACGTGCGTGCCCATTCAGACCTCCATGACCCGTTTCAATGCCGCGCCCACCCGCGATGGACCTGGGAAGTAGGCCCATTCCTGCGCGTGGGGGTAGGGCGTGTCCCAACCGGTGACCCGCTCGATCGGGGCCTCGAGGTGGTGGAAGCAGTGCTCCTGCACCAGCGCTACCAGCTCGGCGCCGAAACCGCAGGTGCGCGTGGCCTCGTGGACCACCACGCAGCGGCCGGTCTTTTTCACCGACTCGACGATCGTTTCAAGGTCCAGCGGCCAGAGGCTGCGCAGGTCGATCACCTCGGCGTCGACGCCGGTTTCCTCTGCGGCGACCTGGGCGACGTAGACGGTGGTGCCATAGGTCAGCACCGTCACGTCATTGCCCGGGCGGGTAATGGCGGCTTTGTCCAGCGGCACGGTGTAGTAGCCATCCGGCACGGCGCTGGCCGGGTGCTTCGACCACGGCGTCACCGGACGGTCGTGGTGGCCGTCGAAGGGGCCGTTGTACAGGCGCTTGGGCTCGAGGAAGATCACCGGGTCGTCGTTTTCGATCGAGGCGATCAGCAGGCCCTTGGCGTCGTAGGGGTTGGACGGCATCACGGTGCGCAGGCCGCAGACCTGGGTGAACATGGCCTCCGGGCTCTGGCTGTGGGTCTGGCCGCCATAGATGCCGCCGCCGCAGGGCATGCGCAGGGTCAGGGGCGAAATGAACTCGCCGGCCGAGCGATAGCGCAGGCGTGCCATCTCGGAGACGATCTGGTCGGAGGCAGGGTAGAAGTAGTCGGCGAACTGGATCTCCACCACCGGGCGCAGGCCATAGGCGCCCATGCCGACGGCAGTGCCGACGATGCCGCTTTCGGAGATCGGCGCGTCGAACACGCGCGACTTGCCGTACTTGGCCTGCAGGCCTTCGGTGCAGCGGAACACGCCGCCGAAGTAGCCCACGTCCTGGCCGTACACCACGACATTGTCATCGCGTTCGAGCATCACATCCATGGCCGAGCGCAAGGCCTGGATCATGGTCATGGTGGTGGTGGTCATGGCGGTGTCCAGGTCGATGCTGCTGTTGTGGTCGTTCATCTCACACCCCCAGTTCCTGGCGCTGGCGCCTCAGGTGGTCGGGCATGTCCTTGTACACGTCCTCGAACATCGAGGCGGCGCTTGGCGCATGGCCATGGCCGAGGGTGCCGTACTGCTCGGCTTCGCGCAGGGCGGCGATGATCTCGGCTTCGAGCTCGGCGGTGACGGCCTGGTGCTCTTCCTCGCTCCACAGGCCCTGGGCCAGCAGGTACTGCTTGAGGCGGGCGATCGGGTCGCCCAGCGGGAAGTGGCTCCAGTCATCGGCAGGACGGTACTTGGACGGGTCGTCCGACGTGGAGTGCGGCCCCGCCCGGTAGGTGACCCATTCGATCAGGCTCGGGCCGAGGCCACGGCGGGCGCGTTCGGCTGCCCAGCGCGAGGCGGCGTAGACGGCGATGAAGTCGTTGCCGTCGACCCGCAGCGAGGCAATGCCGCAGCCAACGCCGCGGCCGGCGAAGGTCGTGGCCTCGCCACCCGCGATAGCCTGGAAGGTGGAGATCGCCCACTGATTGTTGACCACGTTGAGGATCACCGGGGCGCGGTACACGTGGGCGAAGGTGAGGGCGGTGTGGAAGTCGGACTCGGCAGTGGCGCCGTCGCCGATCCAGGCCGAGGCGATCTTGGTATCGCCCTTGATCGCCGAGGCCATGGCCCAGCCGACCGCCTGCACGAACTGGGTCGCCAGGTTACCGCTGATGGTGAAGAAACCGGCCTCGCGCACCGAGTACATGATCGGCAGCTGGCGGCCCTTGAGCGGGTCACGCTCGTTCGACAGCAGTTGGCAGATCATGTCCACCAGCGACACGTCGCGGGCCATGAGAATGCTCTGCTGGCGGTAGGTCGGGAAGCACATGTCGGTGCGGTTGAGCGCCAATGCCTGGGCGCTGCCGATGGCTTCCTCGCCCAGGCTCTGCATATAGAAGGACATCTTTTTCTGGCGCTGGGCCACGACCATGCGGCTGTCGAACAGCCGGGTCTTGAGCATGGCGCGCATGCCCGCACGCAGGACATCGGCCTCGACGCCCTCGGCCCAGGGGCCCAAGGCATTGCCCTGTTCGTCCAGCACGCGGATCAGGCTGTTGGAGAGGTCGGCGGTGTCGGCGGCATCCACGTCGACAGGGGGCTTGCGTACCTGGCCGGCATCATTCAGGCGCAGGTAGGAGAAATCGGTCTGGCAGCCTGGCCGGCCGGTAGGCTCGGGCACATGCAAACGCAGGGGGGCGTACTCGTTCATGCTTTTTACGCTCGCTCGGTATTTGTTTTTGTGAGCTTTGAAGCGGTCGCTGCTGACACCGGCTTGTGACCGAAGGGTCAGCGTTGATTACATCTTAGTGGGCCGCTGGAAGAATTTTTCTCTCAACTTCGTTGCCTTTGGCGAAGCCAGGAGATAAACATTCCGGATAAACACAAGAATCAGGTGAATCTGTCTCATGCGTAAACTGGATCGCACGGATATCGGCATTCTCAACAGCCTTCAGGAGAACGCCCGCATCACCAACGCCGAGCTTGCCCGCTCGGTCAATCTCTCGCCCACGCCCTGTTTCAACCGGGTCAAGGCCATGGAAGAGCTCGGCGTCATCCGCCAGCAGGTGACCTTGCTGTCCCCCGAAGCACTTGGCCTGGACGTGAATGTGTTCATTCATGTCAGTCTCGAGAAGCAGGTCGAGCAGTCGCTGCACCGCTTTGAAGAAGAGATCGCCGAGCGCCCCGAGGTGATGGAGTGCTACCTGATGACCGGCGACCCCGACTACCTGCTGCGCGTGCTGCTGCCCAGCATCCAGGCGCTGGAGCGCTTCCTGGACTACCTCACGCGCCTTCCCGGGGTGGCGAACATCCGCTCGAGCTTTGCGCTCAAGCAAGTGCGCTACAAGACGGCATTGCCGTTGCCGGTGAACGGGATGACGTTGCGGGGGTAGTTCTCCGCGACCACATCTGCCCACGGTCAGCCTTGTCGTTTCGGCGCCTGGAGCGACTGGCCTGCTTATTGCTTTATCGCTGCGTGCCTGGATGAGTGTCGATTTACTGACACCGCCGCATGGCGTGGTGACCGGCCTGTACGGCCGGTGGATAGGATGGGCAACCACTCGATAGAGTACGCACTGGGAAGCTTGCGCGAATGGAAAAACTGATCACGGTGACCAGCCCGCTGCTGCCTCCACTGGAAGAATTTCTTCCGTATCTGGAGCAGATCTGGCAGAGCAAGCGCCTGACCAACAACGGGCCTTTCCATGAAGAGCTGGAAGAGTCGTTGGCGCGTTTTCTTGGCGTGCCCTACCTGTCGCTGTTCAACAACGGCACGACCGCGTTGATCACCGCATTGCAAGCGCTGGGCATCCAGGAGGAAGTGATCACCACGCCCTATACCTTCGTGGCGACGCCGCATGCCCTGGTCTGGAATCGCCTGACCCCGGTATTTGTCGATATCGACCCGCGCACCTTCAACATCGATCCGGCGAAGATCGAAGCGGCGATCACTCCGCGCACCACGGCGATCATGCCGGTGCATTGCTACGGCTGCCCTTGTGATGTCGAGGCCATCCAGGCCATCGCCGACAAGCATGGCCTGCGCGTGCTGTATGACGCTGCCCATGCGTTCGGCGTCAATGATTCAGGCGGCAGCATTCTGCGTCATGGCGATCTGAGCGTGCTCAGCCTGCACGCCACCAAGGTTTTCAACACCTTCGAAGGCGGCGCGATCATCAGCCCGACGCTTGCGGTGAAACAGCACATAGACCAACTGCGCAACTTCGGTTTTGTCGACGAGACCACCGTCATGACAGTCGGCATCAACGGCAAGATGAGCGAGATCAACGCTGCCTTCGGCCTGGTCCAGTTGAACCATGTCGAGCAGGCCCTGCAGCGCCGCCGGGAAATCGATTGCCAGTACCGCGACCAGCTCATGGGTATCGAGGGGATCCAGTGCTTGCCCAGCGCTGAAGACTACTCGGCCAACTATGCGTACTTCCCGATTCTGGTCGACGAGCGCTATGGGATAACCCGTGATGCGCTCTACGAATGCTTGAAAGCACAAAACATCTTCGCCCGGCGGTATTTCTATCCGTTGGTCACGGAAATGGCGGTGTACAAGAACGCCGTCCGTACATTCCCCACGCCGGCCGCCCATCGGGCGGCGGCGCGGGTCATCTGCCTGCCGATCTATCCGGATCTGCAGCAAGACGATATCGAGCGCGTGGTCCGGGTCATCCGGACCGCCGCGCTTTCCCCAGCAGTGCCTGATCAGTAATTACAGCGAGAGCGTGACATGACCCACGAACAATTCATCGAGAACTTCCTGACCGCGACCGATTTTCAGGAGCCGGTAGACGTCACCCTGGACACTGCCCTGCGCGACCTTCCCGAGTGGGATTCGCTGGCAGCCCTGGGCGTGATCGTGATGTTCGACATGGAGTACAAGAAAACCATCACGGGTGATCACCTTGAAAAAGCGGTCACCGTTGGTGACCTCTACGCGCTGGCGGGGTAAGCGGAATGGGCGTTTCCACCTTGAAGAACGTTCGATTTGCCGGGATGGCATCGTGCGTACCCAAGCGTATCGTCTCAAACCTGGTGGACTGCAAGCCGCAGATACGCCCAGAGCGTGAGCGCCTGGTACGCAACATCGGCATCGAATTCCGTCGTCTGTCGCAAACCTGGCAGTGCTTCTCCGACCTTGCCTTCGAAGCCACGGAAAAGCTGCTCGACACCTTGCAGTGGCAGCGCGATGAGATCGATGCGCTCATCGTTGTGACGCAGTCGCCGGATTATCTCGCGCCGGCCACTGCGATCATCCTACAGGACCGCCTGGGCCTGCCCACCACGACCATCGCCTTCGATGTGAACCTGGGCTGCTCGGCGTACCCGTTCGGCTTGCACCTGCTGGGTTCGATGATCGCCTCGGGGGCGGTGAAGAAAGGCTTGCTGCTGGTCGGTGACAAGGCCGGTACGCTGGACGATCCGTTGTTTTCCGACGCAGGCACCGCCACTGCGCTGGAATTCAGCAGCGAAGCACCGCCGATGTATTTCGACCTCAACAGCGACGGCAGCGGCCACAAGGCAATCATGCTGCCTGTGGGCGGCAGCCGCGAGCCGGTCGGCCCGCAGCACCTGATTCCATTCCGCAACAGCGAGCACGACCACTGGCGTCGGGCCGTGGACCTGGTTCTCGACGGACCGGCGGTGCTCAGCTTTTCGACCCAGCGCGTGCCGCCCGCCGTGCACCAGTTGCTCGACTACGCGCAGGCGCCGATCGATGGGGTGGACTACTTCATCTTCCATCAGGCCAACCGCATGATCAACGAAACCATCCGCAAGAAGCTCGGGTTGCCGGTTGAAAAGGTCCCGTCCACATTGCGCGATTTCGGCAACACCAGCGGCGCTTCGTTGCCCGTGACCATGACTGCACGCATTCGTGAACAACTCGATGGCCACAGCAACCGGGTTGTGCTCTGCGGCTTTGGCATCGGCTTGTCGTGGGGTACCTGCCTGGTCGATATCAGCGGGGCCAGGTTCCCCGAACTGATCGAGGCATGACAGCCATGGATACCGTATTGAGTGCTTTCGGCCTGCACGAGCGAACCATCCTCGTGACCGGCGCCTCGTCGGGCATCGGCCGGCAGATCGCCTTGAGCTGCGCCGGGGCTGGCGCGACCTTGGTGGTCACCGGGCGCAGCAGTGAGCGTTTGCAGGCACTGCTCGACGAGCTGGGCGGCGCGCCGCACCGGATGCTGGTCGCCGACCTGAACGACGAAGCGCAGGTTGATGCGTTGAGCAAGGAGGTCGGCAGGATCGACGGCCTGGTGCACAGCGCCGGCATATCGGCCCTGTCGCCATTGCGCATGGCCAGCCGCGAGCATATTGAGAGCCAGCTGGCGACGAACGTGATTGCGCCGATGCTGTTGACGCGCTATCTGCTCGCTCGCCAGGCAGTACGCAATGGCGGATCGATCGTGTTCATTTCCTCGATCTCCGCTCACATCGGCGTGCGTGGCGTGGGAGCCTACTCTGCGAGCAAAGCCGCTGTCGAAGGGCTCGCCCGCAGCTTGTCGATAGAGCTTGCGCCTCGCAAGATACGGGTCAATTGCCTGGCGCCCGGCTTTGTCCAGACGCCCATGCTCGACGCAGCGCTGGCCACCACGGGGAACCTGGATGCCACCGTGGCCCGATACCCACTGGGCATCGGCCAGCCAGAGGATGTGGCCAATGCCGCGATCTTCTTCCTGTCCCAGGCAAGTCGCTGGATCACCGGCAGGGCGCTGGTGCTCGACGGCGGCCATACGGTGGAATGACCATGCGCAAGAACTTGATCATTGTGGGGGCCGGGGGCCTGGGCAGGGTGGTGTACAACGTCCTGGTCAACGACCCGGCATTCTGCGAGCGCTACACCTTCGCCGGTTTTCTCGACACGCGGCCAGATCTCACCTTGCCGGAGGATATCCCGGTGCCGGTGCTGGGCAGTCCGGTCGACCATGTCGTGCAGGCGGACCAGGTGTTCATCCCCGCGGTTGGCGATCCCGGCTGGCGCGAGCGCTTGCTCGCACCCCTGCTGGAGCAGGGTGCGGAGCTTGTCAGCTATTGCGAAACCGCCTTCATCGGTGCTCGCACACGCGTCGGTGCAGGTTCGTTCCTGACGCCGGGTGCGGTGGTATCGGTCGACAGCGTCATCGGTCGCTGTGTCTACATCGACACCTACGTGGTGCTGGGGCATGACGTGACCATCGGCGATCACGCCATGCTGGGTGCCGGGGTATTCCTGGCCGGTGGTGTGACCGTCGGGCACGGGGTCAGCATCCATCCGCGCGCCACCATTGCCAAGGATGTCCGCATCGGTGACGGCGCAACCGTTGGCATCGGTTCGGTTGTCGTGAAGGACGTGCCTGCGGGCGTCACCGTGTTCGGTAACCCGGCACGGGCCATATTTTCCAAATGAGGATTCAGCGTGAACCGTGATCAGGCCTTGAGCCAGTTTGAAGCAGATATCTCCGTATTGGCCGAGACCGCATTCGATGACAGCCATGTGGACGTCATCAAGCAGGCCACACGCGTCTACTTGCTGGGCCCTACCTCGTTCCTGGGTGCCAGCTTTGCCGCGACCTTCGCCGCCAGGCTGACCGAGATGGGCATCGAGACCTTCTGCGTGGATGACGGTCTCGCCAGCCGCGGTGAGTCGTTCGCTCAGTCACCGGTGCTCAGCACCGAAGGCTTCGTTGCCGATGCACGCGCTCATCTGGGCGGCGTTTCGGTGAACCTTGGCAACTCGGTATTTGCCGCGGGCTTTTTCTCGCAGGCGTCGCAACGCGCTGGCGTGCAAGAGCTGGACATCATCCCGGTGCTCGACTACTTCGGGTTGCCAGTGATCTACCAGACAGCCGCGCATATGCGCACTGCGACGCTGGAACGCCTGGACGAATACTGCGCATTGGCCCGGCGCTTCAACGATCCCCTGAGCATCCAGACCCTCGCAGCCTTGCTCAAGCTGCGCTTCACGCTTGACCGCAAGGCTGTTCTGCCGGTGCTGTGCAGCCTCGAGAACGAGTACTTCGCGCCCTATGCGGCTGGCGATGTGGATACTTTCAAGCTGGGCAGCGATGAAGTGCTGGTCGACGTGGGCGCCCACGTAGGCACTACGATCGGCAAGTTCCTGACCGCCACCCGCTGGCAGTACAAGGCCATTCATGCCTTCGAGCCGGACATCCAGAATCACTCGGCGCTCAAGCGCGGTTATTTCGCCAGCCTCGACAATTTCCATGCCTACAACATGGCGCTGTCCGATGCTCCCTCGACCCTGAAGTTCGCCCAGACCGGCACCATGGGGAGCCGGATCGACCTGGAGGGCAACGTCGAGATCCAGGCGATGCCGCTGGATGATGTCGTCGACTACGCGACATTCATCAAGATGGACGTCGAAGGTCATGAGACCTGCGTGCTGCGCGGTGCTCGCAAGCTGATTTCGACCCATCGGCCGAGGCTTGCCGTGACGGGGTATCACTATGCGGATGACCTGCTGGACATCGTCAGGCTGCTCGATGATATCGAGCCGTCCTACGAGCTCCGCCTTCGCCATCACTCGTACTACTACTACGACAGCATCCTGTATGCCGAGGCTCGCCCATGATCAAGCCGGTCTTGTCCCCGGCCTGTTACACCGAGCAGGACTGGTTCGATCGCGAACAGAAGGCGATCTTCGGACAGTTGTGGCTGCTGGCAGGATTGACCCAGCAGCTTGCGGCCGAAGACAGCTTCATCACCCGGAATTTCAGCGGCACGCCAGTGCTGGTGCAGAACATCAAGGGCGAGCTGCGCGCGTTCCGCAACGCCTGCGCGCACCGGGGCATGCCGTTGCAGACGGCCGACCACGGTGTCCGCAAGATGGTCTGCCCCTACCATGGGTGGGGCTATCGCGAAGACGGCGCGGTGCGCGGGATCCCGAATGCCGGGATCTACAACATGTGCAAGGAGCAGAAGGACGGTGCCAGGCTGCAGCGCTATGCCCTGGAGGTCGTCGGCAACTTCGTGTTCGTGAATCTGTCCGAACATCCCCTGCCCATCACCGAGCAGTTCTCAAGCGAAGTATTGAATGTATTGACGAGCAGCTCGGCGTACTTTGCGCCACAGGTGTCGTATGCCCGGTTCGTCAATCATTACAACTGGAAGCTGAACTACGAGAACATTCTCGACTGGAACCATGCCCAGTTTGTTCACCCGCAGACACTGGCACCCCTGCTGCAATTTGCCAGTGATGGGACGTTCGAGGCGCCTGCCGAAGTTGTCTCGTTGCTATTTGCTCAGGGTCGCGAAGGGGAGGGCGCCGAGGCCGTTGACAAGAATACATTCAGCGTCGAGGCCGCTGCGGCAATCCACGCGTCCAAGGTGCAGTTGAAGGACATTTCGTTCTTCGGGCGTTCCTCGATGCCCTATGCGCCCCGGTGGTTCTCTCCTTTGCTGGAATCGCCTTGCGACATGGGAGCGTTCTTTGCCTGCAATCTGTTCCCTAACGTGAACTTCGGGTCTATCCACGGCGAGCATTTCTATGTTCAGCAGTATGTACCCACAGGACCGGACAGCATTGAATACCATTCCTGGGTGTTCACCTCCCGGCTCAAACCCGACACGCCGTCTCAACCCCATCTGTTGTGGGGTATTCATCACGCCGAAAAGCGCGTGATCGACGAAGACACCGTTTTGCTGACCGAACTGCAAAAAGCCCTCAAGAGTGCCTCCACGGTCGGCATCATGGGAGACCATGAGGCACCGCTGGCAGCGGTGGGCGAGTGGTACATGCAACGTCTGCTCGAAGAGGACGAACGATGAAATCCTTGCTGGTCCTGGGACCTGACAGTTCACTGCGTGGCATCCACGCAACCGCCCAGCAGGCCTGGCCACAGCGGCGCGTCGAGATGCTGGCGGTACCGTCAACCGATTACTACCACTTCGACCTGTCTGGCCTTGCCGATTTCGACCCGCGGCAATGGCAAGTCTGCGTGGCGGTCAACGAGTTCTACATCAACGACGTGCGGCGTGCCCTGCAGGAAAAGATCGTGGCCTTGGGCTATGAGCCGGCATCTGTGATATCCCCTCGTGCGGATATCGACCCCAGCGCCGTACTGGGCGACAACGTGATCGTTGCCAGCGGCTGCGTGATCGGTGCGAACGTGACGCTGGGCGCTTATACCGTACTGAGGCCCAACGTGGTGCTCAGCGAAGATGTGGTACTGGGCCGCTTCGTGACGCTGGAGGCCAACGTAGCCATTCGAGAGGGCGCCAGCGTGGGGGACTTCACCACAATATGCGCCAACTCGAGCCTGGCGCGGATGACGAGGGTAGGGGCCCACTGTTACTTGAACCTGCAGCGCCACTACAGCGGCAGTATCGCGGACATGACCTTCTACTCGCCGATGTTCGAATCGCCTGTGCGCGTATTGCCAGGCGCCTGACCCCGCCATGACTTCGCAAGCCGGTGAGCGGCGGGCGCAACTGCAATGCCCTTGATCTTTCAAACACCTCCAGCCTATGTTTAGCCATCGCCGTTCACGGCATGCGAAAACAATAAGGACAGTGTCATGACGACCAATGGCCAGCATTCATTCGCCGAGCGATTGAAGGGCATTGATGAAATCGAGTGCGTCACGCCAGACCTCAACGGCGTGCCGCGCGGCAAGGTGATGACCGCCGAGGGCTTTCTTGAAGGCCGCCGCCTGCAACTGGCGCGGGGTGTGCTGCTGCAATGCATCATGGGCGGCTACCCGCCGGCACGGTTCTATGGCAGCGATGATGGCGACCTGGCGCTTGTCGCCGACCCGCAGCAGACGTTCCGCCTGCCCTGGAGCGATGAACCCCGCGCGCTGGCTATCTGCGATGCCAATGAATTGACGGGCGAGCGCTCG
Source organism: Pseudomonas sp. JE3303 (assembly GCF_056312565.1). Lineage (NCBI taxonomy): Bacteria > Pseudomonadati > Pseudomonadota > Gammaproteobacteria > Pseudomonadales > Pseudomonadaceae > Pseudomonas > Pseudomonas sp. JE3303. The sequence goes on from NZ_JBWGIF010000014.1 coordinate 25,674, forward strand.
GGCCTGTCCACGCGCGGGCTGCTCAAGTCAGTGATTGCACGCTATGCGGCGCGGGGCCTGGCGCCTGTCGTGGCGACGGAGCTCGAGTTCTTCGTCTTTGCGCCAAACGCCGACCCTTCGCTGGCCTTCCAGCCGCCGGTGGGCAAGGACGGCCGGCGTGAAATGGGCCACTCGGCGTTCAGCGTCAGCTCCAACAATGGCCTGCGTCCGTTTTTCAGCGAGGTCTATCGCTGCATGGCCGAGCTGGGCCTGCCACGCGATACCTTCATGCACGAGATGGGCGTCAGTCAGTTCGAGATCAACCTGCTGCACGGTGATCCGCTGTTGCTGGCCGACCAGACCTTCCTGTTCAAGCACCTGCTCAAGGAAGTGGCGCTCAAGCATGGCCTCACCGTGGTGTGCATGGCCAAGCCGCTGGCGGGCACGCCGGGCAGCTCGATGCACATCCACCAGAGCCTGGTGGAGATCGGCAGTGGCCGCAATGTCTTCAGCGACAGCGACGGCTTGCCGACAGACACTTTCCATCACTTCATCGGCGGGCTGCAGGCCTGCATGGCCGACTTCACCGCGCTTTTCGCGCCGAACGTCAATTCGTACCAGCGCCTGTGCCATCCCTACGCGTCGCCCAACAATGCCTGCTGGTCCGAGGACAACCGCGCCGCCGGGCTGCGCATCCCAGCCAGTGCTCCAGTGGCGCGCCGGGTCGAGAACCGCTTGCCGGGCGCCGACGCCAACCCTTACCTGGCGATCGCCGCGAGCCTGGCGGCCGGATTGCACGGCATCGAGCAACGACTGCAGCCCAGCGCGGCCATCCAGGGCGAATTCGTGGTGCCCGATCACTTGAGCTTGCCGTGCACCCTGCATGCGGCGCTGGAGCGCCTGAAACGCAGCGCGCTGGCACGGGAACTGTTCGGCGGCGAGTTCATCGAAGGCTATGTCGCGACCAAGACGCTGGAGCTGACCGACTTCTTCAATGAGATCACTCCGTGGGAGCGGCGCGTGCTGGCGGCCCAGGCCTGAGCCGGATTTTGCCGGCGAAGACACAAACCGGTCCGGGCGCGACCCTAAGCGGTTTTTTTTGAGCGCGGGGCCTGCGCCGTCGAGCGTTTGCCCTTATGCTTCGAACAGTTCTCCACCTGCACCAAGGAGCCCTCCGGGACGCTGATGCGACAGATCTGGAAGTCATTTCGCTCGCTGTATTTCGCCGCCCTGATGATGTTGATCGGCTCTGGTCTGCTCAGTACCTACCTGGCCTTGCGCCTGGCGGCCGAAAACGTCGACAGCCTGTGGGTCGGTGCGCTCATGGCGGCCAACTACTTCGGTCTGGCCCTGGGCGGCAAGATCGGTCACCGGCTGATTGCCCGGGTCGGGCATATCCGCGCCTACGCCACCTGCGCCGGCATCGTCGGCGCGGCGGTGCTGGGCCACGGCATGACCGACTGGCTGCCGGCATGGGTAGGCCTGAGGATGATCGTCGGCCTGGGCATGATGTGCCAGTACATGGTCCTCGAAAGCTGGCTCAACGAGCAGGCAGAGGCACGTCAGCGGGGCGCGGTGTTCAGCGGCTACATGATCGCCTCCTACCTGGGCCTGGTGCTTGGCCAGCTGGTGCTGGTAGTGCATCCGGGCCTGGGTCCAGAGCTGCTGATGCTGGTCGCGATGTGCTTTGCACTGTGCCTGGTGCCGGTGGCGATGACCCGCCGCATCCACCCCGCGCCGTTGCATCCGGCCCCGATGGACCCGAAGTTCTTCATCAAGCGGGTACCGCAATCGCTCAGCACGGTGCTGGGTTCAGGCCTTATCGTCGGCTCGTTCTACGGCCTGGCGCCGGTGTATGCGACCGGGCAGGGGCTGACCACCGAGCAGGTCGGTCTGTTCATGGGGTGCTGCATCTTTGCCGGGCTGGTGGTGCAGTGGCCACTGGGCTGGCTGTCCGATCGCTATGACCGGGCCCTGCTGATCCGCAGTGCGGCGGTGGGCCTGGCGCTGGCAGCGTTGCCCCTGGCGATCCTGCCCAACGTGCCGCTGGAGCTGCTGTTCGGCATCGGCTTCGTGATCTCGCTGCTGCAGTTCTGCCTGTATCCGCTGGCGGTGGCGTTTTCCAATGACCATGTCGAGGGCGAACGGCGGGTGTCGCTGACGGCCATGCTGCTGGTTACCTACGGGGTGGGCGCGAGTATCGGTCCGTTGGCGGCCGGTGTGCTGATGAAGATGCTCGGCCCGCAGATGCTCTATGCCTTCTTCGTGTTCTTTGCCCTGGTGCTGGTCTGGCGGATCCGGCCGAAAGCCGTCACCGGCCTGCACCAGGTCGACGACGCGCCGCTGCATCACGTGGCGATGCCGGCAGCGGGCTCGCCCTTGTCGGCGGCGCTTGACCCACGGGTCGATGAGCAGGTGGTGCAGGACCAGATGCAGGCCCCGGTCGCGGCGGAAGACACCGAAGCCGAGCAGGAAGCAGCGGAGCTGGAGGAGGAGGCCGTAGCCAACGATGCGGGCAAGCCGCCTCAGGTCTGAAGATGACCGCGGGGCAGGGCCTGCCCCGCGGTCTTTCTGTCAGTAGTCGTCTTGATCGAACCGGCGCGCTTCGCGCTGCAGCTGGTAGACGAAGCTTTCGATCTTGCGCTGCATCTGGCCGTTGAGGTTGTGGAAGCGAACCCCGGCAAACGTGGTGTTGATGCGCTCTTCATAATGCAGGTGGCGCAGCTCGACCATGGTCTGGCTCAAGCTCAACGGATTGCCGGCGACGAACTTTTCGTAGACCTGGCCCAGTTGCAGGCGGTCCTCGATATTGCCCTCGAAACGCAGCTTGCAGCCGGTGGCGGAAATATCCAGCAGTTTGCCGCGCAGGGGGCCAGTGCCCTTGAGGCGGCTGCCATCAAGCACGACATCAACCAGTTGCGACAGCTTCAACGCGGCGCGGAAGGCGTTGCGGCGCTGGTGGTAGGTGACTTCCAGCGGCAGGTCACCGCTGTAGCAGCGATTGCCGTCGATCTGCGTGATGGTCAGTGGGCTGTTGCATTCCCAGGCGATGCGTACGCCATCATGGAAGCCTTCGATGCGAAACGGCTCGCCATTTTCGATAAAACGTTCGCCGTCACGGGGGATCATCTCGTCCAGCGCCCAGCTGTTGGTGTCGCGGTCGACGTGCACGACGTAGCTCTGGAAGCGCTGGCTGCGCTCGGGAAACGTGACGATCAGCGGGTCGTGGCTCTCGAGCAGCGATCGCAGGTTGGCAGCGATTTCCAAAGGAGTGTCCAGCACCTTGGGCGGTTGCGGAGCATCGGCTTCAGTGAACACGGGTCTTCAATCTCCAGGCAAAAACGACACACACGCAATTAACGGCATTTTGCCAGTATCTTCCGTGACTTGAATAGCGTTAATCACGCCTGGCTGAGCGCCCGGGGCTTGGCCATTGGCGAGGTGGTCCCACGGCTGTCGTAGAGCGACGGCGCGTCTCCCCCGAGGATCCGGATCTGGGTGGCCGTGGCGTGCTGCTGCATCTGGATGATCCGGCCATTGGTCTCGTTGACCTTCTGGCAGGCGTCCATCAGCTGGGTAAGCACATCGAGCTGCTGCAGCATCAGCGCGCCATTTGGCGACTGCGCGGCCACTGCCTGCACGCCCGCGCGGTTGGCGGTCAGGCCCAGGCTGGTGAGCAGGTGGTTGCGCCGCTGGCCCTGCTGGTCAAGCAAGACGATCAGCGACTGCTTGCGCGCCAGGATGTTCTCCAGCAGCACCATGTCGCGGCCATGCAAGGCAACTGCTTCGTTTTCGAGCAGCTCGAGCAGGTGTTGCGTTGGCGCGATGTCGTCTTCGATCAATTGCAGCAGGGTAGTGTCGTGCATGGCTGGCTCTTGGCGTGTTGCGTCCTTGAAGTCAGCGCGCCTTCAGGTCAGCGCTGGGCTTCGAAATTGAGCATCTTGCTGGCAACCCGGTCGGCATCGACCTTGTAGCTGCCGTCGGCGATGGCCTGTTTCAACTCGGCCACGCGGGCGCTGTCGACCACCGGCTGGTCACGCAGCTTGTCGGTGATCTTCTGCAATTGCTGGGCCTCTGGGCTCAGGTAGACCGTTTCTCCGCTTGCAGCGGCGGCTTGTGGGGCGCTTTTGGCCTCGCCCGTCTTTTCGGCGTTACCGGTCGCAGCAGTGCTGCGCACACCGCCCGTGGACGGGGTGTTATTCAAACGACTGAAGTCGATGACCATGATCAGAAAACCTCTGGATGTCTGGACGCTTGCCTTGTTTTCGGCCAACCCGAAAGAAACTTTAGGCGCTAATGCAAAGCCGCCTGACAGCAAGCCAGCGCAAGACGTTCTGACACAGTTTAGGAAATGCGGTTCCGCATCGCCAGCGTTCTCTTACATTGCCACCTCGACCTGGCCGGGTCCCATCACCCGCGCCTTCACCACTCGCTTGGAGTTGAGGTTGCGTACCCGGATCTGCTCGCTCAGGCCACCCTTGACCAGGGCCTCGCCTGGCATGCGCACGGCCAGGCTGCCGCTGCGCGCAGTGATCACGACCTGGTCACCCTTCTGGATGACTTCGGGCTGTTCGAGGTGCTGAGGGGTCAGCACCTGGTCCAGCACGGTCGGGCGCAACAGCTTCATGCCCACGGCCTGGTCGAGCTGGCTCAGGAAGCCCTGCTTGAGCGTCCCGACATCGCGTTCACGCAGTGCCACGTCCTCGGCGCCGATCACGCTTTCGCGCTTGAGCGGACGGACCATGGTCACCACGTCGCGGTACAGCTTCACCTGGGCCGGCACGAACACCGTCCACGGCGCGCTGCTGTTGCAGCGAACCCGCACCGTGACCCGGCCCATCGGCTGCGCCGGACTTTCCAGCGTTGCGTCCAGCTCCTGGGCGCACTGTGGCATGCGCAGGCGCGGGTCCAGGGTGTTGACCTGGATCTCGTATCGGCCCTCGGTCTGGCTGCTCGCCAGATAATCTTCGACGGTGAACTCAAGAAACCCCTGGGTCACACCGATAAGCTGTTCAGGCAGGGTAAACGCATCGGCCAGGACACGCGCACCGGGTGCCCACAGGCACAGCACGGCCAGAAGGCCGGAAAGGGTGCGGGTCAGTCGTCGGGAAAATGTCGTTTTCATGTGCATGGCGCTCAAAAAAGCAATCCTCGTGCCGACTTGGTACACAAGCTCAAAACGTTTTGAAGGAGTCAGGCATGGCTGGTGTTATGGATTCGGTGAACCAGCGCACGCAACTGGTGGGGCAGAACCGCCTCGAACTGCTGCTGTTCCGCCTCAATGGCGATCAGCTGTACGGCATCAATGTGTTCAAGGTCCGCGAGGTGCTGCAGTGCCCGGCCCTGACCGTGATGCCGAGGTCCAATCCAGTGGTGCGCGGTGTGGCGAATATCCGGGGAGCGACCATCCCCATCCTCGACCTGTCGATGGCGACCGGCTTGCCCGGTCTGAAGGAAGAGACGCGCAAGAGCTTCGTGATCATCACGGAGTACAACACCAAGACCCAGGGTTTCCTGGTGCACTCGGTCGAGCGCATCGTCAACATGAACTGGGAAGAGATCCATCCGCCGCCCAAGGGCACCGGCCGCGATCACTACCTGACGGCGGTTACCCGGGTCGACAACAAGCTGGTGCACATCATCGACGTCGAGAAGGTGCTGGCCGAAGTGGCACCGACCTCGGAGACGATTTCCGCAGGCGTGGTCGATGCCGAGGTGCAGGACAAGGCCGTGATGCTGCGCGTGCTGACCGTGGACGACTCCTCGGTGGCGCGCAAGCAGGTCAGCCGTTGCCTGCAGACCGTGGGCGTCGAAGTGGTGGCGCTCAACGATGGCCGACAGGCCCTGGAGTACCTGCGCAAGCTGGTGGATGAGGGCAAGCGTCCGGAAGACGAGTTCCTGATGATGATCTCGGACATTGAAATGCCGGAGATGGACGGCTATACCCTGACCGCGGAGATTCGCAGCGACCCTCGTATGCAAAAACTGCATATCATCCTGCATACTTCCCTGTCTGGCGTGTTCAACCATGCCATGGTGCGGAAGGTGGGCGCCGATGACTTCCTGGCCAAGTTCAAGCCGGATGACCTGGCGCAGCGAGTGGTCGACCGCATCAAGGCTACGCATTAATCGCCAGGGGGCTTTCCTTGGCGCTACAGACGATTTGAGAGGCGGCACCAGTGTCTACGGGTAATTTGGATTTCGAGCAGTTCCGGGTCTTCCTGGAAAAAGCCTGTGGCATCCTGCTGGGCGAGAACAAGCAGTACCTGGTCTCCAGCCGCCTCAACAAGTTGTTGGAGCAGCAGGGCATCAAGTCACTGACCGAGCTGGTGCAGCGCATCCAGGCCCAGCCGCGCAGTGGCCTGCGCGAGCAGGTGGTCGATGCCATGACCACCAACGAAACCCTGTGGTTTCGCGACACCTATCCGTTCGAAGTGCTCAAGAACAGGGTGCTGCCAGAGCAGATCAAGGCCAACCCTGGCCAGCGCCTGCGCATCTGGTCGGCGGCGTGTTCCTCGGGGCAGGAGCCGTACTCGATCTCCATGGCCATCGATGAGTTCGAGCGCAGCAATCTGGGCCAGTTGAAGATGGGTGCGCAGATCGTGGCCACCGATCTGTCCGGTTTGATGCTGACCAACTGCAAGAGCGGCGAGTACGACAGCCTGGCCATTGCCCGCGGCCTGTCGCAAGAACGCCTGCAGCGTTACTTCGACGTCAAGGCGCCGGGGCGCTGGGCGGTCAAGCCCGCAGTCCGCAGCCGCGTCGAGTTCCGCTCGTTCAACCTGCTCGACAGCTATGCGAGCCTCGGCAAGTTCGACATCGTGTTCTGCCGCAACGTGCTGATCTACTTCTCCGCCCAGGTGAAGAAGGACATCCTGCTGCGCATCCACAGCACGCTCAAGCCGGGTGGGTATCTGTTCCTTGGCGCTTCCGAAGCGCTCAACGGCCTGCCGGATCATTACCAGATGGTCCAGTGCAGTCCGGGAATCATCTACAAGGCCAAGTGACCCCGATTGCCGCTTTGCTGACACCAAGCGGTAATCCCTTGCCGCTTTTCTGACATTGCCGCCCCCGGCAACGCTCCAAACCCCGCGGAAAACCTGGGCTCGATCAGTTGGCACAAGGCTTGCTAAGACTTTGCCAACGCATACTCCGGTCAACCCGAAGGTTTCCCCGTCATGAGCATCAGCTTCGACAACGCACTCGGCATCCATGAAAAGGCCCTGAACTTCCGCGGGCAACGGGCAGAGGTGCTGGCCAACAACATCACCAACGCCGACACGCCAAACTACAAGGCGCGCGACATGGACTTCTCGTCCGTGCTGGCCGCCGAGAGCGAGAAGCGCCAGGGCGGCCACTTCGCCCTGGAGCGAACCAGCTCCCGGCACATCGAGGCCGAAGGCCTGAGCATGGGCGACCAGAACCTGCAGTACCGCACGCCCACCGCGCCGTCGCTCGACCAGAACACCGTGGACGCGCAGGTCGAGCAGGCCAGCTACGCGGAAAACGCCATGGGCTTCCAGGCCAGCTTCACCTTGCTCAACAGCAAATTCAAAGGGCTGATGTCGGCCCTGCGCGGAGAATAATCCATGTCCCTTGCCAGCGTTTTCAACATTGCCGGTAGCGGCATGAGTGCCCAGACCACTCGCCTGAATACCGTCGCCTCGAACATCGCCAACGCCGAGACCGTCTCGTCGAGCATCGACCAGACCTACCGTGCCCGTCATCCCGTCTTCGCCACCACCTTCCAGCAGGCTCAGGAAGGCGTCAGCCAGTCGCTGTTCCAGGATCAGGACGGCGGTGGGCAGGGCGTGCAGGTGATGGGCATCGTCGAGGACCAGAGCGAGCTCGAGGCCCGCTACGAGCCCAGTCACCCGGCGGCGAACAAGGACGGGTACGTCTACTACCCCAACGTCAACGTCGTCGAGGAAATGGCCGACATGATCTCCGCCAACCGTTCGTTCCAGACCAACGCCGAGCTGATGAACACCGCCAAAACCATGATGCAGAAAGTGCTGACCCTGGGTCAGTGACAAGGACCAGAAAACCATGGCAATCGATAGCACCAGCGGTGTGAATCTCAGTGACGTGCTTGCGGCCTCCGGCAGCACCAGCACCTCCAAGACCACGGCCACCACCGACAACAGCGCCTTGGGCAAGGATGCGTTCCTGCAGTTGCTGGTCACCCAGATGCAGAACCAGAACCCGCTCGAGCCCCAGGACAATGGCGAGTTCGTCGCCCAGCTGGCCCAGTTCAGCAGCCTTGAAGGCATCACCTCGCTCAACGACTCGGTGAACACCATCACCAGCTCCCTGGGTTCGTCCCAGGCCCTGCAGGCCTCTTCCCTGGTAGGCCGGTCGGTGGTGGTGCAGAACGACACGGCAGTGGTCGATACCACCAAGAGCTTCACCGGCTCGGTGGTGGTCCCGCAGTCCATCGACTCGGCCAGCGTGGCCGTCAAGGATGCGAGCGGCAACACCGTCAAGACCATCGAGATGGGCTCGCAAGCCGCCGGCAACGCGCAGTTCATCTGGGACGGCACCAACGCCAATGGCGAGGCAGTCGATCCGGGCAGCTACACCTTCACCGCCACGACTACCGTCGATGGCCAGTCGATGCAGATGAATACCCTGCTGCCGGCCGCTGTCACCAGCGTCACCATCAGCCAGACGGGTGGCGAGATGATGCTCAACCTCGCAGGTCTCGGCCAGGTCGCCCTGTCCAAAGTGCAAACCATCGGAATCTAAGGCCGATCAAAACGGCAAAAGGAGCAGTACATGTCTTTCAACGTCGGCCTTAGCGGTCTCTACGCAGCCAACAAGCAACTGGACGTCACCGGCAACAACATTGCCAACGTCAGCACCACCGGTTTCAAATCGTCGCGCGCCGAGTTCGCCGACGTGTACGCAGGTGCCAACCGCCTGGGCGCCGGCAACAATGCCATCGGCAACGGCGTGCGCCTGGCCGCCGTTTCGCAGCAGTTTGTCCAGGGTGACATGGGCACCACTGGCAACGTGCTGGACATGGGCATCCAGGGGCAGGGCTTTTTCGTCCTCAGTGACGGCGGCTCGCGCAGCTACACCCGCGCAGGTGCCTTCCAGACCGACAAGGACGACTATGTGGTGACCTCCGACGGCCTGCGCCTGCAAGGCTACGGCGCCGACACCAACGGCGTGATCAAGAAGGACGTGCTCACGGACCTGAAGATCGACACCTCGGCAATCGACCCCAAGGCCACCACGCGGATCGCCCAGGGCATCAACCTGAACTCGTCGGCCGATTCCATCCCGCTGCAGGTCGACGATGGCACCGGCACCGGCACCCTGGTCGCCAACAAGGCCTTCGACCCGTCCGATGACACGACCTACAGCCGGTCGTTCCCGACCAAGGTCTACGACAGCCAGGGTAACGAGCACACCATGGAGCAGTTCTACCGCAAGACGGATACGAACGAATGGTCGACCTACACCCTGATCGACGGCCGCAATCCGATGGACCCCTCCAGCACCACGCCACTGACCGGCACCATCAGCTTCAACAGCGATGGCAGCGTCAAGAACATGACTGCTGACAGCACCGGCCTGCCAGCGGGCTCCTCGTTCTCCGTGGCCAGTGGTGTGTTCACCATGACGGGTTGGGTTCCGGCTGCACAGAATGCCGCTGGCACCTGGGGCTCCAACGGCGCGGTCGGCAATGCCGAGGGCATGAAGCTGTCGTTGAATGGCGCCACTTCCTACAATGCCGAGACCGCGCGCGAATCGCAGTCCCAGGACGGTTATGCCACGGGCGTGCTGTCGAGCCTCAGCATCGACTCCACGGGTGTCCTGTTTGCAAGCTTCAGCAACCAGCAATCGCGGGCCATTGGCCAGGTAGCGGTCGCCAGCTTCGCCAACGACCAGGGTCTGCAGCAGGTCGGCGGTACACGCTGGAAGGAAACGTACTCGTCCGGTGCAGTCGACATCGACGCGCCACGGACCGGGACCCTCGGTTCGATCGAATCCAACACCCTGGAAGGCTCGAACGTCAACCTCACCCAGGAGCTGGTCGAGCTGATCAAGGCGCAGAGCAACTACCAGGCGAACGCCAAGACCATCTCGACTGAAAGCACCATCATGCAGACCGTTATCCAGATGGCGTGATGGGCAACATGATCAGGTCCATTCTCGTCGCTCTTGCGGCCACCGTTTTCCTGCTCCAGGCCCACGCCGGCACGGCTCCCTGGTACCGGTGGGAAAGCCAGGCCGATGGGCGCCTGGTCTGTTCGCAGTGGTCCCCGGGCGAGGGTTGGAAGCGTTTCGCCGGCCCATACACCAACGGCGGCTGTCGCGACCGCTGATCTGTTGCCGCCAGCGGCAAGCCGGCGCCGTAATTACGACGTCGGGTTTGCCGCCCGCATGCTGAAAGCCCCGTATTCACGGGGTTTTTTCATTTAAATGAAAGTTGGTTTGAAACTTGCTTTAGTGGCTGCACAAGCAACGGCGAGCGGCAATCGACCGCCCGTGCAGCGGAGGATGACTGTGGACAAGATGCTTTACGTGGCCATGACCGGAGCCAGCCAGAACGCGCTGGCACAGCGGGCCCATGCCAACAACCTGGCGAACATATCCACCAACGGCTTCCAGCGCGACCTGGAGCAGGCGCGCTCGATGCCGGTGTTCGGCGACAGCTTTCCGTCGCGGGCCTATGCCCTGAGCGAGCGTCCGGCCACCGACTTCACCCAGGGTGCGCTGCAGGAGACCGGCCGCGAGCTGGACGTCGCCGTCAGCGGCAATGGCTTTATCGCCGTGCAGGCGCCTGATGGCAGCGAAGCGTACGTGCGCACCGGCAGCCTCAACATCGACGCCCTTGGCGTGCTGCGTGCCGGCAACGGCATGCCGGTCCTCGGCAATGGTGGCCCGATCGCTGTGCCGCCAGAGCAGAAGGTCGAGATCGGTGATGACGGCACCATCAGTATCCGCGCCATGGGCGAGGACCCACGGGTGATGGCCGAGGTTGACCGCATCAAGCTGGTCAACCCGGGCATCGGCAACCTGACCAAGGGCCTGGACGGCATGATCCACACCAAGAACGGCCAGCCTGCCGACGCAGACGTCAACGTCAAGGTAGTGTCGGGTTTCCTGGAGGCGAGCAACGTCAATGCCGTCGAAGAAATGACTTCGGTACTGGCGCTGTCCCGGCAGTTCGAGCTGCACATCAAAATGATGAACACGGCCAAGGAAGGCGATGAAGCCATGGCTCGGGTTTTGCAAATCGTCTAATCAAACTTGAACGGGCGCCGTAAATCAGGCGCGCGAGGAGAACACCATGCTTCCGGCTCTTTGGGTCAGTAAAACCGGCTTGTCCGCCCAGGACACCAACCTGACGGTCATTTCCAACAACCTGGCCAACGTCTCGACCACCGGCTTCAAGCGTGATCGCGCCGAATTCCAGGACTTGCTCTACCAGATCAAGCGTCAGCCAGGTGCCCAGTCGACCCAGGACAGCGAACTGCCGTCGGGCCTTCAGGTTGGTACCGGTGTGCGCATCGTCGGCACCCAGAAGAACTTCAGCACGGGCAGCCTGCAGACCACCGAGAACCCGCTGGACATGGCGGTAAACGGCCGTGGCTTCTTCCAGGTCCTGCAGCCAGACGGCACCGTTTCGTACACCCGTGACGGCACCTTCCACCTGAACTCCGATGGCCAGATCGTCACCGCCAACGGTTTCCCCCTGGAGCCTGCGGTAGTCGTGCCGCCAGAAGCCCAGACCTTTACCGTCGGCCAGGACGGCACTGTGTCGATCACCACCGCCGGCAACCCGGCCGCGCAGGTCATCGGCAACATCCAGACTGCCGACTTCATCAACCCGGCTGGCCTGCAGGCGATGGGTGGCAACCTGTTCCTGGAAACTGCCGCCAGCGGCGCGCCGCAGGTAGGTACCCCGGGCCTCAACGGCTTCGGTACCACCCTGCAGCAGACCCTGGAGAACTCCAACGTCAGCACTGTCGAGGAACTGGTCAACATGATCACCACCCAGCGGGCCTACGAGATGAACTCCAAGGTCATCTCCACCGCCGACCAGATGCTCTCGTTCGTTACCCAGCAGCTCTAAGCCCTGAAGGCCCGAGACCGCTCCAGCACCCCGTTACACCATGAGGTAAGCGTCATGAATCGTCTGTTATCCGTCTTCGCCCTCGGTGGCGTGGTGCTGCTGGCTGGCTGCGTTGCGCCTGTCGCCAAGCCCAACGACCCGTACTATGCGCCGGTGTTGCCGCGCACCCCATTGCCGGCGGCGGCCAACAACGGTTCGATCTACCAGGCGGGGTTCGAGCAGAACCTGTATGGCGACCGCAAGGCCTTCCGCGTGGGTGACATCATCACCATCACCCTCAACGAGCGCACCTCAGCGAGCAAGAGCGCCAACTCGCAGGTCGGCAAGACCAGCAAGGCCAGCATCGGCCTGAGCTCGCTGTTCGGCGCCACGCCCAACACCAACAATCCGTTCGGTGGCGGCGACCTGAGCCTGGACGCCGGCTACAGCGGCGACCGCTCGACCAAGGGCGACAGCAAGGCCGCCCAGGGCAACACCCTGACCGGCTCGATCACCGTGACCGTGGCCGACGTGCTGCCCAACGGCATCATCGCCGTGCGCGGCGAGAAGTGGATGACGCTCAATACCGGTGACGAGCTGGTGCGCATCGCCGGCCTGATCCGCGCCGATGACATCGCCACCGACAACACCGTGCCGTCTACCCGGGTCGCCGATGCGCGCATCACCTATTCGGGCACCGGTGCCTTTGCCGATGCCAGCCAGCCCGGATGGCTGGACCGCTTCTTCCTCAGCCCGCTTTGGCCCTTCTGAGTCAGGATGCCCATGTTCAATTTCAGGCAGCTGATTGCCGCAACGTTCGTCCTGACCTTCGCTCTCGGTGCCCACGCCGAGCGCCTGAAGGACATCGCCAGTATTTCGGGCGTGCGCACCAACCAGCTGATCGGCTACGGCCTGGTGGTAGGGCTCAACGGCACGGGTGACCAGACCACCCAGACGCCGTTCACCGTGCAGACCTTCAACAACATGCTGTCGCAGTTCGGCATCAAGGTGCCGGCAGGCTCCGGCAACATGCAGCTCAAGAACGTCGCGGCGGTCTCGGTGCATGCCGACCTGCCTGCGTTCGCCAAGCCAGGCCAGGTGGTGGACATCACCGTGTCGTCGATCGGCAACTCGAAGAGCCTGCGCGGCGGCAGCCTGCTGATGACTCCGCTCAAGGGTATCGACGGCAACGTCTACGCCATCGCCCAGGGCAACCTGGTGGTCGGCGGTTTCGATGCCGAGGGCCGCGACGGTTCGCGCATCACCGTCAACGTGCCGTCGGCCGGCCGCATTCCCGGCGGCGCCAGCGTCGAGCGCGCCGTGCCGAGCGGTTTCAACCAGGGCAACAGCCTTACCCTGAACCTCAACCGGCCCGACTTCACCACGGCCAAGCGCGTGGTCGACAAGGTCAACGACCTGCTCGGCCCAGGCGTCGCCCAGGCGCTGGACGGTGGCTCGGTACAAGTGACCGCGCCCATGGACCCGAGCCAGCGTGTCGACTACCTGTCGATCCTGGAAAACCTCGAGATCGATCCGGGCCAGGCCGTGGCCAAGGTCATCATCAATTCGCGCACGGGCACCATCGTGATTGGCCAGAACGTCAAGGTATCGCCTGCGGCGGTCACCCATGGCAGCCTGACGGTGACCATCACCGAAGACCCGATCGTCAGCCAGCCCGGGCCGCTGTCCAATGGCGAGACGGCCGTGGTGCCACGCTCGCGGGTCAATGCCGAGCAGGAAGCCAAGCCGATGTTCAAGTTCGGCCCGGGTACCACGCTGGATGAGATCGTCCGCGCGGTGAACCAGGTCGGCGCGGCGCCGAGCGACCTGATGGCCATCCTTGAAGCCCTGAAACAGGCCGGCGCGCTCCAGGCCGACCTGATCGTGATCTGAGGACGCTGGCGATGAATCCCAAGAGCCTGGTCTCCAGCACTGCCGACAGCGGTTCGTACTCCGACCTCAATCGCCTCAACTCGCTGAAGGTCGGCGACCGCGACAGCGACGGCAACCTGCGCAAGGTGGCCCAGGAGTTCGAGTCGCTGTTCATCAGCGAAATGCTCAAGGCCTCGCGCAAGGCCAGCGATGTGCTGGCCGCCGACAACCCGCTGAACACCGAGACGGTCAAGCAGTACCAGGAAATGTACGACCAGCAGCTGGCCGTGAGCATGTCCCGCGAGGGCGGCGGTATCGGCCTGCAGGAAGTGCTGATGCGCCAGCTGTCCAAGCAGAAGGGCGCAAGTGGCGCCAACACCAGCCCGTTCCCGCGCATCGAAGGCAACCAGCCGGCGCTGTGGGGCAATCGGGTGACCGAGCCAGTGCGCAGCGAATCGAGTGCCACAGCGCGCAACGATGTTGCCGCGCTCAATTCGCGCCGCCTGGCGTTGCCGGGCAAGCTTACCGACCGTCTTCTGGCCGGTATCGTGCCATCGGCGAATGCTGCGGCAGCGGTGACCAACACCGCCGCGCTGCCGGCCCGCCAAGGCGTGCAGGGCGATGCGATTGCCAAGGGCGACTGGGAGCCGGCAAAAACCTTCGCAGCGCCTGGCGGCCTGCAGATCCAGGGCCGCGCAGTGGCCCAGCCGCCGCTGGCACCCGCGAAGAAGGCCTTTGCCAACAGCGACGAGTTCGTCGCCACCATGCTGCCGATGGCCGAGCAAGCCGCCAAGCGCATCGGTATCGACCCACGCTACCTGGTGGCCCAGGCTGCGCTGGAAACTGGCTGGGGCAAGTCGGTCATGCGCGATGCCGATGGTGGGAGCAGTCACAACCTGTTCGGCATCAAGGCCAGCGGCAACTGGGAAGGCGACAAGGCACGGGCGATCACCAGCGAGTTCGTCGATGGCAAGTTCGTCAAGGAAACGGCAACGTTCCGCTCGTACGACTCCTACCAGGACAGCTTCCATGACCTGGTCAGCCTGTTGCAGAACAATGCGCGGTATCAAGATGCGGTGAAGTCTGCCGATAACCCGGAACAGTTTGTGCGAGAGCTGCAGAAGGCCGGGTACGCAACCGACCCGAACTACGCCAGCAAGATCTCGCAGATCGCAAGACAGATGAAGTCGTACGAGAGCTATGCGTCGCTCGGTACCACAACGAAACTTTAAAGGGCTGGATCCATGGCGAGTTTGATCAATATTGGCATGTCTGGGCTGGGCGCCGCCCAGTCCGGGTTGTACACCCTGGGCAACAACATCGCCAATGCCGATGTCGAGAGCTACTCGCGCCAGCAGACCGTCCAGCAGACCAAAGGCTCGCAGCAGTACGGCAACGTCTTCATCGGCAGCGGTACCACCCTGGCCGACGTGCGCCGGGTGTACAACTCGTTCCTGGAAAACCAGCTGCGCAGCACCAACTCGCTGAGCACCGACGCCTCGACCTACCTGAGCCAGATCACCCCGCTGGACTCCGCCCTGTCGAGCAGCGACACCGGTATCACCGCGGCGCTGCAGAGCTTCTACACCGCCATGCAGGATGCCGCCGCCAAGCCGAGCGAAGACGCCTCTCGCCAGCTGCTGCTGACCAGCGCCCAGACCGTGGCCAAACGCTTCAACGCGCTGTCCTCGCAGCTGACCCAGCAGAACACCACCATCAACGGCAACATGGAAGCGCTCGCTACCAAGGTCAACGACCTGACCAAGTCGATCGCCGACCTCAACGACCAGATCTCGCGGGTGTCGTCGGTATCCGGTGCCCCCAACGACCTGCTCGACAAGCGTGACGGCGCGGTGCGCGAGCTCACCGGGCTGATTGGCGCGGACGTGGTCGAGCGCGAAGGCAACTACGACGTCTACCTCAAGAACGGTCAGGCGCTGGTGCTCGGCAAGACCACCCAGACCCTGGAAGTGGCGCCAGGCCAGAGCGACCCGACGCGCATGAGCCTGATGCTCAACCGCGGCTCGACCAGGATGGACATCACCAACAGCACCACCGGCGGCGAGCTCGGGGGCCTGTTGCGCTACCGCAAGGAAACCCTCGACCCCGCGCTCAACGAGCTGGGGCGCGTGGCCCTGGTGGTGTCGGATGCGATCAACAGCCAGCTGTCCCAAGGCATCGACAACAACGGCGACTTCGGCGCCATGCTGTTCGGTGACATCAACAGCGCCAAGGCCAAGGGCGAGCGCAGCATTGCCAGCAGCACCAACGACAAGAACTCCGGCAACCTCGATGTGACCATCAAGGACACCGGCAAGTTGACCACCAGCGACTACCAGGTGACCTTCACCAGCGAGACCGGCTACAGCGTGCGCAAGCTGCCCGAAGGCACCGCCATGGGCAGCTTCGACCTGAACGACGATCCGCCCGCGGTGATCGAGGGTTTCAGCCTGTCGCTCAACGGCAATACGCTCAAGGCGGGTGACAGCTTCAAGATCACCCCGACGCGCAACGCTGCGGCCGATATCGTGTCGGTGCTCACCGACCCCAAGCGCCTGGCGCTGTCTTCGCCGCTGACTGCCACCAATGGCTCCGGCAACCAGGGCACTGGCCAGATCGGCCAGCCGACACTGGTGTCCGAGCTGGACATCTACGATTCTGCGCAGCGCTCCGAGTTGCAGGCCGGCATCAAGTATTCGACCCCGGTCAAGCTGGTGTTCGGTGACGACACGAGCTCGCCCCAGGCCTACAAGCTGTATGACGCCCAAGGCACCGCGATCGGTTCCGGCTCCATCGTCCCCGGGCAGAGCAACAAGCTGCAGCTGAGCGTGCCGATGGTCGATGCCAGTGGCAACCCGGTCATGGACGGCACCACGCAGAAGACCTTCAGCTTCGAGATGACGATCACCGGCGCGCCCAGGAACGGCGACAACTACACGGTGGCACTGACTGGCGCAGGCTCGACCGACAACCGCAACGCCCAGGCGGTGCTCGACCTGCAGACCAGGCAGACCGTCGGCCTCGGTGCCGACGGCAAGGGCATCAGCATCACCGATGCCTACGCCAAGCTGGTGTCGAACGTCGGCGGCAAGGCCGCGCAGTCCATCATGGACAGCGATGCCACGACCGCCTTGCACCAGTCCGCCACCGACAGCCGCAACTCGGTGTCTGGGGTGTCGATCGATGAAGAGACCGGCAACCTGATCAAGTTCCAGCAGTACTACACGGCGTCGTCGCAGATCATCAAGGCGGCACAAGCAACCTTCGCCACCTTGATCAACAGCCTTTAAGGAGCCGTAGACCGTGCGCATCTCCACTACCCAGTTCTACACCAACAGCAGCAGCAACTATCAGCGCAACTTCGCCAACACGGTGAAGACCCAGCAGCAGGCCTCCGACAACCTGCGCATCCGCACCGCGGCCGACGATCCGGTAGGCGCCGCGCGCCTGCTGCAGCTTGAGCAGCAGCAGGACATGCTCAAGCAGTACAGCGGCAACATCACCACCGTGCGCAATGCCCTGGGTACCGCCGAGAGCACGCTCAACAGCATCGGCAACATCCTGCAGCGGGTGAACGAGCTGGCCATCAGCTCCGGCAACGCCAGCTTCACCGATGCCGACCGCAAGGCCAACGCCGATGAGCTGACGTCCCTGGAAGAACAGCTGGTCAGCCTGATGAACAGCAAGGACGAGAACGGCAAGTATCGGTTCGCGGGCTCCAAGAGCGATACCGCGCCCTACACGCGCAACGCCGATGGCACCTATACCTACCAGGGCGACCAGAGCAGCCTGTTGCTGCAGGTGGGCGACACGCTCAGCCTTGCCGCCAACGAAACCGGCTACGCCGCCTTCGAGCAGGCCGTGAACACCAGCCGCAGCCAGACAAGCCTGCTCTCGCCAGCCGCCGCCGACAGCCGCGTCAACCTGACCAATGGCCAGGTATCGGGCAGTGCCGTGTACAACGATCGTTTCCGCAGCGGCGAACCCTACACCCTCGAATTCACCAGCAGCACCCAGTTCAAGATCACCGATGGCGCGGGCAAGGACGTGACCCTGGAAGCGACCGAGGGCGGCAAGTTCAACCCCGATGCCGAAAATGCCACGGTAAGCTTCCGTGGTGTCGACCTGCGCCTGGACGTCACCTACAAGGAAGGCGACAGCGCCGACCCGGACGCAGCCATCAAGGGGCACACCTTCAGCCTGACTTCCAAGCCCGACTCGATCACCGGCACCCGCAGCGCCGGCAACTCGTCGTCGAGCCAGGTGACTTCGGCAAGCATCACCGACGTGGACAAGTACAAGGCAGCCTTCCCAGGCGGCGGCGCCGTGCTCAAGTTCACCAGCGACACCGAGTTCGAGCTGTACGCCGACCCGATCACCGCCAACAGCCGTCCGGTGGCCAAGGGCGCGCTCGGCGGTGCCGATGGCACCACCGCCACTGCGGCGGGTGTCAGCTTCGAGCTCTCGGGCGCACCGAATGCAGCCAAGTCCGGTGACAGCTTCGCGATCAAGGTCAATACCCACCAGACCCAGAACATCCTCGACACCATCGGCCAGTTGCGCACCACACTGACCACGCCGGTGGGCGGCGATGAGGCGTCGCGGCAGAACTTCCAGGCCTCGCTGGACTCGGCGATGGGCAACGTGTTCAGCGCCATCAACCAGGTCAGCGCCTCGGTGAGTGCCATCGGTGGCCGTGGCCAGGCGCTGGATGTGCAGGCCGAGACCAACGAGGCAGTAAGCGCCGAGAACACCAAGACCCAGGGCTCGATCCGCGATACCGACTCGGTGGAAGTGCTGGTGCGCCTGCAGATGCAGAGCAACATGCTCACCGCTTCGCTGCAGTCCTACGCCAAGATCGCCAACCTCTCGTTGGTCAACTACCTCTGATTCGTCCTCCCGTTTCAACGCCATGCGTCGCCTCGAGCGGCGCATGCGCCCTTTCTCCAGGTTCCCGCCGTGAACGATAAGCCCCGCGCCAGCATCGTCATCCCCGCCTTCAATCCGCGTTTCTTCAATCTCGCCCTGCAGAGTGCCTTGGCCCAGAGCCAGCAGGGGCTGGAGGTGCTGGTGTGCGATGACAGCGATGGGGACGAGATCGAGGCCATCGTCCGTTCCCTGGAAGGTCAGGGCAGCGCATCGCTGCGCTATGTGCGCAATTCGCGGCGCCTGGGCTTTGTCGCCAATCTGGTGCAGGCGGTGGCGTTGGCGCAGGGCGAGTTCGTCAAGGTGCTGTGCGACGATGACCGGCTGTTGCCGCGGTGCGTGGAGCGCCAGGCGCAGGTATTGAGCGAGCATGCCGATGTCGGCCTGGTGCTGGCGCAGCGGGTGTACGCGGATGCGGGCAACTACATCCTGCCGATGCGCTTGTCCAACGCGCGCTTTGCCAATGTCGACAGCCTGTTCAAGGGGGCCGACATCCTGTCCATGCTCGACGGGCGCGCGCTGAATTTCCTGGGCAATTTCTCCGCAGCGCTCATGCGCCGTGAAGAAGCGCTCGAGCTGTTGCGCGCCCTGACCGGGGAAGGGCAGGGCTTCAACGCGCTGCTCGACCAGGCGTTTTTCGTCTGCCTGATGCGCCGCGCGAACATGGTGATGCTCACCGAGGTGCTGCTGATCGAGCGCTTGCATCCTGAGCGTCTGAGCAAGCAGCCGGACAGCGTGCTGGCCGCCAGGGCCGAGCGCGGCTGGTTGCAGCAGATGCTCGCCCAGCGTACCGGCGAACAGGCGCCTGCCAATGGCTGGGTGCGCCTGATACCGCTGGTGCAGGCGCAGCTCGCGCCCAGGCCGTGGCAGGAAGTGAACATGGTGTTGCAGTTGGGCAACTGGCAGACCTGCATGCTGGGGCGTGTCGGCACCGACAGCGAAAGCTACGACGAGCTGTATCAGCAGTGGCTCGGTGAGCGGTGCCTGACGCCGGCCCAGCGGCGCATGCTGCCGCCGACGCTGGCGGCCTGGCCGCGGCAGCCGCGGATCGTGCCCGTGCTGCTCGATCCCGAAGGCGATGCCGAGGGCGTGCGCCAGACGCTGGCAAGCCTTGAATCACAGCTCTATCCGGCGCAGCACTGCGTGGTGCTGACCAGCGAAGCGCCAGCCACCTCGCTGCCTGTAACCTGTCTGGCACCGGACGCGAACTGGCCTGGCCAGCTCAGCGGCGTGCTGGCGGGGCTGCAGGACGCTGACTGGATCTACCTGCTGCGCGCAGGCGACCGGCTCGCCGAGTCGGCCCTGCTGGTGCTTGCCGAGCGCATCGCTGTAATGCCAGGCATTGCCTGCGCCTACAGCGACGAAGGCGCCTGGGTCGACGAGCGGGCGGTCGACCCGGTGTTCAAGCCGGACTTCAACCTGGACCTGATGCGCAGCTATCCCTACGTGGGCCGTACCCTGGCCTTCGATTGCGAGGCGGTGAGGACGCTTGGCGGCTTTGACGCGCAGTTCGGCGAACTGGCCGCGCATGACCTGCTCTGGCGGCTGGTCGAAAGCGGGGGGCCGCAGGTGGTCGATCACATCGCCGAGCTGCAGGTGCAGTCGGCCTTCACCTTTGCCCAGTGGCTATCGCAGGGCGCCGTGGCGGAGCAGAACAGCCACGTGGTGAAGGCTCACCTGGACCGTCTTGGCGTGAACCACCGTGTTCATCCAGCTGACCTGCCAATGCTCAACCGGGTCGAGTACCTGCATGAGCTGCAGCCGCTGGTATCGATCATCGTGGTGTGTGAAGGCGACCTGGCAACGTTGCAGCAGTGCGTGATGAGCGTGATCGAACGCACGGCCTACCCGCGCTACGAGCTGTTGCTGGTGGCCGGTGAGCAGGTCGACGCCGCCACGCAGTCGTGGCTCCAGGCAATGTCGGGGGTGGGCGGCGCCATGCTGCGCGTGCTGCAAGTGGCCGCCAGTGCTCCGGTGGCACTGATCGGCGCTGCCGCCCGCGAGGCCCAGGGCGACTATCTGCTGACCCTGTCGCCACGCTTGCAGGTGTTCCAGGCACAGTGGCTGGACGAAATGATGCTGCATGCCCAACGCCCCGAAGTCGCGCTGGTGGGCGCCAAGGTGGTGGACGCGTCCGGCAAGATCGTCCATGCGGGCCTGGTCATGGGCGGCGGCGATGCCGTCGGCCCGGTGAGCGTGGGTGAGGATGGTTTGTCGCGCGGATACCTGCAGCGCCTGCAGGTCGTACAGAACTGGACCGTGCTGTCGGGCGATTGCCTGCTGGTGCGCAAGGCTGTGGTCGAGGAAGTCGGTGGGCTCGATGGGCAAGCGTTCGACTGGGGCCTGAGCGAGCTCGACCTGTGCCTCAAGGCGCGGCAGATCGGCTATCTGGCGGTGTGGACGCCTTACGCCTGCCTGCAGGGCGGGGCGCGTGCGGCCAGCCTGGTGCCTGGCGAACAGCTTCAGGCGCAGCAGCGCGCGTTCTTCGAGCGCTGGCTGCCTTTTGTTGCGCGCGACCCCGCGTACAACAGCAACCTGGGGTTGATGACGGTCAACTACAGCCTCGATCCTGGTCTGCGCGACAGCTGGAACCCGTTGTGCGCACGCGCGGTGCCGTCGGTGCTGGGCTTGCCGATCAACTCCTCGGCAGTCGGCACCTATCGGGTGATCCAGCCGCTCCAGGCGCTGCAAGCCGCCGGCCAGGTGATCGGCCGCATCGCCTACGAAGCGCCGACGATCGTCCAGCTGGCGCGGATGGACCCTGACGTGGTCATCCTGCAGCTGCGCCACAACCACGAAGCGGTGCAGGACATCGAGCGCATCGCGCGCTTCTCCAACGCCCGGCGCATCTTCGAGATCGACGACTACGTGCTCCAGGCACCGTCGAAGAACAGCCATGCGCGCAACAAGCCCAGCGACATCGAGCACCACCTGCGGCGTGGCATCGGCCTGTGCGACCGTGTGGTAGTCACCACTGATGCCCTGGCCAATGCGCTGTCCGGCATGCACCGGGACATCCGCGTCGTGCCCAACATGCTCGACCCTGATCCCTGGCTCAAGCTGCAGAGCCGCCGGGGAGTTGGCGCCAAGCCTCGCGTCGGCTGGGGAGGAGGGACCAGCCATGGCGGGGACCTGGAAATCATCGCCGACGTAGTGCGCACGCTCGCGGACCAGGTGGAGTGGGTGTTCTTCGGCATGTGCCCGGAGGCGCTCAAGCCCTACATCCATGAGTTCCACCCGGTGGTCAACCTGCCCCTTTACCCCGCCAAGCTGGCCAGCCTGAACCTGGACCTCGCCTTGGCGCCACTGGAGTTCCACATCTTCAACGATTGCAAGAGCAACTTGCGCCTGTTGGAATACGGTGCCTGCGGTTATCCGGTGATCTGCAGCGATACGGCGGCCTACAAGGGCGATCTGCCGTGCACACGGGTACGCAGCAACAGTACCGAGGAGTGGCTCCAGGCCATCCGCCAGCATCTCGGCGATCCGGTGGCCAGCTACCGCATGGGCGATGAGCTGCGCGAGGCAGTGCGGCGCGACTACGTGCTGCGCGATCATCACCTGCAGCAATGGGTACGCGGCTGGCTGGCCGACTGAGTCGCCGGGCGCAGGGTTGAGCGTGCGCCGCCAGATGAAATATGCGATCGTAGGTCATAGGCGTGACTTGTAAGTCACCAGATGCATCTCTATACCATTACGGGGGTTCCCGACTGGTCAATGCTATCGGTCGGTGCCTGCACTCGCTTGCTGGCGGGGTGATCGTTCGTCGATACCTGCGGCCCCAGGCGGTGAAATAGAGCAGCTAATTCATTGGGAAGCCATGATGATTGGCATCAAAAGCATTGCGAGCTACGTGCCACCAGAAGGCACGGACAATTATGAGCAGGGTGCCCGGTTCGGCAAGGACGAATCGTTCATCCTGGGCAAGATCGGTTCGGCGTTCCTGCCGCGCAAGGCGCCTGAGCAGGAAACTTCGGATCTGTGCGTCGAGGCAGCCAATGCGCTGTTCGCCGCCAATCCCCAGCTGTCGCGCGACGCCATCGACGCCGTGATCGTCGTCACCCAGAACGGTGACGAAGAAGGTCTGCCGCACACGGCGGCGATCGTCCAGGACAAGCTCGGCCTGCCCACCCATGTGGCGGCGTTCGACATTTCCCTGGGGTGCTCGGGTTATGTCTACGGCATCTACGCGCTCAAGGGGTTCATGGAAGCGGCGGGGCTGCGCAACGGCCTGCTGATTACCGCCGACCCCTATTCGAAGATCGTCGATGCCGAAGACCGCAACACCGCCATGCTGTTCGGTGATGCCGCGACCGCGACCTGGATGGGCGAAGACGCCCCCTGGCAGCTGGGCAAGGCCAAGTTCGGGACCGACGGTTCGGGGGCCGCTCATCTGAAAGTCACCGATGGCGTGTTCTTCATGAACGGGCGCCAGGTGTTCAACTTCGCCCTGCTGAAGGTACCGGCCCATCTGCAGGAACTGCTGCAGGAGTCGAACCTGGAGGCAGGCGAGATCGATGCCTTCTGCATTCACCAGGGCAGCGCTGCGATCGTCGATGCCGTCGCCCGGCGATTCGAGGAAGCCGACCCGGACAAGTTCATCAAGGACATGATCGAGACAGGCAACACCGTCTCTTCGAGCATTCCGCTGCTGCTCGAGAAGCACGTCCTCGATTCACGCTTCAAGCGCGTAGCGCTGAGCGGCTTCGGCGTAGGCCTTTCCTGGGGCTCTGCGATCATCCAGCGCGCCGACTAAGTCGTCCTGTTGTGGAAAAAACGCCGCTATTGCCATAGCGGCGTTTTTTTTGGGCCGATAACCCGTGTGACTTCGAATACAGCCATAGCCTCATCGCACGCCCCCTCGGATCCGGCGTAACCCGTCCGGCCTTGATCTGCCTGCCTTTGCCACGACCCTTGGCCAAGTTCTTGCTTGACCCTGCCAATTCGAGGACCCCCGCCGGAAACCTGACATCACGTCCCCCCAACGGCCCTTGACCCTTTCCGTTCAGCAGGACGTTAGATGAACAGCCCCACATTGGTCAGTATCGTAGTCCCTTCCTACAAACCCCACTTCTTCGAAAAGGCCCTCAACAGCGCCCTGCTGCAAGACTACGCCCACATCGAAATCGTGGTATGCGACGACTGCCCGGACAACGCCATCGAGCTGATCATCGAACGGAACCGCCCCCGCAGCCGATTTCCCATCCGCTATTTCCACAACGCCGAGCGCCTGGGCGAATACCGCAACCTCGCCCGCGGCATCCGCGAAGCCCGGGGCGAATACATCAAGTTTCTCTACGATGACGACCTGCTGCTGCCGACAGCGGTAAGCACCTTGCTCGCTGCAGCCCAGGCCCACCCGCAGGCCAGCCTGGTCTCGGCACGCCGGTGCATCATCGATGGGCACGACAAGCTGCTCGGCAACACCATCCTGACCATCTTCCCGTTCAAGCATGACGTCATCATCGATGGCCAGGAGCTGGCTTCGTTCCTGGGCGAGCATATCTACAACTTCATCGGAGAACCGGTCTGTGTGCTGTGCCGGCGCGAGGACGTGCTCGCCTTTGGCGATGACCTGATGCTGCTCGATGGCGAGGTCATGCACTGGGTGGGCGACCTGGCGATCTACCTCAAGCTGCTGCGCCAGGGCGATCTGGTCTTGCTGAACGAAATGCTTGCGTGCTTCCGGGTTTCCGAATCGCAGTTCAGCCATATCCAGCGCGAGACGCCGGAGATCACCGCAGGCCACTTCGCCCGCTACCGTACGGCGGCCAAGGCACTCGGCTGGGTTCGCCCCGAGGGCCAGAACCACTCTGTAAAGGTGGCGACGCTCAAGGCGCCGAAGCATTTCCACGAGCTCGACCTCATGGGCTATTTCAGCACCGAAGGGGTGCAGCCGATGGGCAACGCCGACCTGCAGGCATGGTACAACTCAGCCGCCCGGGCGACGCCAGTCAAGCACTGGCTGTCACAACGTACCCTGACGCCAGTGCAGCAGCGGCTGGTCGATGAGCGCCGTGCGCACCTGGCCGGCCGGCTGAGCCTTTGCATCATTGTCATCGACCGCCAAGGGGCAGGCGCTGCGCTGGAAACCACGCGCGCAAGCGTCGAGGCCTGGTCCGGCGTCACCACCGCTCGTCTTGAACGGCATGTCATCGATGCTGCCCCTGGCACCGACCTGTGGGTCGGCGAACTCAACTACATCGTTCGGCACAGCGACAAGGACTGGCTGCTTCTGCTTGAGGCTGGCGACGAACTGCTGGCCAGCGGCACGCTCATGCTCGACCTCGAGCTGCCGGACGCGGGCGCTGCGCGCATGGTGTACTGCGACGAACTGTACCGGGGCACGCGCGACATGGAGGCGGCACTGCGCCCG
Source organism: Pseudomonas sp. JE3303 (assembly GCF_056312565.1). NCBI lineage: Bacteria > Pseudomonadati > Pseudomonadota > Gammaproteobacteria > Pseudomonadales > Pseudomonadaceae > Pseudomonas > Pseudomonas sp. JE3303. Next base: position 50,897 of record NZ_JBWGIF010000014.1, read on the forward strand.
GGTTTCAACCTGGATTACCTGCTCGGCATGCCGGTCATCATGGCCGGGCATTGGCTGTTGCGCCGCAGCGAGGTCGCGCAGGTGGGCGGCTTCGATGCGAGCTTGCCGGGTGCCGGGGAGCTGGACCTGATCCTGCGGCTGATCGAGGAGGGTGGCCTGCAGGGTATCGCGCACTTGTCCGAACCCCTGCTGCTGCGCGATGCGCCAGTCGCCGCTGATAATCCGGACGAAGTCGCGAGCCTCGAGCGTCACCTTGCGCGGCGAGGCTTCGAGCAGGCGCAAGTCGCCCCGCAAGGCAGCCGTCGCTACCGCATCGACTACGCGCATGCCGAACGTCCCTTCGTGTCGATCGTGGTATACGCCGGTTACCCCCTGGAGTTGCTGCAGCGTTGCCTGCAGAGCCTGTTGAGTCACACGGGCTACGCCTTCTTCGAAATCCTCATCGTCGATCATCAACTGGAGGATGCGCAGGCACGCCAATGGCTATCGGGCATGCAGGGGATCGGCGCCGGCAAGGTGCGGGTCATCCAGGCTACCGCTGCTGCCTCGCGGGCCGCCGCGGTCAACCAGGCCAGCCAGCAGGCCCGCGGGGAATTCCTCGTGCTGCTTGACGGCGATACAGTCGCCATCCGTCCCGACTGGCTCGATGAGCTGCTCAATCAGGGGCAGCGTCCCGAGGTCGCGATCGTCGCCGGGACGTTGGTCACCACAGATGGGCGGGTGCAGAAATCGGGTCTCATCGCGGGTCTGGAAGACGGGGCTGCGCCCGCGTTCGACCACTTGACCATCAACCAGAGCGGTTTCATGCAGCGCTTGAGTACGGTGCAGAATTTCAGCGCCGTGCCCTCCGCATGCATGCTCGTGCGCAAGGATCTTTATATAGCCGCTGGCGGGCTGGACGAAGAGATGTCCCCAGGCAGCCTGGCCGATCTCGACCTGTGCCTGAGAATCACCCGGGCCGGCCATCTGGTGGTGTGGACGCCCCATGCGATGCTGGTGCAAGAGCAACGGCAAGCTGGACCTCCAGCCCCGGCGGATATTGAGCTGGTCCAGGCGCGTTGGCCGCAGGTGCTTGCCAATGATCCAGCCTATAACAGCAACCTCACCTTGAGCGCTGAAGCCTTCGCGCTGGAATCGCGGACCGCGCTCAACTGGCGGCCGCTGGCCTGGCGGCCCCTGCCGGTGGTGCTCGGCTGCCCGAACGCTGCGATGGAGGCGCAGGAGCCGCGGCTGCTCGCACCGCTTGAGGCCATGAGCGAAGCAGGATTGGTCGATGCGGCCATCAGCAGCGAGGCCTTGTCTGCCTCGGAGTTGCGACGGCTCGCGCCCGATGTAGTGGTGTTCCAGGACGCCCTGCACACCGTGCCGCTCGAGTCCATGCGCCAGGCGCGCAGCGTGCCCGGTGTGTTCGTCGTGCTGGAGGTCCAGGCGTTTCTGTCGACTTCACCCGCCGCTGCAGGGGTCGATCCGATGCAGCGCTGGGATGCCCTCACTCAGGCAGCTGCCTTGGCGGACCGCCTGATCGTCCCCACCCAGGCACTGGCGGAGGCGTTTGCGCCGTTGCACCCGGACATTCAAGTACGCGAGACCCGCCTGGGCAAGCAGTGGCTGAACCTGCCGGCAGAGGCTGTGTGCGACACCCGGCCGCGTATCGGCTGCGCCATCGAACCCTCGACGAGCCTCGATCCACAGCTGGTTGCCAGCGTGGTAGAGGCATTGGCCGGCCGGGTGGATTGGATATTGTGGGGAGACGTATCCCCCGCGCTGCGCGAGATTGCCCATGAGGTGCTGGATGACGCACCGCACAATGACCCCCAGCGGCTCGCCGCCCTGCGCCTCGACCTGGCCCTGGCGCCGCTCGGCACCAGCGGCCTCGACAGCTGCCGCAGCCCGCTGGCGCTGTTGCAGTTTGGCGCCTGCGGCTACTGCGTTATCGCCAGCGATACCCCGGCCTTCGACAACCCACTCGAGGTGACGCGCGTCGCCAATACAGGGCAGCAATGGCTTGACGCTATCGAGCGTCATCTCGCGGATCCGCAAGACAGGGCGCGACAGGGGCAACGTCTGCGCCAGCAGGTAAACGAGCAGTGGATGCTCGATCAATCCTCCGTGCTCGGGTGGGCCCAGGCGTGGAGCCGAGGCTGACGCTTCCAGGCTCTTGTTTTACGGGGCGGTAGCAGGATGCCAGCAATATTTTTTGAAAAAGCACTAAAGCAAGTGGGTTTGGCGACGATAACAATCATGAAGGTTCTCTAGGCCACACCCGGCGGATGCCAGGGCCGGAAGCCGTAGTAACTAATCCAACGAGGAATTCGTCATGGCTTTGACTGTCAACACCAACACCACCTCCCTGGGCGTCCAGAAGAACCTGAACCGTGCTACCGATGCGCTGTCGACTTCGATGACTCGTCTGTCTTCCGGCCTGAAAATCAACAGCGCCAAAGACGATGCCGCCGGCCTGCAGATCGCTACCCGCATGACCTCGCAGATCCGTGGCCAGACCATGGCGATCAAGAACGCCAACGACGGTATCTCGATCGCCCAGACCGCTGAAGGCGCGATGCAAGAGCAGACCAACATTCTGCAGCGTATGCGTGAACTGGCCGTCCAGTCGCGTAACAGCTCGAACAGCGAAGAAGACCGCACCGCCCTGAACACCGAATTCGGCCAGATGTCCGACGAGCTGACCCGTATTGCCAACAGCACCCAGCTCAACGGCAAGGACCTGCTCAACTCCGGCGTGACCATGACCTTCCAGGTCGGCTCGAACACCGGTACCAACAACCAGATCACCATCACCCTGGCTGACCTGACCGCATCGACCCTGGGCGTCTCCAGCGGCACCATCGCCATCAGCGGCGCCGATTCGGACATCGAAACCAACTTCAACGCCGCCATCGGCGCTATCGATGACGCACTGCAGTCGATCAACAGCACCCGTGCAGACCTCGGTGCCGCCCAGAACCGTCTCAGCAGCACCATCAACAACCTGCAGAGCATCAACGAAAACGCCGAGGCCGCTCGTGGCCGCGTCCAGGACACCGACTTCGCTGCTGAAACTGCCCAGCTGACCAAGCAGCAGACCCTGCAGCAAGCTTCCACCTCGGTTCTGGCCCAGGCCAACCAGCTGCCGTCCGCCGTACTGAAACTGCTTCAGTAATCGCTGATGGTCACCGGCGGGGGAGTGCTCTTGAAGCGCTTCCCCGTCTTTTCATTCTGAGGTGGTCGACATGGACATGAGCGTCAAGTTGAACCTGTCTTACCCGGCGCTGCGTACGGCCGAGCAGGTTGGCGACAAACCGGTGGCCCGGTTGGCAGAGACACCGCGTGATAGTGAAAAAGCCGAGCTGTCATCGGCGGACGACGTCGACAAGGTCAAGAGCGCCGTCTCGGACATCGAACAATTTCTCAACTCGACCCGACGCAACCTGCAATTCTCCACGGATGAAGAATCAGGCAAGATCGTGGTCAAGGTCATCGCCAGCGATTCTGGTGAGCTGATTCGCCAGCTACCCTCCGAGGAGGCGCTGCGGATCGCCAACAACCTGAGCGATGTAAACAGCATTCTGTTCGACGCCAAGGTCTGACCGGGCGGCGAACACACCATGGCGTGGCCATCGTCGGGCGTGCAGAAGCGACCTGACGCGTCAACCAGAGGGGCAACAGCATGGCAAGTCCGATTACTTCATCCACAGGCCTGGGATCGGGGCTGAACATCACCGACATCGTCTCGGCGCTGGTCAATTCCGATACCGCTGCCAAGAAGGCGCAGATCACTCGCCAGACCGCCAACAACTCGGCGATGATCTCGGGCATCGGCGCGCTGCGCAGCTCCCTCACGGCGTTCCAGGACGCCATCAAGAAACTCAACACCACCACCTCGCCCTCCTTCAATGCCTATGCGGCAACGTCGGCCAACGAGGGTGTGGTCAAGGTGACCTCGGGCAACACTGCGGTCGCTGGCAACTACGACATCCTGGTCAAGCAGGTGGCCACCGGCTCCAAGGTAGCCAGCCAGCAGTTCGAAGATGGCGCGTCCTCATCGATCGACGCGGGCGAACTGACCATCGGCGTGGGCACCAAGTCGTACAAGCTCGACGTGGCCAGCGGCGCCACGCTGCAAAGCGTTCGTGACCAGATCAACAAGGAAATGAGCTTCAACGGCATCTCCGCCAACATCATCACGGACGATACCGGCTCCCGCCTGGTGCTGACCTCCACGGCGACAGGTGCGGGCAACGACATTTCCCTGAGCGGCATACCCGCGCTGAATATCGACGGTACCCAGCAGATGAGCGGCAGTGGCGCCGGATATATCACCGCCGCCGCGCAGGATGCTGAACTGACGATCGACGGGCTGACCGTCAAGAGCGCCACCAATACCGTGAGCGAAGCCATCAGCGGCCTGACGCTCGAGCTGACGGGTGCCACGCCGACCGGCGGGGCAGCTACCAAGCTGACCGTGGCGACCAACAGCGATGGCCTGAAAAAATCGGTGCAGGCGTTCGTCGATGCCTACAACACGATGCAAAAAGCGATCACCACGCTGACGTCCACCAGCCGTGACGCGGATGACAACCTGGTGCTGGGCTCGCTGACCAACGATCCTACCACGCGCTCGCTGCTGGCCGATGTGCGCAAGGTGATGTCCGAGGTAGGCGCTGGCGACGAGCTCAATACGCTGGGCCAGTTGGGTATCAACACCCAGAAGGACGGCACGCTGGAGTTCAATTCCACCAAGTTCACCGCAGCGCTCAATGACAAGAAGCTCGGTTCCCAGGTCCAGAGCTTCTTCACCGGTACCGGTGGGGTGTTCGAGCGTCTGAGTGCTGCTATCGACCCGTACAACTCCACCGACGGCAGCCTGGCGACCCGCAAGAGCAGCCTGGACAAAGTGGCCTCGAACCTCACCGAACAGCAGGCCGCGCTCGACCGGCGCACCGATTCGATGACCGAAGCGCTGACCAAGAAGTACGTGGCCCTGGACACTGCGCTGGGCAAGATGAAAGCCCAGGCCGACCAGATCACCTCGTTCTTCGATGCGATCAACGCTCAGAAGAGTTCCTGATTGCTGATGCATGCCCTGGGGTTTGCAGCCCTGGCATGCATCTTCCTTCCCTAAAGTTTCCTGAACGACAGGCGATATAAAGGCCATACGCAACCTTTATCGCTGCAATGAGGTAAGACATGAACCCGATGTTGGCCCTTCGGCAATACCAGAAAGTCAATGGTGCGGCACAGACCTCCGAGGCCAGCCCCCATCGCCTGGTGCAAATGCTGATGCAGGGTGGCCTGGACCGTATCGCTCAGGCCAAGGGCGCCATGGCGCGCAATGATATTGCCCAGCGTGGCGTGCTGATCGGCAAGGCCATCGGCATCGTCGGTGGCCTGCGTGAAGGGCTCGACCTGGAAAACCACGGCGAGTCCCTCGCCGAGCTCGACAGCCTGTACACCTACATGAGCCGTCGCCTGGTCGAAGCCAATGCCAAGAACGACTCCTCCATCCTCGACGAGGTCGCGCGCCTGCTGATCACGGTCAAGGAAGGCTGGGACTCGGTCGCTGATCCCGCCCAGGCTGTGTAGGAGAGCATCATGAGCGTGGTACTCGAGCGTATTGAACAGACCCGCCAGGGGCTGGTTGCCGCGTTGGCCCGCCGCAACTGGGAAGTGATCGGCGACCTCGACGTCGAGTGCCGGCTGTGCGTGGAGGATGTGATGGCCGAAGCCTCGGTCAACGAGATCGCGTTGCGAGCCGCCCTCGAGGATCTGCTCTCGGTGTATCGGCAACTGATCGAGGTCGCAAGTGACGCACGTCAGTCGATAGTCGACGAGATGACCCAGATCCGTCAGGCGCAGAACGCCTCAAAGGTATACCATCTGTTCAGCTGACGCTGGACCGACCAAGAAGCCACGCCATAAATTTGACTGTGTGCTTTTTTTTGACTTAACTAGTGTCTGTATTCCAATCTCGATCGTCGAACACCGTTTCGACTGATCGATGTCGAGCAAGCCCTTCGGGCGCGAGATGACTAGGGAAGTTCCGATTGCATGTGGCGTGAAACCAAGATTCTGCTGATCGATGACGACAGCGCCCGCCGCCGCGATCTGGCCGTGGTGCTGAATTTTCTCGGCGAAGACAACCTGTCCTGTTCTAGCGACGACTGGCAGCAGGCAGTGCAGTCTTTGCCCACTACTCGCGAGGTACTGTGTGTCCTCGTTGGAGCCGTGAGCGCGCCATCGACCCTTTTGGGCTTGCTAAAGACAGTGGCAGGATGGGATGAGTTCCTTCCGGTCCTGCTTTTAGGTGAAACTTCTTCGGCCGAGCTGCCGGACGAGCTGCGCAGGCGCGTACTTTCCAACCTGGAAATGCCGCCCAGCTACAGCAAGCTGCTCGATTCCCTGCACCGCGCCCAGGTCTATCGCGAGATGTACGACCAGGCCCGTGAACGCGGCCGCCAGCGCGAGCCCAACCTGTTCCGCAGCCTGGTCGGCACCAGCCGTGCCATCCAGCACGTGCGGCAGATGATGCAGCAGGTGGCTGATACCGACGCCAGTGTGCTGATCCTTGGTGAGTCGGGCACCGGCAAAGAGGTGGTCGCGCGCAACCTGCACTACCATTCAAAGCGCCGCGAAGCGCCGTTCGTGCCGGTCAACTGCGGCGCGATTCCGGCGGAGCTGCTGGAGAGCGAGCTGTTCGGTCACGAAAAAGGTGCCTTCACCGGCGCCATCACCAGCCGTGCCGGGCGCTTTGAGCTGGCCAACGGCGGCACCTTGTTCCTCGACGAGATCGGCGACATGCCGCTGCCGATGCAGGTCAAGCTGTTGCGCGTGCTGCAGGAGCGTACCTTCGAGCGGGTGGGCAGCAACAAGACCCAGAGCATCGACGTGCGCATCATCGCCGCGACCCACAAGAACCTCGAGAACATGATCGAGGAGGGTACTTTCCGCGAAGATCTCTATTACCGGCTCAATGTATTCCCCATCGAGATGGCCCCACTTCGCGAACGCGTCGAGGACATCCCGCTGTTGATGAACGAGCTCATCTCGCGCATGGAGCACGAGAAACGTGGCTCGATCCGCTTCAACTCCGCCGCCATCATGTCGCTCTGCCGGCATGCCTGGCCGGGCAACGTCCGCGAGCTGGCCAACCTGGTCGAGCGCATGGCGATCATGCACCCCTACGGCGTGATCGGCGTGGCGGAACTTCCGAAGAAATTCCGCTACGTCGATGATGAGGACGAGCAGCTGGTCGACAGCCTTCGCTCCGATCTGGAAGAGCGCGTGGCCATCAACGGTCATACACAGAACTTCTCTTCCCACGCGATGTTGCCCCCCGAGGGGCTGGACCTGAAGGATTACCTGGGTGGCCTTGAGCAGGGACTGATCCAGCAGGCGCTGGACGACGCCAATGGCATCGTGGCCCGGGCCGCCGAGCGCCTGCGTATTCGCCGCACCACGCTGGTGGAGAAAATGCGCAAATACGGCATGAGCCGCCGTGATGGGGAGGAGCAGGCGGAGGATTGACGCCTGCCTCATGTCATGAGGGCCACGGAGGGCCCGTCAGCCGATATCACCTTCGTCTTCGCAAGGGCGCAAAGCCCCGTCAGCTCAGGCCTCGGCCAGTTTCTGGGCACTGATCCCCGATTCCTCGCACGTCCTTCGGCACGTCTATTGCTATACCGCTGGCAACACACCGTTTTATGACGGTCAGCCACGCGAGAGAGCACGATGCCCCAGGCCGCCCCTATTTCCCGAGTCCCCGCCTCGCACGCGCGTACCCCGGCCGAGCAGGAACGCCGTCCCGACCTTGCACAGGCGTTCGCGCTGTTCAACCAGGTGTCCAGCCAGTTGAGCGAGTCCTACGGCATGCTCGAGGCACGGGTCAGCGAGCTCAAGGGTGAACTGGCCGTGGTCAGTGCGCAGCGCATCGCCGAGCTGGGCGAGAAAGAGCGGCTGGCCAATCGTTTGCAAAACCTGCTGGACCTGCTTCCTGGGGGCATCATCGTGATCGATGCCCAAGGCTACGTGCGCGAGGCCAATCCCGCGGCGTGCGAGCTGTTGGGGGAGCCGCTCGAAGGTGAGCTGTGGCGCCAGGTGATCGCCCGCAGTTTCTCGCCCCGTGAAGACGATGGCCACGAGGTGTCGCTGCGCGATGGCCGCCGCCTGTCGATCGCTACCCGTTCGCTGGATGCCGAGCCGGGCCAGTTGGTGCTGCTCACCGACCTCACCGAGACGCGCCGCCTGCAAGACCAGCTGGCGCGCCATGAGCGCCTGTCGTCGCTGGGACGCATGGTCGCCTCGCTGGCGCATCAGATCCGCACGCCGCTGTCGGCCGCCATGCTCTACGCCAGTCACCTTGCCGACCCCGAGCAATCGCTGCCACAGGAGACCCGGCTGCGGTTTGCCGGCAATCTCAAGGAGCGCCTGCATGAGCTTGAACATCAGGTCCGCGACATGCTGGTCTTTGCCCGTGGCGAGCTGCCGCTTGGCGACCGCCTGACCCCCAAGGCGCTGTTCCAGGCCTTGCAGCATGCGGCCCAGACCCACGTGCAAGGCCATGCGGTGCGCTGGCAGTGCGACTGTCAGCTCGGCGAGCTGCTGTGCAACCGCGACACCTTGGTCGGCGCACTGCTCAACCTTGTTGATAACGCCTTGCAGGCGAGTCCTGATCCCGCTCGCCTCAAGGTGCACCTGTACCGGCGCGGGCAAGACCTGCACCTGTGCATCAGCGATGCCGGCAGTGGCATACCAGCTGATCTGCTGGCGCGCCTGGGCGAGCCCTTCCTGACCACCAAGGCCACCGGCACCGGGCTGGGCCTGGCGGTGGCCAAAGCCGTGGCGCGTGCTCACCAGGGCAGCCTGCAACTGCGCTCGCGGGTCGGCCGTGGCACCTGCGTGCGGGTGATCCTGCCGCTGATCGCAGCCCAGCCGAGCCAGGCGCTGTAATGGATATCAAGGTATTGCTGGTCGAAGACGACCGCGTGCTGCGCGAGGCCTTGGGCGACACGCTTGAGATCGGCGGTTTCGACTACCACGCGGTCAGCAGCGCCGAAGACGCTCTCCTGGCTGTCGAAAGCGAAGCCTTCAGCCTGGTCGTCAGCGATGTGAACATGCCTGGCATGGACGGGCACCAGTTGCTTGCCCGGCTGCGCCAGCGCCAGCCCCAGCTGCCCGTACTGCTGATGACCGCCCACGCCGCGGTCGAGCGCGCTGTCGAGGCCATGCGCCAAGGTGCGGTGGATTATCTGGTCAAGCCATTCGAGCCCAAGGCCTTGCTGTCGCTGGTGGACCGGCACGCCGCCGGCCGCTTGCCTGCAGCCGGCGACGACGGTCCGGTGGCCAGCGAGCCCGCCAGTCGGCAGTTGCTGGAGCTCGCCGCACGCGTCGCGCGCAGCGAGTCGACCGTGCTGATTTCCGGGGAGTCCGGTACCGGCAAGGAAGTGCTGGCGCGCTACATTCACCAGCAATCGCCTCGCGCGGCGCAGCCCTTCGTGGCGATCAACTGCGCGGCCATTCCCGACAACATGCTCGAGGCCACGCTGTTCGGCCACGAGAAAGGCGCGTTCACCGGTGCCATCGCCGCCCAGGCGGGCAAGTTCGAACAGGCCAATGGCGGCACCTTGCTGCTCGACGAGATTTCCGAGATGCCCCTGGGGCTGCAGGCCAAGCTGCTGCGGGTGTTGCAGGAGCGCGAAGTGGAGCGGGTCGGTGGGCGCAAGCCGATCGCCCTGGATATCCGCGTGCTGGCCACTACCAATCGTGACCTGACCGGTGAAGTGGCGGCGGGACGTTTTCGTGAAGACCTGTTCTACCGGCTTTCGGTATTCCCGCTGTCCTGGCGGCCCCTGCGTGAGCGCAGCGCCGATATCCTGCCGCTGGCCGAGCGTCTCCTGGCGCGCCATGCGCGCAAGATGAAGCATGTGCAGGTGTGCCTGTCCGATGCCGCGCGCGCCTGCCTGCAAGGCCATGCCTGGCCGGGCAACGTGCGCGAGCTCGACAATGCGCTCCAGCGCGCGTTGATCCTGCAGCAGGGCGGGGTGATCGAGGCGGCGGATTTCTGTCTGGCCGGCGTCATCCCCTTGTCGGCCCCTGGGCCGCAACCAGGCTTGGTGCCGGCCCCTGGGCCGCAGCCATCCTCAGTGCCTGCGCCACGCGACGAAGCCGACATGGCTGGCGGCCTGGGCGACGACCTGCGGCGCCACGAATTCCAGATGATCATCGACACCCTGCGCGCCGAGCGCGGCCGCCGCAAGGAAGCCGCCGAGCGTCTGGGTATCAGCCCCCGCACCCTGCGTTACAAGCTGGCGCAGATGCGTGATGCGGGCTTCGACGTGGAGGCCAGCCTCTACGGCTGATGCCCGCAAGTCCTTTTTAATATCGCTACGGGCCGGGCTGGCACTCTTGTTGCTAGATCCTGGCTAGCCGCTGTGTAGTGTCAAAAAAATGCGGCCCTCGGAGAGAAGAGTCCATGAGCCAAGGTGTTGAATTCAATCGATTGATGTTGGACATGCGGGCCATGCAGGCCGATGCCATGTCGCTGCCCAAGGCATCTGCCGCACCCGAAGTGGGTTCGAGCAGTTTTGCCGATCTGTTCGGGCAGGCCATCAACAAAGTCAGCGACACCCAGCAGGCTTCCTCGCAGCTGGCGAGCGCCTTTGAAATTGGCAAGAGCGGTGTCGACCTCACTGACGTGATGATCGCTTCGCAAAAAGCCTCGGTGTCGATGCAGGCGCTGACGCAGGTGCGCAACAAAGTGGTCCAGGCGTACCAAGACATCTTGCAAATGCCGGTTTGAGGACAGAGTAAGTCATGGCCGAAGCAGTCTCCGACAACATGCCCGCGAAAAGCAGCCCGCCAGGTGGCAAGCCGCCCCTGTTTGGCATGTCGTTCCTGGAAAACATCTCGCGCATGCCCGTGCTGCGCCAGGTTGCCCTGCTGGTCGGCCTGGCCGCGAGCGTGGCCATCGGCTTCGCCGTAGTGCTGTGGTCCCAGCAGCCCGACTACCGTCCGCTGTACGGCAGCCTGTCGGGCATGGACACCAAGCAGATCATGGATACCCTGGCTGCTGCCGACATTTCCTACAACGTCGAGCCCAACTCCGGCGCGCTGCTGGTCAAGGCCGACGACCTGTCCCGTGCGCGCCTCAAGCTGGCTGCTGCGGGCGTGGCGCCGAGCGATGGCAACGTGGGCTTCGAGATCCTCGACAAGGAGCAGGGCCTGGGTACCAGCCAGTTCATGGAAGCGACGCGTTATCGCCGCGGCCTCGAAGGCGAACTGGCGCGGACCGTATCGAGCCTGAACAACGTCAAGGGCGCCCGCGTGCACCTGGCCATCCCGAAAAGCTCGGTGTTTGTCCGTGATGAGCGCAAGCCGAGCGCCTCGGTGCTGGTTGAAATGTACGCCGGCCGCAGCCTCGAGGCCGGTCAGGTGGCAGCCATCGTCAACCTGGTTGCCGCCAGCGTTCCCGAGCTCGACAAGTCTCAGGTCACCGTGGTGGACCAGAAGGGCAACCTGCTGTCCGAGCAGATCCAGAACACCGAGCTGACCATGGCCGGCAAGCAGTTCGACTACAGCCGCCGCATGGAAGGCATGCTTACCCAGCGTGTGCACAACATCCTGCAACCGGTGCTGGGCAATGACCGCTACAAGGCCGAAGTGTCGGCCGACGTCGATTTCAGCGCCGTCGAGTCCACCTCCGAACAGTTCAACCCTGACCAGCCAGCGCTGCGCAGCGAGCAGTCGGTCGAAGAACAACGCACCAGCAGCCAGGGCCCGCAGGGCGTGCCCGGTGCGCTGAGCAACCAGCCGCCAGGTCCCGCGAGCGCACCGCAGACCACCGGTGGCACCGCCGGCGCGGCGGGGGCGATTCAGCCTGGCCAGCCGCTGCTCGACGCCAACGGCCAGCAGATCATGGACCCGGCCACTGGCCAGCCGATGCTCGCACCGTACCCGGCCGACAAGCGCCAGCAATCGACCAAGAACTTCGAGCTGGACCGCTCCATCAGTCATACCCGCCAGCAGCAGGGTCGTCTGACCCGCCTGTCGGTGGCCGTGGTGGTGGACGATCAGGTCAAGCTCGACGCCGCGACCGGCGAGGCGACCCGTGCGCCCTGGACGGCCGAGGACCTGACGCGCTTCACCCGTCTGGTGCAGGACGCCGTGGGCTTCGACGCCAGCCGTGGCGACAGCGTCAGCGTGATCAACGTGCCATTCGCCGCAGACCGCGGCGAGGTGATCGCCGAGATCCCGTTCTATTCGCAGCCTTGGTTCTGGGACATCGTCAAGCAAGTGCTGGGCGTGCTGTTCATCCTGGTTCTGGTATTCGGCGTGCTGCGCCCGGTGCTCAACAATATCACCGGTGGCGGCAAGCAGGCCGCTGCCAACGACCGCGACATGGAACTGGGCGGGATGATCGGTATGGATGGCGAAGTGGCCAACGACCGCGTCAGCCTCGGTGGCCCGCAAAGCATTCTGTTGCCAAGCCCGACCGAGGGTTACGAGGCGCAGTTGAACGCAATCAAGGGCCTGGTGGCCGAAGACCCGGGCCGAGTGGCCCAGGTCGTCAAAGAGTGGATCAACGCCGATGAGTGATAACCGAGCCGTTACCGCCAAACTGACCCGTGTCGACAAGGCGGCCATCCTCCTGCTGTCCCTGGGCGAGACCGACGCCGCCCAGGTATTGCGGCACATGGGCCCCAAGGAAGTACAGCGGGTCGGCGTTGCCATGGCGCAGATGGGCACCATCCATCGCGAGCAGGTCGAGCAGGTGATGAGCGAGTTCGTCGAAGTCGTCGGCGAGCAGACCAGCCTGGGCGTGGGCTCGGACGGCTACATCCGCAAGATGCTCAACCAGGCCCTGGGTGAGGACAAGGCCAACGGCCTGATCGACCGCATCCTGCTCGGTGGCAACACCAGCGGCCTGGACAGCCTGAAGTGGATGGAGCCGCGTGCCGTGGCCGACGTCATCCGCTTCGAACACCCGCAGATCCAGGCTATCGTTGTCGCCTATCTCGACCCCGACCAGGCTGGCGAAGTGCTGAGCAATTTCGACCACAAGGTGCGCCTGGACATCATCCTGCGCGTCTCCTCGCTCAATACCGTGCAGCCGGCAGCGCTCAAGGAGCTGAACCAGATTCTCGAGAAGCAGTTCTCGGGCAACTCCAATGCCGCGCGCACCACGCTGGGCGGGATCAAGCGGGCGGCCGACATCATGAACTTCCTCGACAGCTCGGTCGAAGGCCAGCTGATGGACTCGATCCGCGAGGTCGATGGCGACCTGTCCGAGCAGATCGAAGACCTGATGTTTGTCTTCAACAACCTTGCCGACGTGGACGACCGCGGTATCCAGGCGCTGATGCGCGAGGTGTCTTCGGACGTGCTGGTGGTAGCGCTCAAGGGCGCGGACGAGAAAGTCAAGGACAAGGTCTTGAAGAACATGTCCAAGCGTGCCTCGGAGCTGTTGCGCGACGACCTCGAGGCCAAGGGCCCGGTCCGCGTCAGCGACGTCGAGACCGCGCAGAAGGAGATCCTCACCATTGCCCGCCGCATGGCCGAAGCCGGCGAGATCGTGCTCGGCGGCAAGGGCGGCGAGGAAATGATTTAACTGCAGGAGCGTCCAAACGGTTCAGGAGTAGTCCAGAAATATGTCCACAGAACGTCCCAGCGACCTGATCCGCGCCCGTGACCTGGAAGGCCTCGATGTCTGGGCCTTGCCCAGCTTCGACCCGCGGCCGGAGCCTGCGCCCGAACCCGAGCCTGAAGTCATCGAGGAGGAAATCGAGGAAGTGCCGCTGGAGGAAGTCCAGCCGCTGACCCTCGAGGAACTCGAGAGCATCCGCCAGGAAGCCTACAACGAAGGTTTCGCTACCGGCGAGCGCGAAGGTTTTCACAGCACTCAGCTCAAGGTCCGCCAGGAAGCCGAAGCGGCGCTGGCCGACAAGCTCGCCGGCCTAGAACGGCTGATGGGCCACCTGATGGAGCCGATCGCCGAGCAGGACACCCAGATCGAGAAGGCCATGATCAGCCTGGTCGGGCACATCACCCGCCAGGTAATCGGCCGCGAGTTGCGCGCCGACTCCAGCCAGATCACCCAGGTGCTGCGTGAAGCGCTCAAGCTGCTCCCGATGGGCGCCGAAAACATCCGCATTCACCTCAATCCCCAGGATTTCGAGCTGGCCAAGGCCCTGCGCGAACGCCACGAAGAAAACTGGAAATTCCTCGAAGACGAAACGCTGCTGCCGGGCGGTTGCCGTATCGAGACGGCCCACAGCCGCATCGATGCCACCATCGAGACGCGTATCGAGAAAGGCCTGGCACAATTGTTCGATCAGTTGCATGACCAGGCGCTGCACCCAGCCGCGCCTGACCTTTCGGTAGACCTGGACAACCCCGATGCGCCTTGACCGCACCAGTTTCGCCAAGCGCCTGGGCGCCTACGCCGGGGCGGTGGACCTGCCCGCGCAGCCTGTGGTGGAAGGGCGCCTGCTGCGCATGGTCGGCCTGACCCTCGAAGCCGAAGGCCTGCGCGCCGCGATAGGCAGCCGCTGCGTTGTGATCAACGACGACAGCTACCACCCGGTGCGCGTCGAGGCGGAAGTGATGGGCTTTTCTGGCGGCAAGGTGTTCCTCATGCCAGTCGGCAGTGTCGCCGGCATCGCGCCCGGTGCGCGGGTGGTGCCGCTCGACGACAGCAACCGGCTGCCCATGGGCATGAGCATGCTTGGCCGGGTGCTGGACGGCGCCGGCCGCGCGCTGGACGGCAAGGGCGGCATGAAGGCGGAGGACTGGGTGCCGATGGATGGCCCGGTGATCAACCCGCTCAACCGCGATCCGATCAGCCAGCCCCTGGACGTCGGCATTCGCAGCATCAATGGACTGTTGACCGTGGGCCGTGGCCAGCGGCTGGGCCTGTTTGCCGGTACTGGCGTGGGCAAGTCGGTGTTGCTGGGCATGATGACGCGTTTCACCGAGGCCGAAATCATCGTCGTCGGGCTGATCGGCGAGCGTGGCCGAGAGGTCAAGGAGTTCATCGAGCACATCCTCGGCGAAGAAGGCCTCAAGCGTTCGGTGGTGGTGGCGTCGCCCGCCGATGACGCGCCGCTGATGCGCTTGCGCGCAGCCATGTACTGCACCCGAATCGCCGAGTATTTTCGCGACAAGGGCAAGAATGTCCTGCTGTTGATGGATTCTCTCACCCGTTTCGCCCAGGCACAGCGCGAGATCGCCCTGGCGATCGGCGAGCCGCCGGCTACCCGCGGTTATCCGCCTTCGGTGTTCGCCAAGCTGCCCAAGCTGGTCGAGCGCGCGGGTAACGGCGAGAAGGGCGGGGGCTCGATCACTGCATTCTATACCGTGCTGTCCGAAGGCGATGACCAGCAAGACCCGATCGCCGACTCGGCGCGGGGCGTGCTCGACGGGCACTTCGTGCTGTCGCGCCGCCTGGCCGAAGAGGGGCATTACCCTGCCATCGACATCGAGGCTTCGATCAGCCGGGTCATGCCCCAGGTGGTGAGCCCTGAGCATCTGCGCCAGGCGCAGAAATTCAAGCAACTGTGGTCGCGCCTGTCGCAGAGTCGTGACCTGATCAGCGTGGGGGCCTACGTGCCCGGTGGTGATCCGGAAACCGATCTCGCCATTGCCCTGCAGCCCAAGCTGGTCGGCTACCTGCGCCAGGCGCTTGACGAGAATGTCAGTCTCGACCAGAGCCGTGGGCAGCTGGCGGGCGTCTTCGCGCCGCCGGCGGGCAACTGATAGACCATGGCCGAACTCAGCCGAGGGGCGCGCCTGGCGCCGGTGGTCGACATGGCCGAAGAAGCCGAGCGCAAGGCCGTGCAGCGCCTGGGGCATTTCCAGCAGCAGGTCAGCCAGGCCCAGGCCAAGCTCACCGAGCTCGAGCGGTTTCGCGAGGACTACCAGCTGCAGTGGATCAACCGCGGCGGGCAGGGCGTCAACGGCAGCTGGCTGGTCAACTACCAGCGGTTTCTTGGCCAGCTTGAAACCGCCATGACCCAGCAGCGCCAGAGCCTGGTGTGGCACCAGAACAATCTCAACAACGCCCGCGGCACCTGGCAGCAGGCCTATGCCCGCGTCGAAGGCCTGCGCAAGCTGGTGCAGCGTTATCTCGACGAAGCGCGCCGCGCCGAAGACAAGCGCGAGCAGCGTCTTCTCGACGAGCTGTCACAGCGCCTGCCGCGGCATACGGTCGATTGAAAGAACGCGGTCCCGGCGGATCATGCGCGCTCATGCACCTCACCTTGCCGCACCGCCATTTCACTGCTAAACCTTTCTCTTCACGCCATCTTTGAAGGGATAACTCGCATGGCTGTCGAAACCGTTTTTTCCCTGGACGGGAACAGTTTGACGATCAGGATCAAGGGCCGTTTCGATTTCGGCAAGCATCAGGAATTCAGGCAGGCCTACGAGCGTCAGCATCCCAAGCCGGAAAAGGTGATCGTCGACCTCAAGGAAGCCACCTATCTGGACAGTTCCGCCCTGGGCATGCTTCTGCTGTTGCGTGACCATGTTGGCGGCGACGGTGCCGAGGTGCAGGTGGTCAACACCAGTTCGGATGTGCGCAAGATTCTCGCCATCTCCAATTTCGACAAGCTGTTCGATATCAGTTGAGCGCCGCCATGGCTGACACCGCCGCGCTGCGCGTGCTGATCGCCGAGGACGGTGCGGCCGATCGCCTGCTGCTGGCGCAGATCGTCCGGCGCCTGGGCCATATTGTCTATACCGCGCAAGATGGTGCCGAGGCCGTGGCGCTGTTCAATGAAATGCGCCCGCAACTGGTCCTGCTGGACGCGCTCATGCCGGTCATGGACGGTTTCGAGGCCGCACGGCAGATCAAGAGCCTCGCGGGCGAGGTCCTGGTGCCGATTATCTTCCTCACGTCGCTCAACGAAGAGGACGGTCTGGTGCGCTGCCTCGAAGCCGGCGACGACTTCATGGCAAAGCCCTACAGCCCGGTCATCCTGGCCGCCAGGATCCAGTCCATGGACCGCTTGCGCCGGCTGCAGGAAACGGTACTGCAGCAGCGCGACCAGATCGCCCGCCACCATCAGCATCTGCTCAACGAGCAACGCGTGGCCAAGGCGGTGTTCGACAAGGTGGCGCATGCCGGCTGCCTGGCGGCGCCAAACATCCGCTACCTGCAGTCACCCTATGCGCTGTTCAACGGCGACCTGCTGCTGGCGGCCTTTACGCCGTCCGGTGACATGCATGTGCTGCTTGGTGACTTCACTGGCCACGGCTTGCCGGCGGCGGTGGGCGCCATGCCCCTGGCCGATGTGTTCTACGGCATGACCGCCAAGGGCTTCGGCCTGGCGGAAACCCTGCGCGAGATGAACACCAAGCTCAAGCACATCCTGCCGGTCGACATGTTCTGCTGCGCGCTGCTGCTCAAGCTGGATATGCAGCGCGGCACGGTCGAGTTCTGGAATGGAGGGATGCCCGACGGCTATCGCCTCTCGGCGGACGGCCGGCCGCTGACGCCGCTTGTCTCGCATCACTTGCCGCTGGGCATCCTGAGCCCTGAGCGGTTCGATGACAGCACCCAGGTATTGCCCCTGCTTGCTGGTGAACGACTATTCCTGCTCTCCGACGGGGTGGTCGATACCAGCGATACGCACGAGCAGTTGTTCGGTGTCGAGCGGCTGCGCGCGGTGCTTGCCGACAACCGCGACCCCGAGCAGTTGTTCAGCGAGGTCATGCTGGCGCTGGAGCGCTTCGGCGGCCGGGCTCGCGATGACATCAGCCTGCTGGACGTCGGGATGCTTGTACCCGCGCAGTTCACGCCGCCGCCAATGGTCTACCCTGACAACAGACCGCACTGCCCGCTGGACTGGTCGATGCGCCTGGAATTGCGGGGCGACAGCCTGAAGCGTTTCAATCCCGTTCCGTATCTGCTGCAAGTTCTCCAGGGGATCCAGGGGTTGCGGGGCCTGAGCGGTGCCCTGCACAGCGTGCTTGCCGAGCTCTATGCCAATGCCCTTGAACATGGCGTGCTGGGCCTGGACTCCGCGCTCAAGCGCGATGCCGCGGGATTTGCATGGTACTACCAGGAGCGCGACCGGCGCCTTGACCAGCAGCAAGGCGGATTCATCTGTATCGACCTCAAGGTTGAACCGCATGAGGGCGGTGGGCGTCTGAGTATCGAGGTGCGCGACAGTGGCAGCGGTTTTGACGTGGCCGAAGTGCTGGCGCGTGCGGCTGGACCGCTGGGTTTAAGTGGTCGCGGCCTGAACCTGATAACGCGCTTGAGTCAACGTGCCCATTGGCTGGATGACGGGCGTTGTGCGCGAGTGGAGTTCGCCTGGGCGGCTCAGGCATAATCCAGCTTGATCAAGGAGTGAACAAGTGTCCGAGAATCATATCGATCACAAGGTCCTGAGCGACCTGCGGGAGGTCATGGAAGATGGCTACCTGCAACTGCTCGAAACCTTTCTTGAAGACTCCGAAAAGCGGCTTGACCAGTTGCACGGAGCCAAGGACGCCCATGAACTTGGCCTGGCGGCGCACAGCTTCAAGGGCAGCAGCAGCAACATGGGGGCGGTAGGGCTGGCCTCATTGTGCAGCCTGCTCGAAGAGCGTGTCCGGCAGCAGCCACTGTATGGCATCGAGGACCTGATCAACCGTATCGACCAGGAATATGTCGAGGTTCAGCGCTTCTACCGGGACGAGCGGCATCGGGTTTCCGCCAATTAGAGCGCGAACCTGGCGCGAGTCTTGCCTGTTCTTTGCCCAGATGAGTAAAGCCTTCTGGCGCGGAGACCTTTTCAATGCCTGTTGCATCCAATCCACTGTTGCAAGCGAGTGCCCTTGGCGCCTCTGCGCGCACGGCCGCAAACCTTGCGGACAAGACTCAGCAGACGTTGAACGGCAGGGGCGCGGGCTTCGACCAGGTGATGGCGCGCCAGGGCCGCGATGACGAGGTGGCCTCGGCCAGGCCGAAGGTTCGTGCCGATCAGGCTGACAGCGGCAAGCCGCGTACCGACGCCGCCGACTCTGTTGCCGGTGACGGCAAGAAGTTGCCAGCGGCCGATGAGTCTGCCGATGACGCCGCTGATTCGACGGTGCATGATTCCAGTCTCGTTGCCGGGCAGCTTACCGATGCCCAGCCTGGCGCTCAGCTGATCCAGGCCCAGGCTCAGACCCTCTCGCCGATGCTCCAGCAGCAGGCCGCAGCGGCCAGTGGTGAAGACGACGCTGCGGCGCTAACCGCGTTCGACCCGGAGGCAGACCCCCTGGAAGGCCTGCCTACCTTGCGCCTGGCCCTGGAGCAAAGTGCCCAGGCCCAGGGCACTACGTCTGCCCATGCCAAGGATGCCGAGCTCGAAGCGGCTCCAGGGCAGCCTGCCGTCAATACCTTGGCGAGCCTGCTGCAACTCAACGACGGTGAGGGCGGGGAGGGTGAAGCTAGCGACAAGGCGTTTTCGGGCTTGCTCGACGATGGTCTCAAGGATCTCAAGGGCGCCGCCAGCGACACCCGCGTCGATGATTTTGCCGACCGCCTTGCCGCGCTGACCCAGGCCGCTACGCCCAAAACCGCTCACGTGGCGCCGTCGGCCAACGTCATGCAGCAGCCGCTGACGATGACCCAGAGCGGCTGGACCGAGGGCCTGGTCAATCGGGTGATGTACCTGTCGAGCCAGAACCTCAAATCGGCGGAGATTCAGCTGGCGCCTGCCGAACTCGGCCGCCTGGACATCCGCGTCAATGTCGCGGCGGACCAGCAGACCCAGGTCACCTTCATCAGCGGTCACGTCGGCGTGCGCGATACCCTTGAAGGCCAGGTGCAGCGTCTGCGGGAACTGTTTGCCCAGCAAGGCCTGGCCCAGCCTGACGTCAACGTCGCCGATCAATCCCGTGGGCAGCAGCAACAGGGCCGGCAGGAAGGTTCGCACCTGAGCGGCGTGGCCGCGCGCCGCGCGGCTCAGGAAGGGGGCAGTTCAGAGGTTGCCGACGCCGCCAGGCCCGTGGAGCACCAGGTGATCATCGGCTCCAGCGCGGTCGACTACTACGCCTGACCTGTGCGGGCGGCCATCTCGTCCGGTTTGCCCCTGATCTGGCATAACACTTGCTCAAGCCCTGTCATCTCCTATGAAACCCTGATGGATGACGGATTATTGGCATGGCGAAGAGCGACACAGTGAAAGACCCCGCCGCTAGAGGCAAACTCAAGGTCATCGTGATAGGGGTGGTGGCATTGCTGCTGGCCGTCGGCCTGTCGGTGGGCGCTACCTGGTTCATCATGCACAAGCCCGACAGCGAACCCGCGCCGGACGCAGCAGCAACCAACGTCAAGGCGCCGGCAATCTACGAGCCGTTGACGCCTGCCTTCGTGGTCAACTTCAACCAGAACGGCCGGCAGCGCTACATGCAGGTGAGCATTACCTTGCAAGGCCGTGACCAGCTTGCGCTGGATGCCCTGAAAGTGCATATGCCGGTCATTCGCAACAACCTGGTGATGATGTTCTCCGGGCAAGGGTTCGACACCCTCGCCGGCAGTCCGGTTGGCCAGGAAATGCTCCGCCAGAAAGCCACCGCGGTGGTTCAGGAAGTGGCGCAGAAAGAAGTCGGCAAGCCGGTCGTTGACCAGTTGCTGTTCACCAATTTCGTATTGCAGTAGGAGCCACCGATGGCCGTGCAGGACCTGCTGTCCCAGGATGAGATCGACGCCCTCTTGCATGGCGTCGATGACGGTCTGGTACAAACCGATAGCGCCAGCGAGCCTGGCGGCGTCAGAAGCTACGACCTGACCAGTCAGGACCGGATCGTACGCGGTCGCATGCCGACCCTCGAGATGATCAACGAGCGTTTCGCGCGCTACACCCGCGTCAGCATGTTCAACCTGTTGCGCCGCTCCGCCGACGTGGCGGTAGGTGGCGTGCAGGTCATGAAGTTTGGCGAGTACATACACTCGCTGTACGTCCCGACCAGCCTCAACCTGGTGAAGGTCAAGCCACTGCGGGGCACCTCGCTGTTCATCCTCGACGCCAAGCTGGTGTTCAAGCTGGTGGACAATTTCTTTGGCGGCGACGGCCGTCACGCCAAGATCGAAGGGCGTGAATTCACCCCCACCGAGCTGCGCGTGGTGCGCATGGTGCTGGACCAGGCCTTCGTCGATCTCAAGGAAGCCTGGCAGGCGATCATGCCGGTCAACTTCGAGTACATCAACTCGGAGGTCAATCCGGCCATGGCCAACATCGTCGGGCCCAGCGAGGCGGTGGTGGTGTCGACGTTCCACATCGAGCTCGACGGCGGTGGCGGCGACCTGCACGTGACCATGCCGTACTCGATGATCGAGCCGGTGCGCGAGATGCTCGATGCCGGTTTCCAGTCCGACCTGGACGATCAGGACGAGCGCTGGGTCAAGGCCCTGCGCGAAGACGTGCTGGATGTCAGCGTGCCGGTGACCGCCACCGTCGCCAAGCGCCAGTTGAAACTGCGCGACATCCTGAACATGCAGCCAGGCGACGTGATCCCGGTGGAGCTGCCCGAGCACCTGGTGCTGCGCGCCAACGGCGTGCCATCGTTCAAGGCCCGGCTGGGCTCGCACAAGGGCAACCTGGCCCTGCAGATCATCGATCCGATCGAACGCCGCTGAGCGCGTACCGGTCGCAACCTCCGAATTGAATGCCTGTCGAGGACATTATGGCTAACCAGAACAATTTTACCTCCGCAGAGGACCAGGCCCTGGCCGATGAATGGGCCGCGGCCCTGGAAGAAACCGGCGACGCCGGGCAGGCTGACATCGACGCCTTGCTCGCCGCCGATACGGGCAACGGCGCCAAGTCCGGCGCAGGCCGCCTGCCGATGGAAGAGTTCGCAAGCTCGCCGCGGCCCAACGGCCACGTCAGCCTCGAAGGCCCGAACCTGGATGTGATCCTGGATATCCCGGTGAACATCTCCATGGAAGTGGGCAGCACCGAAATCAACATCCGCAACTTGCTGCAGCTCAACCAGGGCTCGGTGATCGAGCTCGACCGCCTGGCCGGCGAGCCGCTCGACGTGCTGGTCAACGGCACTTTGATTGCCCATGGCGAAGTGGTGGTGGTCAACGAGAAGTTCGGCATCCGCCTGACCGACGTGATCAGCCCCAGCGAACGCATCAAGAAGCTGCGCTGAGTGAAGGTCGTGAAGCGGGCCATTCTGGCCTTGGGCCTGGTATTGAGCGGTGAGGCCGCAGCGGCCGCGGCGGCAGCCGTCGCACCGGCGGCCAGCACTGCCACTCCTGGTGGCCTGGGCGGCCAGTTGTTGCAACTGGTGCTGGGGCTGGGACTGGTCGTCGGCCTGATCTTCTTCCTTGCCTGGCTGCTGCGCAGGGTGCAGGGCGCCGCGCCGCGGGGCGGTCAGGTGATCGAGATCATCGCCAGCCGGGCCATCGGCCCGCGTGACCGCTTGCTGCTGGTCCAGGTGGGCAAGGAGCAGATCCTGCTGGGCCACAGCCCGGGCAGTATCGAGGCATTGCACGTGCTCGCCGAGCCTGTGGAGGTGCCCGCCAGCGCCCGCCAGGCTACGCCCGAATTCGCCCTGCGGCTCATGGAGCTGATGGGCAAGGACAATAAGGACAAGCCGTGATGGGCGCGTTGCGCATGCTGTTGACCCTGGCGCTGATGATGGCGGCGCCAATGGCGCTGGCCGCCGATCCGCTGTCGATCCCCGCCATTACCCTGTCCAACGGGGCGAACGGCCAGCAGGAGTACTCGGTCAGCCTGCAGATCCTGCTGATCATGACGGCGCTGAGCTTTATTCCAGCGTTCGTCATCCTGATGACCAGCTTTACCCGCATCATCATCGTCTTCTCGATCCTGCGCCAGGCCCTGGGCCTGCAGCAGACGCCCTCCAACCAGTTGCTCACCGGCATGGCGTTGTTCCTGACCATGTTCATCATGGCCCCGGTGTTCGACCGGGTGAACAAGGACGCCCTGCAGCCGTACCTGAGCGAGCAGATCATCGCCCAGGAAGCGCTCGATCGCGCCCAGGTGCCGATCAAGGACTTCATGCTTGCGCAGACCCGCCAGAGCGACCTGGAGCTGTTCATGCGCCTGTCCAAGCGCACCGACATCGCCGCCCCCGAGCAGGCGCCGCTGACGATCCTGGTGCCGGCGTTCGTCACCTCCGAGCTCAAGACGGCGTTCCAGATCGGTTTCATGATCTTCATCCCGTTCCTGATCATCGACATGGTGGTCGCCAGCGTGCTGATGGCCATGGGCATGATGATGCTGTCGCCGCTGATCATCTCGCTGCCGTTCAAGATCATGCTGTTCGTGCTGGTCGATGGCTGGGCGCTGATCATGGGTACGCTGGCCGGCAGTTTCGGCGGCGTCTGACGCTTTAGAGGAGATACCCATGACCCCAGAAGTCGCCGTCGATCTGTTCCGTGATGCCCTTTGGCTGACGACGCTCATGGTCGCCGTGCTGGTGGTGCCGAGCCTGTTGATCGGCCTGGTGGTAGCGATGTTCCAGGCCGCCACCCAGATCAACGAACAGACCTTGAGCTTCCTGCCGCGCCTGCTGGTGATGCTGATCACGCTGATCGTCGCCGGACCCTGGCTGACGCAGACGTTCATGGAGTACATCACCGGCCTGTACAGCAGCATTCCGCAGCTGATCGGTTGAGGCTGCCATGCTAGAGCTGACCGACACGCAGATCGGCGCCTGGGTCGCCACCTTCATGTTGCCGCTGTTCCGGGTGACAGCGGTGTTGATGACCATGCCGATCATCGGCACCAAGATGCTGCCCGCCCGCGTACGCCTGTACTTCGCCCTGGCGATTACCGTGGTCATCACCCCGGGCCTGCCGCCGATGCCCGAATTCAACCCGCTGGGCCTGAGCGGGCTGATGATGTGCGCCGAGCAGATCATCATCGGCTCGATGTTCGGACTGGCGATGCAGATGCTGTTCCAGGCGTTCGTGGTGGCCGGGCAGATTGTCGCTATCCAGATGGGCATGGCGTTCGCGTCCATGGTCGATCCGGCCAACGGGGTCAATACCGCGGTGGTAGCCCAGTTCATGACCATGCTGGTGAGCATACTGTTCCTGTTGATGAACGGTCATCTGGTGGTGATTGAGGTGCTGACCGAAAGCTTCACCACCTTGCCGGTGGGCGGCGGGCTGCTGGTCAATCACTTCTGGGAGCTGGCCGGGCGCGTGGGCTGGGTGTTCGGCGCCGCGCTGCTGCTGGTATTGCCCGCGATCACCGCGCTGCTGGTGGTCAACATCGCCTTTGGCGTGATGACCCGCGCCGCGCCGCAGTTGAACATCTTCTCGATCGGCTTCCCGCTGACCCTGGTGCTTGGCATGGGCATCTTCTGGGTGACGCTGGCCGATATCCTTCCTCATTACCAGTCACTGGCCAGCGAATCGCTGCAGTGGCTGCGTGAACTGGCACGGGCGCGCTGAGCATGGCCGAAAGCGAGAGCGGCGAAGACAAGACAGAAGACCCCACCGACAAGCGCCGCAAGGATTCGCGCGAGAAAGGCGAGATCGCCCGCTCCAAGGAGCTCAACACGGTGCTGGTGACGTTGGCGGGTGCTGGCGCCTTGCTGGGGTTTGGCGGGTCGCTGGCTGAAACCATGATGCAGCTGATGCGCACCAACTTCACGCTGTCGCGCGAGGTGCTGATCGACGAGCGCTCGATGGGGCTGTTCCTGCTAGCCTCCGGCAAGATGGCCATCTGGGCGGTGCAACCGGTGCTGGTATTGCTGTTCATCGTGGCTTTCATCGGGCCGATCGCCTTGGGCGGCTTCCTGTTTTCCGGCAGCCTGCTGCAGCCAAAATTCAGCCGCATGAACCCGCTGGCCGGGATCAAGCGCATGTTCTCGCTCAACTCGCTCACGGAATTGCTCAAGGCCATCGCCAAGTTCGTGGTGATTCTGATGGTCGCCCTGCTCGTGTTGTCTTCCGACCGTGATGCGCTGCTGGCGATTGCCAACGAGCCGCTGGACCAGGCAATCATCCATAGTGTGCAGGTGGTGGGCTGGAGCACCCTGTGGATGGCCTCGGGGCTGCTGCTGATCGCCGCCGCGGACGTACCGTTCCAGATATGGCAGTCGTTCAACAAGTTGAAGATGACCAAGCAGGAAGTGCGCGATGAGCACAAGAGCTCCGAAGGCCGTCCCGAGGTGAAGCAGCGCATTCGCCAGTTGCAGCGCGAGATGTCGCAGCGGCGCATGATGTCCGCGGTTCCTGACGCGGACGTGATCATCACCAACCCGACCCACTATGCCGTGGCGCTCAAGTACGACCCCGAGAAGGGCGGCGCCGCGCCGCTGCTGCTGGCCAAGGGCAGCGACTTCATTGCCCTGAAGATCCGCGAGATTGCCGTGCAGCACAACATCCAGATCCTCGAATCCCCCGCGCTGGCGCGTTCGATCTACTACAGCACCGAGCTTGAGCAGGAGATCCCGGCCGGGTTGTACATGGCCGTGGCGCAGGTGTTGGCCTATGTATTCCAGATCCGCCAGTACCGCGCCGGCAAGGGCAAGCCGCCCGAGCCGCTGAAGGAAGATTTGCCCATTCCGCCGGATTTGCGGCGGGATGGCTGACGGGGGGCATGTCTTGAGATTCAGCGGCCTTGAGATCGAGCGCCGCGTGCGCTTGGGGCCTTGTGGCGCCGCATGAATCGAGCGCCGCCCGCGCGGCGCATCGCGGGACAAGCCCGCTCCCACAATTTGTTGCAACGTGCCATGGCCTGTGGGATTTGGGTTGTCAGCCTTGGTGCATGGCAGAGGACGGGTGGGGGGCGGTGTGCTCGCCGCAACATTTTCGCCGTACCGTCAAGGCTAAGACTCCGAACTGTCAGGCCATGGCACGTTGCAACAAATGTGGGAGCGGCGGTTCGGCGTCCCGACTTGTCCCGCGATGCGCCGCGCGGGCGGCGCTCGATTTATGCGGCGCCACAAGGCCCCAAGCGCACACTTCGCGCGGGCGCCACAAGGCCTCAAGCGCACACTAAAAACCCAACCCACCAAAGTTGGAAAGCTTCTTGCAAAGACGACCGTCAGGCGCCGCTCAGGCGTCAAAAGTTTGCTTGAAGAGGACTCTCGGTGGATCGCACGCAGTTAATCAACAGCGCCCGTAGCAACCTGGTCGGTATCGGCCGGGGCAATTTGGGCGTGCCGCTGCTGTTGCTGGTGATGTTGGCAATGATGATGTTGCCGGTACCACCGTTCCTGCTCGATGTGTTCTTTACCTTCAACATCGCGCTGTCGATCGTGGTCCTGCTGGTCTGTGTGTACGCATTGCGTCCGCTCGACTTCGCGGCGTTTCCGACCATCCTGCTGGTGGCGACACTGCTGCGCCTTGCGCTCAACGTGGCCTCCACGCGTGTGGTGATGCTCCACGGCCATGAGGGCCACGAGGCCGCGGGCAAGGTGATCCAGGCCTTTGGCGAGGTGGTGATCGGCGGCAACTACGTGGTGGGTGCGGTGGTGTTCGCCATCCTCATGATCATCAACTTCGTGGTGGTGACCAAGGGCGCCGGGCGTATTTCGGAGGTGAGCGCACGCTTCACCCTCGATGCCATGCCCGGCAAGCAGATGGCGATCGACGCGGACCTCAATGCCGGCCTGATCGACCAGGCCCAGGCCAAGGCACGCCGTGCCGAGGTAGCGGGGGAGGCCGAGTTCTACGGCTCCATGGACGGTGCCAGCAAGTTTGTGCGCGGTGACGCCATCGCCGGCTTGCTGATCCTGTTCATCAACCTGATCGGCGGCATGCTGATCGGCATCCTGCAGCACGGCATGCCGTTCGGTGAAGCGGGCAAGGTCTACGCGCTGCTGACCATCGGTGACGGTTTGGTGGCGCAATTGCCATCGCTGCTGCTGTCCACCGCGGCGGCGATCATGGTTACCCGAGCTTCCAGCTCGGAGGACATGGGCAAGCAGATCAACCGGCAGATGTTCCACTCGCCCAAGGCGCTGGCAGTGTCCGCTGGCCTGATGATCGTGATGGGCCTGGTGCCGGGCATGCCGCACGTGGCCTTCCTGGGTCTCGGTCTGTTGGCTGGCGGAGCCGCCTACCTGGTCTGGAAAAAGCAGGAGCAGGACAAGGTCAAGGCCCAGCAGGAAGTGCAGCGCCAGCAAGACCTGCTGCCTTCGCCGCAACGGGCGATAGACACCAAGGAGCTGGGCTGGGACGACGTGACCCCCATCGACATGATCGGCCTGGAGGTCGGCTACCGGCTGATCCCGCTGGTCGACCGCAACCAGGGTGGGCAACTGCTGGCGCGGATCAAGGGGGTGCGCAAGAAGCTCTCCCAGGACCTGGGCTTCCTGATGCCCACGGTGCATATCCGCGACAACCTCGACCTGGCGCCGAGCGCCTACCGCCTGACGCTGATGGGGGTGATCCTGGCCGAAGCCGAGATCTACCCGGACCGCGAGCTGGCCATCAACCCGGGTCAGGTGTTCGGCACGCTCAATGGTATCGCCGCGCGCGATCCGGCCTTTGGCCTGGAGGCGGTGTGGATCGATGTCGGCCAGCGCAGCCAGGCCCAGTCGCTGGGATACACGGTGGTCGATGCGAGCACGGTTGTCGCCACTCACTTGAACCAGATCCTGTACAAGCACTGCCACGAGCTCATTGGCCACGAAGAAGTCCAGCAACTGCTGCAAGTTCTCGCCAAAGCTTCGCCGAAACTTGCCGAGGAGCTCGTGCCGGGCGTCATTTCCCTGTCGGGGCTGCTGAAGGTCCTGCAGGCCCTGTTGTCCGAACAAGTGCCAGTACGTGACATCAGAAGCATTGCCGAGGCCATCGCAAACAACGCAGGCCGGAGTCAAGATACCGCCGCGCTGGTCGCCATGGTACGTGTCGGATTGAGCCGCGCCATCGTGCAAAGCATTGTCGGCATTGAGTCGGAGCTCCCTGTGATCACCTTGGAACCAAGGTTGGAACAGATCTTGCTAAATAGTCTGCAGAGGGCTGGGCAGGGTCAGGAAGATGGTGTTCTTCTTGAGCCGAGCATGGCCGAAAAGCTTCAGCGTTCGCTGATCGAGGCTTCCCAGCGTCAGGAGATGCAAGGGCAGCCGGCGATCCTCCTGGTCGCAGGACCGATCAGGGCGATGCTGTCGCGATTTGGCCGCCTGGCTGTACCGAACTTGCATGTTTTGGCGTATCAGGAAATACCTGACAACAAGCAAGTGACCATCGTCGCCACTGTGGGCCCCAACGGCTGAGGTAGTGCACCATGCAAGTTAAGCGTTTCTTCGCCGCCGATATGCGCCAGGCCATGAAGTTGGTCCGCGATGAGCTTGGCTCCGATGCCGCCATCATCGGCAACCGACGCATTGCCGGCGGTGTCGAACTGACGGCGGCGCTGGACTACACGCCGTCCGCGCTGGCCCCACGGGTCCCCAATGCCGAGCTTGAAGACGAGCTGCGCAAGACCCAGTCGCGCATCGCCACCGCCCAGGCCGAACTGTCCGGGCGCAGCGAGAACGAAGAGGGCAACCGCCAGCTGTTCGCCGGCCAGTCGCTGACGGCTTCCGAGCCGCTCATCGAACCGCACGTGGACGCTCCGGCCGCGCCTGTCGCGCCAGCGCCGGTCGACCCGCGCCTGTTCGATGCCATGCGTTCGGAGCTGTCGGGCCTGCGCGAGCTGCTCGAAGTGCAGCTCGGTTCGCTGGCCTGGGGCCAGCTGCAGGGCAACCAGCCGCAGCAGGCCAATGTCTGGCGCCGCCTGCAGCGCATCGGGCTGTCCGGCCCGATTGCCCGCGAGTTGCTTGACCAGACTGCCGGTATCAGCGAGCCGCGCCAGATGTGGCGCATGCTGCTGGCCCACCTGGCGCGCAAGATCGATGTACCTGAAGTCGAGCCGATCGAGGAGGGCGGGGTGATTGCCCTGGTCGGTCCGGCCGGCATGGGCAAGACCACTACCCTGGCCAAGCTGGCCGCTCGCTATGTGCTCAAGTACGGCGCGCAGAACCTGGCGCTGGTGAGCATGGACAGCTACCGCATTGGTGCCCAGGAGCAACTCAAGACCCTCGGCCGGATTCTCGGTGTGTCGGTGACCCACGTCGACCCGGGGCAATCCCTGGCCCAGACGCTGGAGCCGCTGCTGCGCAAGCGCGTGGTGCTGATCGATACCGCTGGCCTGCAGGCCAGCGACCCGGCCCTGCGCATGCAACTCGAAACCCTGGCGGGTCGTGGCATTGCGTCGCGCAATTACCTGGTACTGGCAACCACCAGCCAGAAGCAGGTGCTGACCGCCGCCTACCACAGCTACAAGCGCTGTGGCCTGGCCGGTTGCATCCTGACCAAACTCGATGAAACAGGCAGCCTCGGCGAAGTGCTGAGCCTGGTCATCAGTCATGAACTTCCCGTGGCCTACCTGACCGACGGACCACGGATTCCTGACGATCTTCACCTGCCACGCCGTCACCAGCTGGTGAGCCGCGCGGTCAGTGTGCAGATGCAGGAGGAGCCCAGCGAGGAGGCCATGGCCGACATGTTCGCTGATCTCTACCACAACCCAGGCAGGCGAGCAGGTTGAGGGTCATAATATTGCAAACAACCTACATCAAGGGGTTGCCCGGCAAGTGCCTGGCATTCACAGCGCAATCCCTCATGTGGCCCGGGTTCAAGCGAGACAAGGTAATAAGACAACATGGGTAGCATGCATCCCGTACAGGTGATTGCCGTAACCGGTGGTAAAGGTGGCGTCGGCAAGACAAACGTGTCAGTGAACCTCTCGCTGGCGCTGGCTGAGCTTGGCCGTCGGGTCATGCTGCTGGACGCAGACCTGGGGCTGGCCAACGTCGACGTGTTGCTGGGCCTTACGCCCAAGCGCACGCTGGCCGATGTGATCGAGGGTCGCTGCGAGCTGCGCGACGTGCTCCTGGTGGGGCCGGGTGGCGTGCGCATCGTGCCCGCCGCCTCGGGCACCCAGAGCATGGTGCATCTGGCGCCGGCGCAGCACGCAGGCCTTATCCAGGCCTTCAGCGAGATTGGCGACAACCTCGATGTGCTGGTGATCGACACCGCGGCCGGTATCGGCGACTCGGTGGTCAGTTTCGTGCGCGCCGCCCAGGAAGTGCTGCTGGTGGTCTGCGACGAGCCGACCTCCATCACCGACGCCTATGCGCTGATCAAGTTGCTGAACCGTGACTATGGGATGAATCGTTTCAGAGTGCTCGCCAACATGGCTCAAAGCCCTCAGGAGGGACGCAACCTGTTCGCCAAGCTGACCAAGGTCACCGACCGCTTCCTCGACGTAGCACTGCAATACGTCGGCGCCGTGCCATACGACGAGTGCGTGCGCAAGGCGGTACAGAAGCAGCGGGCCGTGTACGAGGCCTTCCCTCGGTCCAAATGCGCACTGGCGTTCAAGGCCATCGCGCAGAAGGTCGACAGCTGGCCATTGCCCGCCAACCCGCGCGGTCATCTGGAATTTTTCGTCGAGCGCCTGGTGCAACCCACCAGCGCAGGACCGGTGTTATGAACGCGAGCGGTTTCAAGATGTATCCCAAAGCTTCGCGCGACGCCCAGTACGAGCTGGTCGAACGCTACGCGCCTCTGGTCAAGCGGATCGCCTATCACCTGCTGGCACGCTTGCCTGCGAGTGTGCAGGTCGAGGATCTGATCCAGGCCGGCATGATCGGCCTCCTGGAAGTGGCCAACAAATACGACGCCAGCAAGGGCGCCAGTTTCGAGACCTATGCCGGTATCCGCATTCGAGGGGCCATGCTCGACGAGGTGCGCAAGGGCGACTGGGCACCGCGTTCGGTGCACCGCAACACGCGCATGGTCAGCGACGCGATCCGCGCCGTTGAATCAAAAACCGGCCGTGACGCTAAAGATCACGAAGTTGCGGCCGAACTCCAGTTGGGTCTCGATGATTACTACGCGATTCTCAACGATACGTTGGGCAGCCGCCTGTTCAGCTTTGACGACCTTTTGCAGGACGGCGAGCACGAAGGCCTGCACGAGGACGGCGCCAGCGCCCAGGTCGAGCCCTCGCGTGACCTGGAAGACGAGCGCTTCCAGGCGGCCCTGGCCGATGCCATCGCCAACCTGCCAGAGCGTGAGCGCCTGGTGCTGGCGCTGTACTACGACGAAGAGCTGAACCTCAAGGAAATCGGTGAGGTGCTTGGGGTCAGCGAGTCGCGTGTCAGCCAGTTGCACAGCCAGTGCGCAGCGCGTCTGCGCAGCCGCCTCGGGGAATGGCGGGCGCGTTGAACCGACTGTTCACAGTGTTTTTTTGTGGTGCCGAATTGATTGAGCACGCGCTCAGCGCTGAGCGCGTTTAAGACTGCTTGGAGGTCTAATTGAACAAAGACATGAAAATCCTCATCGTTGACGACTTCTCGACGATGCGGCGGATCATCAAGAACCTGTTGCGTGACCTGGGCTTCACCAATACCCAGGAAGCCGACGACGGCACCACCGCGCTGCCGATGCTTGAGAGCAGTCATTTCGACTTTCTCGTGACTGACTGGAACATGCCCGGCATGTCCGGTATCGACCTGCTGCGCAAGGTGCGCGCCGATGAGCGCCTCAAGCACCTGCCGGTACTGATGGTCACGGCCGAAGCCAAGCGCGACCAGATCATCGAAGCGGCGCAGGCCGGCGTCAACGGCTACGTGGTCAAGCCTTTCACCGCGCAAGTACTCAAAGAAAAGATCGAAAAGATCTTCGAACGCGTCAACGGCTGAGTCACGTCAGGGGGCGTCATGGAGTCAACACAATCGTCTTTGGGGGAGTTTGAATCGACCCTGAAGAAACACGCCCAGGAACTGGTCGAGAGCCTTGAACGGGGGCGCTTCGGCGAGGCGGTGCAGCTGATTCATCAGCTCAACCAGACCCGCGACCGTGGCCTGTACCAGGAAGTCGGCAAGCTCACCCGCGAGCTGCACAGTGCGATCGTCAGTTTCCAGATCGACCCGCGCATGCCGCAGGCCGAGGAAATGTCGCAGATCACCGATGCCACCGAGCGCCTGTCCTACGTGGTCAGGCTCACCGAGGGCGCGGCCAACCGGACCATGGACCTGGTGGAGGACAGCACGCCGGTGTTGAACTCGCTGGCGTCCGAGGCCCAGTCACTGAGCGTCGACTGGCAGCGCTTCATGCGCCGCGAGGTCGCGGCGCCGGAGTTTCGTGAGCTGGCCAAGCGCGTCGACAGTTTCCTGACGCGCAGCGAGGAGGGCAACCGCAAGGTCGCCGGGCATCTCAACGACATTCTGCTGGCCCAGGACTACCAAGACCTGACCGGCCAGGTGATCAAACGGGTGACGCAACTGGTCACCGATGTGGAAAGCAACCTGCTCAAGCTCGTGCTGATGGCCAGTCAGGTCGACCGGTTTGCCGGTATCGAACATGACCATGAGCAGCTGCGTGCTGAAAAAGATCAAGAAATACATCCGACTCGGGGTGAAGGTCCGCAGATTCATGCCGATAAGCGTGAAGACGTTGTGTCCGGTCAGGACGATGTCGACGATCTGCTGTCCAGCCTTGGTTTTTAGGGAGCACCTTTGATGAGTTTCGGCGCCGATGAAGAAATCCTTCAGGATTTCCTGGTAGAAGCCGGCGAGATCCTTGAGCAACTGTCCGAGCAATTGGTCGAGCTGGAAAGCCGGCCCGATGATGCCGACCTGCTCAATGCGATCTTTCGCGGTTTTCACACTGTAAAAGGGGGCGCCGGCTTCCTCCAGCTCAATGAGCTGGTGGAGTGCTGCCATATCGCCGAGAACGTGTTCGACATCCTGCGCAAGGGCGAGCGGCGCGTGGACGCGGAACTGATGGACGTGGTCCTGGAAGCTCTGGACACGGTCAACAGCATGTTTGGCCAGGTTCGCGAACGCAGCCCCGTCACACCGGCCACGCCTGAGCTGCTGGATGCCTTGGCGCGCCTTGCCGAGCCCGGCGCAGCCGCACCTGTGGTAGCGGCGCCGGTCATCGAGGCGCCCGCCGCCAGCGATGACATCACCGACACCGAGTTCGAGCAATTGCTCGACTCGCTCGATGCAATCAAGGCTCAGGCCCAGGCTGCCGAGCAGCTGCAAGGCGAGGTGCCTGGCGCCACCGCGGGTGACGAGATCACCGATGCCGAGTTCGAGTCGCTGCTCGACCAGCTGCACGGCAAGGGCCAGTTCGTGCCCGATGTCGTCAGCCCTGTCGTCGAGAAGACGCCCGCCGCGGCGCCTGTCGGGGACGAGATCACCGATGACGAGTTCGAGGCACTGCTCGACCAGTTGCACGGCAAGGGCACCTTTGCCGCCGATGCGCTGCCCGCAGCCAGCACCGCGCCTGCCGCTCCGGCCACCGGCAACCAAGCGCCCGCCGAGCACATCAGCGAGCACGAATTCGAAGCCTTGCTCGATGAGCTGCATGGCAAGGGCAAGTTTTCCGACAGCGCCGTGGCGAACGCCGCGCCTGCTCCTGCCGCCAAGCCACAGGCCGCCGCGCCAGCCAGGCCAGCCCCTGTCGCCAAGCCTGGGATACCGGCCCGTGCCGGTGCGCCTGGCGCCGAAAAGCCTGCGGTCAGCGAAGCGGAAACCACGGTGCGCGTCGATACCGCGCGCCTGGACGAAATCATGAACATGGTCGGCGAACTGGTGCTGGTGCGTAACCGCCTGGTGCGCCTGGGCCTGAACAGCGGCGACGAGGCCATGTCCAAGGCCGTGTCGAACCTGGACGTCGTCACCGCCGACCTGCAGACCGCGGTCATGAAGACGCGCATGCAGCCGATCAAGAAGGTCTTCGGGCGCTTCCCGCGGCTGGTCCGGGACTTGGCCCGCCAGCTCAGGAAAGAGATCAACCTGGAGCTGGTCGGCGAAGAGACCGACCTGGACAAGAACCTCGTCGAGGCCCTGGCCGACCCGCTGGTCCACCTGGTGCGCAACGCCGTGGACCATGGCATCGAATCCCCTGAAGAGCGCGAGGCCGAAGGCAAGGCGCGTGGCGGCAAGGTGGTGCTGTCGGCCGAGCAGGAGGGTGACCATATCCTGCTGTCGATCTCCGATGACGGCAAGGGCATGGACCCCAACGTGCTGCGTGCCAAGGCCGTGGAAAAGGGCCTGATGGACAAGGACGCCGCCGAGCGACTGAGCGAGTCGGACTGCTACAACCTGATCTTCGCCCCGGGTTTCTCGACCAAGACCGAGATCTCGGACGTGTCGGGCCGCGGTGTGGGCATGGACGTGGTCAAGACCAAGATCTCCCAGCTCAACGGCTCGATCAACATCTTCTCGGCCAAGGGCCAGGGTTCGAAGATCGTCATCAAGGTGCCATTGACCCTGGCGATCATGCCGACCCTGATGGTCATGCTGGGCAACCAGGCGTTTGCCTTCCCGCTGGTCAACGTCAACGAGATCTTCCACCTCGACCTGTCGCGCACCAACGTGGTCGACGGCCAGGAAGTGGTGATCGTGCGCGACAAGGCCTTGCCGCTGTTCTACCTCAAGCGCTGGCTGGTGCGCTCCGCTGCCCATGAAGAGCAGCGGGAAGGCCATGTGGTGATCCTGTCGGTCGGCACCCAGCGCATCGGTTTTGTCGTCGACCAGCTGGTCGGCCAGGAAGAAGTCGTGATCAAGCCGCTGGGCAAGATGCTCCAGGGCACCCCCGGCATGTCGGGCGCCACCATCACCGGTGACGGGCGCATTGCGCTGATCCTCGATGTACCGAGCATGCTCAAGCGTTACGCCGCCCGGCGTATTTGATTTCGGCGGCGTGACCTGGCGGTTGCGCCGTCCAATGGAGTGTTTATGGCAGTCAAGGTCCTGGTGGTGGATGATTCCGGTTTCTTCCGCCGGCGCGTCTCGGAAATTCTCTCGGCAGACCCGACCATCAAGGTGGTGGGGACTGCGGCCAACGGCAAGGAAGCGATAGACCAGACCCTGGCGCTCAAGCCCGATGTGATCACCATGGACTATGAAATGCCCATGATGGATGGCATCACCGCCGTGCGTCACATCATGCAGCGCTGCCCGACGCCCGTACTGATGTTCTCATCGCTCACCCACGAAGGCGCGCGCGTGACGCTCGACGCGCTGGATGCCGGTGCCGTGGATTACCTGCCGAAGAATTTCGAGGACATCTCGCGCAACCCGGACAAGGTCAAGCAGATGCTGTGCGAGAAGGTCCACACCTTGTCGCGCAGCAATCGCCGCTTCGGCGGCCTTGCCGCATCTGTGGCCGCCGCGTCCCCAGCCCCGGCGCCGAACGCTGCGGCGCCTGCCAGCAGCCTTGCCGGCGGTGCAGCCCTGCGCACGCCCATGGCCCCGGCCCGCAGCGCGGCGCCTGCACACGCACATTCGCCGGCACCCAAGCGCAAGCCTTACAAACTGGTCGCCATCGGTACCTCGACCGGCGGCCCTGTGGCCCTGCAGCGGGTGCTGACCCAGCTGCCGGTGAATTTCCCGGCGCCGATCGTGCTGATCCAGCACATGCCGGCGGCGTTCACCAAGGCTTTCGCCGAACGCCTCGACAAGCTCTGCCGCATCCGCGTCAAGGAAGCCGAAGACGGTGATGTACTGCGCCCGGGCCTCGCCCTGCTGGCGCCCGGTGGCAAGCAGATGATGGTCGACGGCCGCGGCACGGTGAAGATCCTCCCCGGTGACGAGCGCCTCAACTACAAGCCCTGCGTGGACATCACCTTTGGGTCGGCCGCCAAGTCCTATGGCGACAAGGTGCTCTCGGTGGTGCTCACCGGCATGGGCGCCGACGGGCGCGAGGGCGCGCGCCTGCTCAAGCAGGGCGGCAGTACCGTGTGGGCCCAGGACGAGGCGAGCTGCGTGATCTATGGCATGCCGATGGCGATCGTCAAGGCCAACCTGGCCGATGCGGTGTACAGCCTGGACGAGATCGGCAAGCACCTGGTCGAGGCGTGCGTCTGATGGATGTCCTGAGCCTCATCGGCATCATCCTCGCCTTTGTCGCCATCATCGGCGGCAACTTCCTCGAAGGTGGGCATATCTCGGCGCTGGTCAACGGCCCGGCGGCGCTGATCGTGCTGGGCGGTACCCTGGCGGCCTCGCTGCTGCAGTCGCCCCTGAGCGCGTTCAAGCGCGCCATGCAGATACTGATCTGGATCTTCTTCCCGCCGCGGGTCGACCTGGCCGGCGGTATCGACCGGGTCGTCAACTGGAGTCTCACGGCGCGCAAGGAAGGCTTGCTGGGCCTCGAAGGCGTGGCTGACGCGGAGCCCGACCCGTACGCTCGCAAGGGCTTGCAGCTGCTGGTCGACGGCGCCGAGCCAGAGGCTATCCGGAGCATTCTCGAAGTGGACTTTCTCACCCAGGAAAGCCGCGATATCCAGGCAGCCAAGGTGTTCGAAAGCATGGGCGGCTACGCGCCGACCATCGGCATCATCGGCGCGGTCATGGGCCTTATTCACGTGATGGGAAACCTGGCCGATCCGGCGCAGCTGGGCAGCGGCATCGCCGTGGCCTTTGTCGCGACCATTTATGGCGTGGCCAGCGCCAACCTGATCCTGCTGCCGGTGGCGAGCAAGCTCAAGGCCGTCGCCATGCGCCAGTCGCGCTACCGCGAGATGCTGCTCGAGGGCCTGCTGTCGATCGCCGAAGGTGAAAACCCGCGTTCTATCGAGCTGAAGCTGCAAGGCTTCATGGAGTAACGCATGGCCCGCCGTCGCAAGGTCGAAGAGCCCGAAAACCACGAACGCTGGCTGGTGTCGTACGCCGACTTCATCACCTTGCTGTTCGCGTTTTTCGTGGTCATGTATTCGATTTCCTCGATCAACGAGGGCAAGTACAAGGTGGTGTCCGAGGCGCTGCTCGGGGTGTTCAACGACCCCGCGCGGAGCATGAAGCCGGTTCCTGTCGGAGATGAGCAGCCGCTGAGCGTCAAGCCGGCGGAGCCGTTGATCAAGGACAGTGAGCAGCTTGACGCAGGCCTCGGGCAAATGGGCAGCGATGCGCTCAAGACCATTGCCGATGACGTCCGCGATGCTTTTGGCGACCTGATCAAGTCGGATCAGATGACAGTGCGCGGCAACGAGCTGTGGATAGAGATCGAGCTCAATTCTTCCCTGTTGTTCGGCAGCGGTGACGCCATGCCCAGCGACATGGCGTTCGCCATCATCGAGAAGGTGGCGAACATTCTCAAGCCCTTCGCCAACCCCGTGCATGTGGAGGGTTTCACCGACAACCGGCCGATCCGCACCTCCCAGTACCCCACCAACTGGGAGCTGTCGTCGGCACGGGCGGCAAGCATTGTCCGTCTGCTGGCCATGGATGGCGTGGATCCCGGGCGCATGGCCTCGGTCGGTTACGGCGAGTACCAGCCGGTGACCAGCAACGACACTGCCGAGGGCCGTGCGCGTAACCGCCGGGTCGTGCTGGTGATCTCTCGGAATCTTGAGGTGCGCCGCAGCCTGACCAGCTCGGGATCGGCAAATTCGACTCCGGATGCGGCATTGAGGCGGGCTGGCACACAAACTGCACCTGCATCGGCCATACCGACGGCTGGGGGCAATCCCGTCAATTCCCCGTCACCGACTTTTTAAAACCCGTTCCTGGCAGCGCAGGCGGCCCTGCCGGGAGGAAGCAACGCACGATGAGAGTCTGGGCAGTAGCCAATCAAAAAGGTGGTGTGGGCAAGACCACCACTTCGATCGCCCTGGCCGGCCTTCTGGCCGACGCGGGCAAGCGCGTGGTGGTGGTCGATCTGGACCCGCACGGGTCCATGACCAGTTATTTCGGGCATAACCCCGATGCGCTGGAGCACAGCTGCTACGACCTGTTCCTGCACAAGGGAGTAGTGCCCGAGGGGCTGCCGGGGCAACTGCTGCTGCCGACCAGCCATGAGCGCATCTCCCTGCTGCCGTCGAGCACGGCGCTGGCAGTGCTCGAGCGCCAGTCGCCGGGGCAGGGTGGTCTGGGCCTGGTGATCGCCAAGAGTCTGGCGCAGCTGTGGCAGGATTTCGACTACGCATTGATCGACAGCCCGCCGCTGCTCGGGGTGCTGATGGTCAATGCCCTGGCGGCCAGCCAGCAGTTGGTGATCCCGGTACAGACCGAGTACCTGGCGGTAAAGGGGCTGGAGCGGATGGTCGGGACCTTGGCGATGGTCAACAGGTCGCGCAAGCAGGCCTTGCCCTATCACATCGTACCGACGCTGTTCGACCGGCGCACCCAGGCCTCGCTGGGCACCTTGAAGGTGCTGCGCGACGGCTATCCGGAGCATCTCTGGCAAGGATTCATTCCGGTCGACACGCGCCTGCGCGATGCCAGCCGGGCCGGGCTCACGCCTTCTCAGTTCGACGGCAAGAGCCGCGGCGTGGTTGCCTACCGGGCGCTGCTCAAGCAGCTGCTGACATACAACAGCGCATTGCAGGTGGCCTGATGACACGTTCCACTCAGACGGCCACACGCCCGCAACTGGCGCTGCAGTCCTATCTCGATGGCTTGCTGCAGGAGGCGACCGAAGAACTCGATGCGCCCCTGGACATGCCTGCCGCCGCGCCTGAGGCACATCACGTGCCGACCGATGAATTCGAGGCCGCGGTCCGCGAGGAGCAGGCCCGCGATGCCCAGCCCGTGGTGACCGTGGTTGAAGCCGAGGTGGTCGCCCAGGCATGCGTGCCGGTACTGCTTGATTTGCAGGCACCCGCCGAACCGCTGGTCGACCTGCATCTGCCGGCCGGCCCCGCGGCGCCCGTGCCGCCGGCCACTTTCGACGGGCGCCCGGCCTGGGCGGCGGAGCCGTTCGAGTGCCTGCTGTTCGACGTCGCCGGGCTCACCTTGGCGGTGCCGCTGGTGTGCCTGGGCTCGATCTACACCCTGGCCGGGCAGGAGCTGACGCCGTTGTTCGGCCAGCCTGACTGGTTTCTCGGCATCCTGCCGTGCCAGGCGGGCAACCTGAAGGTGCTGGACACCGCGCGATGGGTCATGCCTGACCGCTACCGCGACGATTTTCGCCAAGGACTGCAATACGTGATTTCGGTGCAGGGCTACGAGTGGGGGCTGGCGGTGCATCAGGTCAGCCGTTCGCTGCGCCTGGACCCTGACGAGATCAAATGGCGCAGCCAACGGGGTCAGCGCCCGTGGCTGGCCGGAACCGTGATCGAACACATGTGCGCGTTGCTCGACGTCGCCGAGCTGGCCGAGCTGATCGCCAGCGGCGCCGTCAAGCAGATGCACATGAACCATAAATGAGAGTACACACCGCCCAAGGCGGATTTTGAGGGTTTGGGGAATGAAAAAGTCGTCTGCACAGGGTTCCGAGGATCCGATCCTGCAATGGGTCACCTTCCGGCTGGACAATGAGTCCTATGGCATCAACGTGATGCAAGTGCAGGAAGTGCTGCGTTACACCGAGATCGCGCCTGTACCGGGTGCGCCAAGCTACGTGCTGGGCATCATCAACCTGCGCGGCAACGTGGTGACGGTCATCGATACCCGCCAGCGCTTTGGCCTGATGCCGACCGAGGTGACTGACAACACTCGCATCGTGATCATCGAGGCCGACAAGCAGGTCGTGGGCATTCTGGTCGACAGCGTCGCCGAAGTGGTCTATCTGCGTCAGTCCGAAGTCGAGACTGCGCCGAACGTCGGTAACGAGGAATCGGCCAAGTTTATCCAGGGCGTGTGCAACAAGAACGGTGAACTGCTGATCCTGGTCGAGCTCGACAAGATGATGACCGAGGAAGAGTGGTCCGAGCTGGAGAACATCTGAGTTGATCTTCGAAGTTGCTGTCATCTTCCTGGCGCTGCTCTGGGCATTGAGCATGTGGTTCTTTCTCGGTTACACCAGGCGTCAGCGCGAGCTTGCCGCCGGGCTTGCCGCCGAGCAGGCCCAGCGCGATGCCCTGCGCGACCAGCGCATCAAGGATCTGGCCAAGCGTCTGGACGATTATCAGAACACCAACGTGCGCATGGGCGAAGCGCTGCACGAGCTGCGATTGGTGGTTGCGCCGCTGCCTGACAAGCTCCTGCAACTGGAGCAGCGTGACCCCAGCAGCCTTTCGTTCACCCAGGCTGCCCGCCTGGTAGGCATGGGCGCCAGCGTCGATGAGCTCACCCAGACCTGCGGCCTGACCCAGGCCGAAGCGCAGCTCATGAGCAGGATGCACCGGGGAGGGTGAGCCCTGCGTCTCAGGTCGGCGGCAGCAGCTGGCCTGGCGTCACATCGCGCGGCGCGGGTGTCTCGGCGACAAAACCTTCGGGCACCTTTCCACGCAGTTGCCAGGCAAAAGCGATGATTTCGGCGATGGTCAGGTACAGCGCCTCGGGGATCTGGTCGCCCAGCTCCAGGCGCGCGAGCAGGCGTACCAGCTCGGCATTTTCGTAGATCGGCACTTCATGCTGGCGGGCAATGGCCAGGATCGCCTCGGCCAACTCGTCGTCACCCTTGGCGCTGAGGGTGGGTGCCTGTTGACCGTCGTAGCTCAATGCGATGGCCTGGCGGGGCTGCTTGTCGATCATGCGGTTTCATCCACCCAGCGTTGTTCAAGACGGGTATGGGAGCCTTGTGGCGGTGTGCCGGGATGACATTCCAGCTCGCTCACGTTGAGCCCTCGCGCCAACAGGCGCGTGCGCAACTCGCCGAGCTGCTGGCCGATCAGTTGCGCCGTGGCCGGGCGTTCAGCCCAGAGCTGGCCACTGAGATTGCCTTGGGTCAGCTGGGCCTGGACTTGCAGTGGGCCCAAGGGACTGAGGTCGAACGCCAGCTCGATGCGCCACAGGGTGTGCAGCGGGTCGCGCTGTTCGCGTTGCGGGTCACGCTGCTGCTCCGGGGTTTCTTCGCGCTGCAGCTTGACCTGCAAGGGCACGAACTCCTGCCCGCTGCGCACCGGTATTTCTGTTTGCCAGGTGGTCTGCAGGTTGCCGCTATCGGTGGTACCGGTCTGTTGCAGGCTGGTCAGCTGGTGGCTTTGCAGGCGCGAAATAGCGGCGGCGGCAAGACGCAGCAATTGCTGCAGGTCGCCTTTCTCTTCGAGGTTCTGCAGCAGCCGCGAAGGTAGGGGGAAGCCGCCTGGCTGCGGGCGAGGGCTGACCTGGCCAAGCATGCCCAGGGCGCCGCGAACCGCTCCGGGCATGGCATGCGCCAAGGTGCTGGCCGCCGTGGCGGGATTGAATGGATTGCTGCCGGGCACGCCCGGCAACACTTGCGCCACCAGCCTTGCCATCTGCGCCTTGAGATCGCTGCCTGCCTGGGCACCAAGCCCGCCCAGCAGCTTGCCTTCAAGAAACGCGCCGCTGTTGCCCAGTGCCTGGGCCAGGCCCTTGGCATCGCTGAGCTGGCGCACATCCGGCAGGCTGGCCAACAGGCGTTCGGCGCTGGAGCGCACCTCGCCACTGGCGTCGGCGCCGACTTGCGCCAAGAGGTCCAGCAGCCCAGTCAACGAGGCCTGGCGACCTTGCTGGGCTGACAGGTGCTGGGCGATGGCCAACTGGTCCTGGCGGCCCGTCAAGGGCACGAAGCGCAACGACTGGTCCCCTTGCACCAAGGCACTGAGCAGGCTGCCTACCGCTAACGGCCGGGGACCGTCGACGGTCAGCGTCGCGCCAACCATGGCGCTGTTGAGCAGGCTGACCAGGGAGCGGAAACTGGCGGCTTCGCCATTGCCCTGGGGCAGCGCCTGGCTGGTCAGCACCTTGCCTTGCAGCAGCGTGCCGACCGGCACCTGGCGGGTGTCGAGGTGGGTCATCGTAGCGATATTACTGGTAGCGGCCTGCTGCAGGGCGATGTTCAGGCTGGTGCTGGCCGACTGGCTGACGACCAGTTGGCTGCCCTGGGGCAGCGGCTGGGCGGCGCTCGCCTGCACCTGGGCCTGGCTGCCATTGGCCAGCGTCAGGCGCAACAGCAGCTGGAAGTCCTGGCCGACCTGGCGCAGGGACAAGACCTGCGCGCTGGCAGTCTCTCCCGGCGCCAGCAGACCGGGCTGCGGTTGCAGCAGACGCAGCAGTTCACCGGTCATCGAAGCCTTGGTGGCCTGCTGAGTGACCGCGTTTTGCGCAGCGAGACTATTGATTTCCGTCATGATTGTATACAACCTGTGAAACCAGCCCTCTTGGCAGCGGGATGCCGCATGTATAATGCCGGCCGATCGTTCAGCGGCAGCTCCCTCCAGACAGCGGGGCATACGCCAATGCCAGTATAACGGCAGGGCCGAAGCCGACTTGAGACAGCCAATGCATAAGGCAGAACCGTGACCCTTCATCTCCAAGCCGTGGGCCTGGCCTGCGAGCGCGACTGGCGCATGCTCTTCGAGCACCTCGACCTGCAGTTGCAGGCCGGCGACATGCTGCAGGTCAGCGGACCCAACGGCAGCGGCAAGACCAGCCTGTTGCGCCTGCTGTCCGGCCTGATGCAGCCAACCGCAGGGCAGATCCTGCTCAACGGCCAGCCGCTGGCCGGGCAGCGCCACGAGCTTGCCAAGGCCTTGCTGTGGATTGGCCATGCCGCAGGGATCAAGGACCTGCTCAGCGCCGAAGAAAACCTGTCCTGGCTGTGCGCGTTGCACCAGCCCGCGACTACCGCGGCGATCTGGCAGGCGCTCGAGGCGGTAGGCCTGCGCGGATTCGAAGACGTGCCATGCCACACGTTGTCGGCAGGCCAACAGCGCCGGGTCGCTTTGGCGCGCCTGTACCTGGACAGCCCGCCGCTGTGGATTCTCGACGAGCCCTATACGGCTCTCGACAAGGACGGCGTGGCCCAGCTGGAGGCCCACCTGGCCGCGCACTGCGAGCAGGGCGGAATGGTCGTGCTGACGACCCACCACACGCTGGCGCGCATGCCTGGCGGTTATCGCGAGCTGAACCTGGGGCAGTGGGCCGCATGAGCGTCTTTGTCCTGCTGTTGCGCCGCGAAGCCCGGCTGCTATGCCGTCGGCCGGCCGAGCTGGCCAACCCGCTGGTGTTCTTTGCCATTGTCATTGCGCTGTTTCCGCTGGCGGTCGGCCCCGAGACACAATTGTTGCAAACCTTGTCGCCAGGATTGGTCTGGGTTGCTGCATTGCTGTCGGTGCTGCTTTCGCTGGACGGTCTGTTTCGCAGCGATTTCGAGGACGGCTCGCTGGAGCAGTGGGTACTGTCCTCGCACCCGTTGCCGCTGCTGGTGCTCGCCAAGGTGCTGGCGCACTGGATCTTTTCCGGGCTCGCGCTGGTATTGTTGGCGCCGCTGCTGGCGTTGATGCTGGGGCTGCCACCGGCCTGCCTGCCGGTGCTGCTGGCCTCGCTGCTGCTGGGCACGCCGGTGCTGAGCCTGCTGGGTGCGGTGGGGGCGGCGCTGACCGTCGGTCTCAAGCGCGGCGGCCTGCTGCTGGCACTGTTGATACTGCCGTTATATATCCCGGTGTTGATCCTGGGCAGTGGCGCCTTGCAGGCGGCGTTGCAGGCTATGCCGGCGACCGGTTATCTGCTCTGGCTCGGCAGCCTGACTGCCCTGGCCGTAACTCTGGCACCCTTTGCAATAGCGGCCGGCCTGAAGATCAGCGTCGGCGAATAACGAGGTCTGGGCGTGCGCGCCCAGCAAAGACCCTGGATGTACCGTGATGAAAATGAGCTGGACGTGGTTTCACAAGCTGGGCTCGCCGAAGTGGTTCTATGCCATCAGCGGCCGCATGCTGCCCTGGCTGGCCATCGCGGCCGTGCTCCTGCTGCTGGTCGGCGTGGTCTGGGGCCTGGTATTCGCCCCGCAGGACTACCAGCAGGGCAACAGTTTCCGCATCATCTATATCCACGTGCCGGCGGCGATGCTGGCACAGTCCTGCTATGTGCTGCTGGCGGTGGCTGGCGCGGTGGGGCTGGTGTGGAAGATGAAGATCGCCGACATCGCGCTGCAATGCGCAGCCCCCATCGGCGCCTGGATGACCGCCGTGGCGCTGGTCACCGGCGCGATCTGGGGCAAGCCGACCTGGGGCAGCTGGTGGGTCTGGGATGCGCGCCTGACGTCCATGCTGATCCTGTTGTTCCTGTACTTCGGGATCATCGCCCTGGGCCAGGCGATCAGCAATCGCGACAGCGCGGCCAAGGCGTGCGCGGTGCTGGCCCTTGTCGGAGTGGTGAATATCCCGATCATCAAGTACTCGGTGGAGTGGTGGAACACCTTGCACCAGGGCGCCACCTTCACCCTCACCGAAAAGCCCGCGATGCCGGCCGAGA
Source organism: Pseudomonas sp. JE3303 (assembly GCF_056312565.1). Classification (NCBI taxonomy): domain Bacteria; kingdom Pseudomonadati; phylum Pseudomonadota; class Gammaproteobacteria; order Pseudomonadales; family Pseudomonadaceae; genus Pseudomonas; species Pseudomonas sp. JE3303. Next base: position 94,967 of record NZ_JBWGIF010000014.1, read on the forward strand.
TGTGGCTGCCCCTGTTGCTCACGGTGCTGGGGTTCTACTGCTTCTTCGGCGCCGTGCTGCTGCTGCGCATGCGCCTTGAAGTGCTCAAGCGCGAGGCGCGCGCGAGTTGGGTCAGGGAGGAAGTCTTGAACAGCCTTGGCCGGGGGGCGGCGCGATGAGCTTTGCATCCTTCAGCGATTTTCTCGCCATGGGCCACCACGGTCTCTACGTCTGGTCGGCCTATGGCATCTGCCTGGCGGTACTGGCGCTCAATGTTGCAGCGCCCCTCCTGGCGCGGCGTCGCTACCTGCAAGAAGAGGCGCGTCGTCTGCGCCGGGAGAACCACCAGTGAATCCGCAGCGCAAGAAACGCCTGTTGCTTATCCTCGGCCTGGTGGCGGGTGTCGGCGTCGCCCTGGCCCTGGCCCTGAGCGCCCTGCAGGAAAACATCAACCTGTTCTACACCCCGACCCAGATCGCCAATGGTGAAGCCCCGCAGGACACTCGCATCCGTGCCGGCGGCATGGTCGAGAAGGGCTCGTTGCAGCGCTCCGGCGACTCGCTGGACGTGCGCTTCGTGGTCACCGACTTCAACAGATCGGTGCCGATCAGCTATCGCGGCATCCTGCCTGACCTGTTCCGCGAGGGGCAGGGCATCGTCGCCCTTGGCAAGCTCAACGCCGAGGGCGTGGTGGTGGCCGACGAGGTGCTGGCCAAGCATGACGAGAAGTACATGCCACCTGAAGTCACCAAGGCGCTGAACGAAAGCGGCCAAGCGGGAGCCCAGCCATGAACGCAGCCCTGTTGATCCCTGAGCTGGGCCAGTTGGCGATGATCCTGGCGATCTGCTTTGCCGTGGTCCAGGCGACCGTTCCGCTGTTTGGCGCCTGGCGCGGCGACAGCCTGTGGATGGGCCTGGCCCGGCCAGCGGCCTGGGGACAGTTCGCCTTCCTGCTGTTCGCCTTCGCCTGCCTGACCCACGCCTTCATGACCGACAACTTCTCGGTCGCCTATGTGGCCAGCAACTCCAACAGCGCCTTGCCCTGGTACTACAAGTTCAGCGCGGTGTGGGGCGCCCACGAGGGCTCGCTGCTGCTGTGGGCGTTGATTCTCGGTGGCTGGACCTTTGCGGTTTCGGTGTTCTCTCGCCAGCTGCCCCAAGTGATGCTGGCACGCGTGCTGGCGGTGATGGGGATGATCAGCGTGGGCTTCCTGGCGTTTCTGATCATCACCTCCAACCCCTTCGAGCGCTTGCTGCCGCAGGTGCCTACCGATGGGCGCGACCTCAATCCGCTGCTGCAGGACTTTGGCCTGATCGTTCACCCACCGATGCTCTACATGGGCTATGTGGGCTTCTCGGTGGCCTTCGCCTTCGCCATCGCGGCGCTGCTCGGCGGACGGCTGGATGCGGCCTGGGCGCGCTGGTCACGGCCGTGGACCATCGTGGCCTGGGCCTTCCTGGGGATCGGCATCACCCTGGGCTCGTGGTGGGCGTACTACGAGCTGGGCTGGGGCGGGTGGTGGTTCTGGGATCCGGTGGAAAACGCTTCCTTCATGCCTTGGCTGGTGGGCACGGCGCTGATCCACTCGCTGGCGGTCACCGAAAAGCGCGGCGTGTTCAAGAGCTGGACGGTGCTGCTGGCCATCGCGGCGTTCTCGCTGAGCCTGCTGGGTACCTTCCTGGTCCGCTCCGGGGTGCTGACGTCGGTGCATGCCTTTGCCTCGGACCCGGCCCGCGGCGTGTTCATCCTGATCTTCCTGCTGTGCGTGGTCGGCGGGTCGCTGACGCTGTTCGCCCTGCGCGCGCCGGTGGTGAAGAGCCAGGTCGGCTTTGCCCCGTGGTCACGCGAGACGCTGCTGCTGGCCAACAACCTGGTGCTGGTCGTGGCGGCCTCGATGATCCTCCTCGGCACGCTCTATCCGCTGATCCTCGATGCGCTCACGGGCGCCAAGCTGTCGGTCGGCCCACCGTATTTCGATGCCTTGTTCCTGCCGCTGATGGCGCTGCTGATGCTGGTGCTGGGCATTGGCGTGCTGGTGCGCTGGAAAGACACGCCCGGCAAGTGGCTAGCCGGCATGCTGACCCCGGTGCTGGTGGGCTGCGCCATCCTCGCGCCGCTCGGCGGGCTGCTGGTCGACGACTTCGACTGGCCCGTGCTGACCACCTTCGCCCTGGCAGCGTGGGTGATACTGGCCGGCGCGCGCGATATCGTCGACAAGACCCGTCACAAAGGGCTGGTCAAGGGCCTGCCCACGCTCACCCGCAGCTACTGGGGCATGCAACTGGCGCACCTGGGCCTGGCGGTCTGTGCGCTGGGCGTGGTGCTGTCGAGCAACAACAGCGCCGAACGCGACCTGCGCATGGCGCCGGGCGAGACAGTGGAGCTTGCCGGCTACCAGTTCGTCTTCGAGGGCGCCAAGCACTTCGAGGGCCCCAACTTCACGTCCGACAAAGGCACGGTGCGCGTTCTGGAAGAGGGACGCGAGATCAGCGTGCTGCACCCCGAGAAACGCCTGTACACCGTGCAGCAGTCGGTGATGACCGAGGCCGGTATCGATGCAGGCTTCACCCGCGACCTCTATGTCGCGCTCGGCGAGCCGCTGGACAATGGCGCCTGGGCCGTGCGCGTTCACGTCAAACCTTATGTCCGCTGGATCTGGCTGGGCGGTCTGCTGACCGGCCTGGGCGGTCTGGTGGCGGCCTTCGACCGGCGTTACCGGGTCAAGGTCAATGCCCGGGTGCGTGATGTACTAGGCCTGTCTGGAGCCACTGCATGAAGCGTTGGATCATGGTATTGCCGCTGGCGCTGTTCCTGCTGGTAGCGGTGTTTCTCTACCGGGGCCTGTACCTGGACCCGAGCGAGCTGCCGTCGGCAATGATCGGCAAGCCGTTCCCGGCGTTTTCCCTGGCCTCTGTGCAGGGCGACCGCACGCTCACCCAGGCCGACCTGATGGGCAAGCCTGCGCTGGTCAATGTCTGGGGCACGTGGTGCCCTTCATGCAAGGTCGAGCATCCGTATCTCAACCAGCTGGCGGAGCAGGGCGTAGTGATCCATGGCGTCAACTACAAGGACGACAACGCCGCGGCGCTCAAATGGCTACGCGATTTCCACAACCCCTACCAGCTCGACATCCGTGACGAGCAGGGCACCCTGGGCCTGGACCTTGGCGTGTACGGCGCGCCCGAAACCTTCTTGATCGATGCCAAGGGCGTGATCCGCTACAAGCATGTCGGCGTTGTCGACGCCACGGTCTGGCGGGAACAGCTGGCACCGCTCTATCAAGGCCTGGTCGACGAGGCCCGGCCATGAGGCGCTGGCTGGCGGTGGCCGTGCTTTCCCTGGGGCTGGGTGGCGTGACCCAGGCGGCCATCGACACCTACAAATTCGCCGACGATGCCGAGCGCGAGCGCTATCACCAACTGACCAAGGAACTGCGCTGCCCCAAGTGCCAGAACCAGGACATCGCCGACTCCAACGCGCCGATCGCCGCGGACCTGCGTCGTGAGATCTTCCGCATGCTTGGCGAGGGCAAGAGCAATCAGCAGATCGTCGACTTCATGGTCGACCGCTATGGTGATTTCGTGCGCTACAAGCCCGCGCTCACCGGGCGCACCTGGTTGCTCTGGTTTGGTCCCGGGATCCTGCTGGTGGGCGGCTTCGTGGTGCTTGCCGTGATCGTGCGCCGCCGTCGGAGCCAGGCCATTGTTGGCAGTACCGAGCTGTCCCTGGATGAACGCGAGCGTCTCGCCAAACTGCTGGATAAAGAACGCCCCCATGATTGATTTCTGGCTTTGCGCAGGCCTGCTGTTGCTGGCAGCCCTGGGTTTCCTGTTGATCCCCGTGCTGCGTGGCCGCCGCCAGCAGCATGAAGAAGACCGCACCGCACTGAACGTGGCCCTGTACCAGGAGCGTGTGGCTGAACTGGCCGCCCAGCATGAGGCAGGAGTGCTCGATGCCGGTCAACTGGACAGGGGCCGCGACGAGGCGGCCCGTGAGCTGCTGGCCGACACCGAAAATGCCGAGTCCGCCCGCCATGGCCGACTGGGCCGACCGCTGCCCTTGCTGGTGGCGATGCTTGTCCCCCTGGTGGGGTTGGGCGTGTACCTGCATTTTGGCGCTGCCGACAAGGTCGAGTTGACCCGCGAGTTCGCCGAGGCGCCAAAGAACATGCAGGACATGACCACGCGCCTGGAGCGCGCCGTTGCGGCCCAGCCCGGTTCGGCCGAGGGCTTGTACTTCCTTGGCCGTGCCTACATGGCCGACCAGCGCCCAGCCGATGCCGCCAAGGCCTTCGAGCGCGCCGTGGCCGTGGGCGGGCGCCAGCCCGAGCTGCTCGGGCAATGGGCCCAGGCGTTGTATTTTGCCAACGGCAAGCAGTGGAATCCGCAGCTGCAGGCGTTGAGCGACGAGGCGCTGAAGGCTGATCCCAAGGAAGTCACCAGCCTGGGCCTGCTCGGTATCGCCGCCTTCGAGGGCGAGCGATACCAGGAAGCCATTGGCTACTGGCAGCGGCTGCTGGCGCAGCTGCCCGAGGGCGACGCCTCACGCGCCGCACTGCAGGGCGGTATCGACCGCGCCGCCGAAAAGCTTCAGGTATCGGGCGGCGCGCCTGTCCAGGCGGTGCGGCTGAAAGTGCGCGTGGAGCTCGCGCCAGCGCTCACCGACAAGGTCAAGCCCGATGACACGGTGTTCATCTTCGCCCGTGCCAGCAATGGCCCACCCATGCCCCTGGCGGCCAAGCGCGTCACGGTTGCGCAATTGCCGATCGACGTAGAGCTGAGCGACGCCGATGCGATGCTGGCCCAGATGAAACTGTCCGACTTTGCCGAAGTCCAACTGGTTGCACGCGTTTCCCGTGCCGGCCAGCCCACCCAAGGCGAATGGATCGGCCAGAGCGCAGCGCTGCCCAGCACCACCCAGGCGGCGCAACACCTGATCATCGACAGCCCCGATCCGTAAGCCTGATTTCAAGAGAGCCGCGCCATGAACAACGCCGTCCGCCTGACCCTGCTGACCCTCGTGATGGGGCTCAGCGCGTGTACGGTGCACCAGCAGCCAGCGGAGCGGCCGCTGCCGCCGATCGAGACCGCTCCGCCGCCCACGGGGCCGGTGGTCAAGCCATTGCCGGGCAAGAAGCCGTCCACGCCAGTGGTTACCCCAGCACCCAAGCCTATGCCGCGCACTTCTGCAAGCTTCGCCCCGCCACCTGGGGGTGCCAGCCATTGGGACCCCAAGCTTGGGGTTTACGTGCTAGAGAAGAAGACCAATACCTTCTACCGGCAGCGCACTTACTACCGCTGGAACGACGGATGGAGTTGGTCGACCAGTCCTGATGGTCCTTGGCAGGACACTGACAGTAGTGGTGTGCCAGGTGGGCTGGGGCGGGCGTTCGCGCAGTAGTTTGGGCTGCGGATAAGCAGGGCGGTCTTGAGAGACAGCATGAGCAGCGAACTGCACGTCATCGATATCCAGGAAGGCGACGGCAAGACCGTGGTAAAGGGTGCCCTGATCACCACCCAGTACACCGGCTGGCTGGCCGACGGCAGTGAGTTCGACTCCTCCTGGTCGCGGGGCAAGCCGTTTCAGTGCGTGATCGGCACAGGCCGCGTCATCAAAGGATGGGACCAAGGGCTCATCGGCATGCGCGTAGGCGGCAAGCGCAAGCTGCAGGTACCGGCGCACCTGGCCTACGGCGAACGCACAGTCGGCGCGATCCCGCCCAATTCCGACCTGACCTTCGAGATCGAGCTCTTGGAAGTGCTGACCCGCGACGACTGACCCCGTGACTCGATACCGAAACATTCCCCGTTTAAAGTCCCGTTTGCGCCAGGACGGCACCCCATGATGAACCAATTGCCCGTTTGACACTCTGAACCTGGCTCGCTTCCACGGAGTGGAAGCCTGACAACAAGGTCTCGCGGCGCCCGCCGCGAGTGGGTCAGGTGGGGCATTCATCTCAATCAGCCGCCAGAGTCTGCCGCCATGAAGCTGCCTTCGTTCGTTGTCCGTCATCGCCATCTACTGCTGGGCGCAGCGCTTGCCGCCGCCGTCGCGCCATTGGCGTTCGAAGTGATGGAAAGCCGCGCGGAGCCGGTCGACGGCACCCAGACCCTGGTGTTCCTGCGCCATGCCGAAAAACCCGGTGAAGGCCTGGGGCAGCTCAACTGCCAAGGTCTGAACCGAGCCCTGGACCTGGCAACAGTGCTGCCAGAAAAATTCGGCAACGCAGATTATGTGTTCGCCGCCAACCCCTCACGCCATGTCGAGGAAGGCAGTCGCGACGACAGCTACAGCTACATCCGTCCGCTGATGACCATCAGCCCGAGCGCGATCAAGCTGGGCTTGCCGGTGAATATCGACTTCGGCGCCAACGATACAGACGATCTGGCCGAAGAGCTGATGAGCGACAAGTACCGCAACGCGACGGTCTATACCGCCTGGTCGCACGGTTACCTGCCTGACCTGATCAATGCTGTGGCCGGCAAGGCACTGGGCGAAAAGCGGGTCATCACCGACAACTGGAACGGCGAGGACTTCGACTCGCTGTATGTGATCACCCTGACCTGGCGCGACGGCAAGGCGAGCATGCTGAGCCGCAACTATCGCCAGGGCCTGGACGGCGGCGCGCAGACCTGTCCTAGCTGAGAAGCGCTGTCGCGCTGCCATTTTGATACCGCCGCCGTACCTGTGGGGCTTGCCATCCACCATAAAATCTCCCACAGGCACGCGCCGGCCTTGTAGAAACTGACTCCTTTTAGCTATTACCGCCCGAAGCGCATCGGCCAACCGACAACTTTCTTCGCCCGGGGCGTCGCGTAGGTCCTGACCTTCGACGTGCTCAACCCCAGCCGTACCAACGACTCGGCGATGGTCACCGCCGCGCTGACCCCATCCACCACCGGCACACCGGTACGCTGGCGGATCTGCTCATCCAGCCCGGCCATGCCGCCGCAACCCAGGCAGATGACCTCGGCCTTGTCATCGCGCACCGCCCGTTCGGCCTGGCCGACGATGGCTTCCACCGCACGCTGCGGGTCGGCTTCGAGCTCCAGCACCGCAAGGCCGCTGGCGCGCACCGAGGCGCAGCGGTCGTACAGGCCCGACAAACGCAGACGGTCCTGGATCAGCGGCACGGTGCGATCCAGGGTAGTGACCACCGAGTAGGCATGGCCCAGGTACATCGCGGTGCTGGCGGCGGCGTCGGTGATGTCCACCACGGGAACATTCAGCAGCTCTTGCAAGCCTTCGCGGCCATGCTCGCCATAGCCGGCCTGGATCACGGCGTCATACGGTTCCTCATAAGCCATGACTCGGTCCATGACGGCGATCGCGGCAAGGTAGCTCTCGAAATTGCCTTCGACCGATTCGGCACCAAACCATGGGGTCAGGCCGACGATCTCGGTACCTGGCGCGGCGACGCTGCGGGCCTGTTCGGCAATGGCCTCGGTGATGGCTTCGGTGGTGTTTACGTTGACGATCAGAATGCGCATGAACGGCTCTCCGCAATCAATGGCTGCTGGGGTCGACGGCAATGCACTCGCCGCTGACGTCGTGATACTGGGCGTGGCGCGGCGCAACCAGCAGGTAGATCGCGGCGGCGATGCCTGCCCCTATCAGCCAGGAGAACGGCGCCACGCTGTGGAAATTGGGTATCAGCGCCAGCACGATGGCCAACGCCGCGGCCGGTATGAAAGCTGCGATGGCGCGTGGGTTGACGCCACGGCGGTAGTGATAGGCGCAACTGGGATGCTCGCTGTACAACTCGGGCACGTTGACCCGGCCTTTGCGTAGCAGCCAGTAGTCGGCCATGATCACGCCGTACAGCGGGCCAAGGAGGGCGCCCAGGCCCGACAGGAAGTAGACGATCACCAGCGGGCTGTTGTACAGGTTCCAGGGCAGGATGAGCACCGCCAGGGTGGCGCTGATCAGCCCGGCTCGACGGAAGTTGAGATGGCGCGGCGCCAGGTTGCTGAGCACGAAGGCAGGGGCCACGAAGTTGGCCATGATGTTCACCGCCACGGTGACGATCAGGAACGCCAGGCAGCCCAGCACCAGGAACAACGTGTGCGGGATGGTGGCGACGATCTGGGTCGGGCTGTCGATGATCTGGCCGTTGATCTTGAACTGAGCGCCGCACAGCACCACGCTGATCACCGCGAAGACCAGGATGTTCACCGGCAGGCCCCAGAAGTTGCCTACGCGAATGGTCTTGCGGCATGGCGAGGAACGGGCGAAGTCGCAGAAGTTGAGCACCAGGGTCCCGTAGATCGCCAGCCACAGTGCACCGCCGGCGAAGATGTTGCGCCACATCTCGAAGCCGGTCAGCGGCTCGTTCACCGACCAGGCGATCCGCGCATCCGCCTGGAAGTACATCCAGCCGGCAAGGCTGGCCACGGTCAACAGGATCACGGGGCCGGCAAAAGCCTCGTAGCGACGCACCATCTCCATGCCGTAGGCAAGAATCACCAGCTGTACCAGCCAGATCGCCACGAAGCACACCCAGCCCAGGCTCGACAGGCCCAGGATACTGTTGTGGTCGTACGCGGCCACCTGTGGCCAGACGGCGGTGAGCAACACTCGCAACACCACCGAGGCGAGATAGGTCTGGATGCCGAACCAGGCGATGGCGATCACCGCGCGAATCAGCGCCGGGATCTGCGCGCCATGGATGCCGAAGGCGATGCGGCTGATCACCGGAAACGGTACGCCGGTCTTTTGTCCCATGTAGCCCGAGAGGTTCATGAAGAAGTACACCAGCACCGCGCCGATCGCCAGTGACAGCAGTATCTGCCAGCCACCCAGTCCCAAGGCGAACAGGCCCATGGCGAAGGAATAGTTGGCGATGTTGTGCACGTCGTTGGTCCATAGCGCAAAGATGCTGTAGCGCCCCCAGCGACGTCCTTCGAGGCGGGTCGGGGCCAGGTCACTGTTGTGCAGGCGCGGGCTCAGCTCCACCGTCGGTGGCGCGCCGCTGAAGGTGGAAGAGGGGCTGGTGCTGGCAACGGAAAGTTCAGGGGCAAGGTCGAGACTGTTACTCATTCGTCAGGCTCCTGATGCGTGCGGACTGCGATAGAGCGGGCATGCGCACGGGCGCGCCATCTCGTCGGTGCAGGCGTTGGCATCACTGGGTCGGGCTGTGCGCGCCTGGCCTGGAGGCCAGGGCGCGCAGCATTGTGTGTGTATGTTTTGTTCGATTTGTATACAAAACACGTAGACCCTAAAGCCAATTCCATGCCAGGGAACTTTCACCGAAAAATATACTGCGAATCGGTTTTAGCCACTAAGTTACTTAACTTGATGAAATTCAGACGTTATAAACTGACCAAGTAAACAGGTTTAATTTGAAACAACGCCTATTACCTGATCATTTGGTCAAATATACTCACGGAAGAAATGTTACAACTTGGGGCGATATCCAAAGAAGTGCACACAATAATGGCACTTAAGGTGACATTCTTGTGTACAAGTTTTGACCAACTCATAACCGCACAAGAGCCTTGGCCGCGAGCATACTGTGGCCATACAGAAGAGGAGTTACCTGATGGACAGTTCAATGCGTCGCGGCTCAAGCGAGATGGTGGCCGCCATGCTGATTTCAGGGACTATTGGTTGGTTTGTGCTGGTGTCCGGGCAGCCGGTGCTGGACGTGGTGTTCTGGCGCTGCGTGTTCGGCGCCGGGACGCTGTTGCTGATCTGCGCCGCCATGGGCTTTTTCAAGCCCGGCGTGCTGACCCGCACCACCTTCGTCCTGGCGCTGCTAAGCGGTGTGGCGATCGTCGGCAACTGGGTGCTGCTGTTCGCCTCCTATTCACGCGCTTCCATCGCTATCGGCACCGCCGTATACAACGTACAGCCGTTCATGCTGGTGGGGCTTGCCGCGTTTTTCCTGGGCGAGAAGATCACCACCCCCAAGTTGTTCTGGCTAGGAGTGGCTTTTGCCGGGATGCTGGCCATTGTCAGCGCCCATGGCAGCGAGCAGGGCAGCGGCGACGATTACCTGCTGGGGATTGCCCTGGCGTTGGGCGCGGCGCTGCTGTACGCGGTAGCGGCGCTGATCATCAAGCGCATGGTCGGCACGCCCCCGCACATGATCGCGCTGGTCCAGGTGACTACCGGGATCCTGCTGCTCGCGCCTTGGGCCGACGTCGGCGGGCTGCCTGTCGAGGCGCCGGCGCTGGCCAGCCTGATCACCCTGGGCGTGGTGCACACCGGGGTGATGTACGTGCTGCTCTACAGCGCCATCCAGCGTTTGCCGACAGCGCTGACCGGCGCGCTGTCGTTCATCTATCCGATTGCCGCGATCCTGGTCGACTGGATCGCCTTCGGTCATCGCCTGCAACTGCTGCAGTGGGTCGGTGTGGCGGCGATCCTCCTGGCAGCGGCGGGCATGCAGCAAGGCTGGTGGTTGCGATCGGCCTCCAGGCGGGCTTCGATCAAGACCGAGTAAGGCCAGCGGCGCAGAAGGGGGTAGAATGCCCCCCTTTTCGTTTCTGCGACCCTGCCATGACTTCCGTGATCGACACCCTGGAGCAGCATTTGCTTGCCGCCCTCGACCCCGCTCCGAGCGAAACCCGCCGTTTGTTCCACGGGCGTGGCCGTTGCTGGCCTGGGCTGGAACAGATCACTGTCGACTGGCTACAAGGTGTGTTGCTGGTGGCGCTGTTCCGCGAGCTACCTGAGGGCCAACTGGCCGAACTGGAAAGCATGCTGCGCAGGCTGGCGGCAGGCCCCCGCTGGACCGGCCAGGCCATCATCATCCAGCACCGCTACCTGCCCGACAGCCCCGGCCACTGGCTGCTGGGCGAACCGAGTCAGCACCGGATCATCGACGAGGACGGCCTTCGCTACCAGCTGGACCTGGGCCTGAAGCAGAACAGCGGATTGTTTCTCGACATGCGCCATGGCCGGCGCTGGGTGCGCGAGCAGGCGGCTGGCAAGCGGGTGCTCAACCTGTTCGCCTATACTTGCGGTTTTTCGGTGGCGGCAATCGCTGGCGGCGCCGAGCAGGTGGTGAACCTGGACATGGCCAAGGCAGCGCTGAACCGCGGGCGGGACAATCATCGGCTCAATGGGCACGACCTGGGGCAGGTCGCGTTTCTCGGGCATGAGCTGTTCAAGTCCTGGGGCAAGGTGCGCAAGTATGGCCCGTACGACCTGATCATCATCGACCCGCCGACCTTCCAGAAGGGCAGCTTTGCGCTGACCCAGGATTACGCCAAGATCCTGCGCCGCTTGCCGGAACTCTTGACGGCAGGTGGAACAGTGCTGGCGTGCGTGAACGATCCCGCGATCGGGCCGGAGTTCCTGATCCAGGGCATGGCCGAGCAGGCCCCGGAGCTTGGGTTCGTCGAGCGCCTGGAGAACCCGCCGGAGTTCCCGGATGCGGACCCGGCGGGCGGCCTCAAGGCCTTGGTGTTCAGGCTGTCTCACCCCGCAACGCCGGCGCCATTGGATACAGCTGCGCGAAGCTGACGTTGTCGGTCTGGTCGACCTTCTTCTTCAGCCGCTCGTTGAAGGCGCGGCTCACGGCATATTGCCCGCCGGAAATCGTGCGGAACTGCGCGGTCAGCACAAACCCGTTGAGGTCCATGCGGTCAACGCCGAACACCTGCAGGGGCCCCTGCAGGTTGATGCGCAGCAGCGGGTCTTCGCTGATCGACTGGCCCACTTCGTGGATCAGCCCCAAGGATGCATCGACGTCACTGTCGTAGGTGAACTGCACCGAGAAGAACGCATAGGCGAACTGCCGCGACTGGTTGGTGACTGCCTTGATCTGGCCGAATGGCACCGAGTGCACGAAGCCCTTGCCGTCGCGCAGCCGCAGGGTGCGGATGGTCAGGCTTTCGACGGTGCCGGCGTGGCCAGAGTCGAGCACCACCCAGTCGCCGATGGCGATGGTGTCTTCGATGAGGATGAACAGGCCGGTGATCACGTCCTGCACCAGTTGCTGGGAGCCGAAGCCGATCGCCAGGCCCACCACACCCGCACCGGCGAGCAGCGGGGCGACGTTGATGCCCAGGTTGGCCATGGTGGTGATGGTGCAGATCACGACCAGGATGATCTTGATCGCGTTGCGCAGCATCGGCAGGATCGTGCGCACCCGGGTACTCGGCTGGCGCGAACTGCGCCGGCCGACTGCGGGCTTGAGAGCTTCCTGGATAGCGGTGTCGAGCACTACCCAGAGCAGCCAGGTCACCAGCAGGATCAGGCCGATGCTGCTGAGCGAGTCACTGATCGCCCGCCCCAAGGTGTTGCGCATGGCGAAATCGATGATCGAGAAGCCCCAGATCCGCCCGAGCAATTCGATGAAAGCCACGGCCATGATGATCCGCAGCAACGCGTGGGCAAGACTGCGCAGCAGTTCCTTGTAAGGCTGCAAGCGCGGAGCGGGGGCGTTGGCCCGTGGGGCGAACAGGTGCTGGAGCAGGGTGCTGAGGAATACCGTGCCGACCAGCAATACCGTGGTCAGCAGAGCGTTTTGCAGGGCCCGCTGGCTTTCCTCGCCCGCGCCGATCAAGTGAATCGCCGACACCAGGATCATCAGCAGGATCGGCAGGTACCAGAGCGTCGAGAAGATCCGCAGCGTTTCTTGCAGGGCGCGGTGCTGCACGCGGTCTTCGTACGGACGGTTACGGATGAGATGCGCGACCGGGCGGCGCAGGCGGATGACCAGTGTGGCGAACACAAGCGTCGCCAGCAGGCCGGTTATCACGGCGATGCTGCTGGTGATGTTGCCGCCCAGTTGGCGGGCGATCTGCGGGCTGGTCAGCGCGTCGCTCCAGGCGGCGAGAAAACCGATCATGAACAGCGGGCGCGGGGCGAGGCGGCGGATCGCGGCGACCGCGGCACGCTTGTGACCGGCGTCGAACAGCGTGATCAGGCACAGGATGATCGAGGTCGAGAACAGGCCGCTGCTGGTGGCATAGGCCAAACTCAGGCCGAGGGCGCGGGCCACCGATGGATCGAGAAAGCGGCTGGCATACAGCGTCAGCGGCAGGGCAGCGAGTGCGGGAAGGGTATAGGGCAGCAGCAGGCCGATCACGCTGCGTACCCGCTTGCGCCGACTGAGTGCCTGGCTGCGCGCGCAACGCCTGAAGACCATGCGGCCGAGCAGGGTCAGGAGCGAGAAGCTTGCGGCCCACGCCATGGTCAGCAGCAGGAAGTCACCGGCCAACGCCAGCGTGTCATTGCCTGAGTGGCGGTTGACCAGGCGCTGCATCTCCTTGGAGGCGCGATCGGACCGCAGGCGCCAGGCGTCGACCAGATGGGCATCGAGGTCCATGTCCTTGGCGGCGCTGTCCAGGCCATCGGCCAGGGCACCCAGGAGGCCGCCTTGGAGCACGGCTTCGGGCTCGGCTGGGGTTTCTTCGGTGGGCGCCGGCTCGGCGGCCAGCAAATGGGTGCTCAGCAGACAGCCGAGCAGGAGCAGGGAAAGGTGACGCAGCACTGGAGTACTCCTAGGGCCGGGCGAGCGGGAAAGGGTTACTCAAGGAACTGATTGGTGAAGCGGCGGGAAAGTTCGATGGATGACAGTAATGTCATGCACGCCGCAGTGGCACTGCGGCGTGCTTCCTCAGGTCACTGACCGCTGTAGATCTGGTCGAACACCCCGCCGTCATTGAAATGGGTCTTCTGCACGGTACGCCAGTCACCGAAGGTCTTTTCCACCGAAAGGAAGTCGACCTTGGGGAATCGGTCGGTGTACTTGGCCAGCACGCTGGCATCGCGTGGGCGCAGGTAGTTGTTGGCGGCGATCTCCTGGGCCTCGGGTGACCACAGGTACTTCAGGTACTCCTCGGCCACGGCACGCGAGCCTTTTTTCTCGACCACCTTGTCGACCACGCTCACCGGTGGCTCCGCCTCGGCGGACACGCTCGGGTACACCACTTCGAACTGGTCGCGGCCAAATTCGCGCGCGATCATCTCGGCTTCGTTCTCGAAAGTCACCAGTACGTCGCCGATCTGGTTGGTCATGAACGTGGTCGTGGCGGCGCGGCCCCCGGTGTCGAGCACCGGCGCCTGCCTGAACAGCTTGCCGACAAAGTCCTTGGCCTTGCTTTCGTCACCGCCGTTCTTGAGCACATAGCCCCACGCCGATAGATAGGTGTAGCGGCCGTTACCCGAGGTCTTGGGGTTGGGCACGATCACCTGCACGCCGTCCTTGAGCAGGTCGGGCCAGTCCTTCAGCGCCTTGGGGTTGCCCTTGCGCACGATGAACACGGTGGCCGAGGTGAACGGCGCGCTGTTGTTCGGCAGGCGGGTGACCCAGTTTTCCGGCACCAGCTTGCCATGGTCGCTCAGGGCATTGATGTCGGTGGCCATGTTCATGGTGATGACATCGGCCGGCAGGCCATCGATCACCGACCGCGCCTGTTTGCTCGATCCGCCGAAGGACATCTGCACCGTGACCTTTTCCTTGTGCTCGGCCTCCCAGTGTTTCTGGAACGCCGGGTTGTAGTCCTTGTAGAAATCGCGCATCACGTCGTAGGAAACGTTTAACAGTGTGGGCGCAGCCTGGGCCAGGTTGCCCAGGGCAAGACCTGCGGCCAGCAGCGAGGCGGTAAACAGTTTTTTCACGACGCGTTCCTTGTTCTGACGGGGGTTGACGGCACTTTGCCAGCGACTATAGCCGTTCGTTCGCAGCCGTTTAAAGAACAAAAAACACTTTGTTTATTCCCGTTTCTGGAACAGCGCGCTGCCGCAGCGCGAGCAGAACGCGGCATCGTGTTCATGGGCCTTCTTGTGGCAGCTGGGGCAGTCATGCTGAAGCTGCTCGCCACGCATGGCGTTGGCCAGTTCCGCAGTGAAGATCCCGGTGGGCACGGCGATGATCGAGTAGCCGGTGATCATCACCAGCGATGACAGCACCTGTCCCACGGGCGTGATCGGCACGATGTCGCCAAAGCCTACGGTGGTCAGGGTGACGATGGCCCAGTAGATGCCCTTGGGGATACTGGTGAAGCCGTGTTCCGGGCCCTCGACCACATACATCAAGGTGCCGAACACCGTTACCAGGGTCGACACGCTGACCAGGAACACGATGATCTTCTGCTTGCTGCCGCGCAGCGCCGCCATCAGGTAGTTGGCTTGCTTGAGGTAGGGGCTGAGCTTGAGCACGCGGAAAATCCGCAGCATGCGGATCACCCGGACGATCAGCAGGTATTGGGCGTCACTGTTGTACAGCGCGATGATCCCCGGCACGATCGCCAGCAAGTCGACCAGGCCGTAAAAGCTGAAGGCATACCGCAGGGGCTTGGGCGAGCAGTACAGGCGGGCCAGGTATTCCGTCAGGAAGATCGCCGTGAAGCCCCACTCCATGCCGGCAAGCACGTTGCCATAGTTGCGGTGCACCTCGTTGATGCTGTCGAGGATCACCGTCACCAGGCTGGCGAGGATGATCAGTAGCAGGATCTTGTCGAAGCGCCGGCCAGCGGTGGTGTCGGATTGGAAGACGATAACGAAAAGGCGCTCGCGCCAGGTTTGCGGGGTGGGCATGTGATATCCGGGTCGTAATGCGATCGCGGGAAGACTGAACCCTGCGGATCATCTGTGCAAGCGCGGGCAAAGCCTGTGCTCCCTGGCAAGTGCGCCAGTTCTCATGATCAGCACACCCTCTCAGTATGGTTGTCTCCATTACTGCAACAGCAGGGGGCTATATGACCGGTCAATTCCGACCCGGAAAATACACGCAGCATTTCTACCAGGGTAATAGATGGATCAGCGAGACGGGCTGGCGCACCGTTCGGGCACTTGACGCGCAAGGCAAGACAATGGCTGTGCGGATCGATGCAATGCATATGCTGCAGACTGATGAGGGCGGGTCGGTTCTGGGCGAGCAGGCAGCCCAGTTTTCTCCAGCGGGGTATTCCGTCTATGGCTACTCAAGGTCAGGCGCGCTGGCAGGACCCTTGGGTTTCAATGGTCACTGGCTGGATCCGGCGCTGGATGCCTACCTGCTAGGCAATGGTCATCGGCTGTACTGCCCGACGCTGATGCGTTTCAAGGCGCCGGATGGGCAGAGCCCTTTTGGCGAGGGGGGCTTGAATGCCTACGCCTATTGTTCTGGAGATCCTGTGAACAGGGTCGATCCCTCTGGTCGTGTGAATATCTTCAAGAGGAGTAGTCAGAAAACGGGGCTGACTGCGTTCATGAAAAAAAACAATGTACCGAAGAAGGATGTAAAACCTTACCTCGATTTGCTCAAGTCGAAGCAAAGAGAAAGTCCCATTGAGATCTACAGACTTGAGGGTCACCAGGCAAAGCAGTTCACGTTTCAGTCTAAAGACGGAGGGCTGTCATTTTTCGAGAATTCTCACCTGGTGGAGTATTACGATCTGAAAGGAGAGTTTTTCAAAAAGGATGCGCTCTATATAAATTTGAATGTGAAACGGTCCGAAGCGCTGGGGAAGTTTTTATTGGACAGAGGGTACGAGAAACGGACGTTGCCTGAGCCAACTCATGTCCTGATCAATGTTCCGAGCGATCAGATGGGAAATATCCGAGGTCATGTCAACCAAGGATTCTCCTGAGCATTGGTGGCGCTGCTTGTCCAAACCGCACACACCAGCAGGCCAACACAAAAGGCCCAGTCAGCATCGGCACAGGGGCTGACGCCAGCGCCGCCTGGGCAGCGATGGCGATCAACAGCGCAATGCCTGGTAGCGGCAGGCCTCTGCCGCTGAAGGCGATCGCCGCCAGGATGGCGTTGAAACCGTAAAGACCCAACCTGCCTGCGCCAGGCTCATCCAGCAGATAGGCGACTACTACCCCTGTCGTTGAGCTGACCAGCGCCCACCCTGCGGCGTTGCGGTTCGCGACAAACAGACCAAAGAGAATCAATACGCCTGCCAGCGGCTGATCAAGCAGGAATATCTGACCCACTCCCATCACCACGCCATACGCCGGGTGTGTCAGCACCGGTGTGCTGTTGAGCCCGGCCTCCGGTAGCGACAACACCCCCCAGCTGATCAGCACGAACGGCAGGGTATAGGCAGGCAGCAGCGTGGCGCCGCGCTTGAGCCACTGGTGCACCAGGATGCTGGAAAGCCCGCCGGCAGCGATGATCAGTGGCGGCACGAGCGCCGACCAGGGCAGTGCGTGGCTGATCAGGATGCCGATCAGCACGCCGTTGTAGCTGTACAGGCCGGCCTGGCGGTCGGCGCGGTCATAGCCGCGGCGCTGGGCGGTGAGCAGCCCGGCGAGAGCGCCGAGCAGCGCGCCGCCGACCAGTTGCGGGGCGGTGAGGAGGATGGCGAGCAGGCAGCACAGGCCGCACAGCGGGCTGCGCTGCAGCAGGACCTGGCTGAAGCCGTTGAGCAACGCCGTGGCCCAGTCGGGACACGGGGTGGTGAATGATGTGGTGTGCATGGGGCAGTCAGTGAAGGTGGTTGGAAGCGGTGGGCCTCTTGTGGGCCTCGGTTTTCCGCAATGTTCAGGTGCGCCTCGCCGCGCCGCGGTGCGTGTGCGTGCGTGGGTGTGCGTATGCGCGCACACGCACACGGCGCACACATACGCGCGCACGCACATATGCAAAGAGCGAAGTGCGGTTCTTCAGACCAGTGTTTCGATCCGTAAGGTGTTGGTCGTGCCCGGCTTGCCGAACGGCACGCCGGCAGTGATCAGCAGCGTGTCGCCGCGGCTGGCCATGCCCTGGGCCTGGGCGATCTCTAGCGCGGTGGAGCAGATTTCGTCGACCTGGCGCAGACGGTCGTTGACTACCGAATGCACACCCCAGGCCACGCTCAGGCGCCGCGCAGTGGTGAGGTTCGGCGTCAGGTTGAGGATCGGCGCCCTTGGCCGCTCGCGCGCAGCGCGCAAGGTCGAGGCACCCGACTCGCTGTAGTTGACCAGCACGGCTACCGGCAGAATGCCGCTGATGCGCCGGATCGCACAGCTGATAGCGTCCGAGACGGTGGCTTCGGCCTTGGGCCGGCCGACGTCGAGCTGGGCCTGGTAGTCCGGCCCGTTTTCCACCTGGCGGATGATCTTGCTCATCATCTGCACGGCCTCAAGCGGGTAGTCGCCTGACGCGGTCTCGGCCGACAGCATCACCGCATCGGCTCCTTCGGCCACCGCATTGGCCACGTCGGTGACTTCGGCGCGGGTCGGTGCCGGGGAGAAGCGCATCGACTCGAGCATCTGCGTCGCTACCACCACCGGCTTGCCCAGCTGGCGGCACGTGTCGATGATCTGCTTCTGGATCTGCGGCACGCTTTCGGCCGGCACTTCCACGCCCAGGTCTCCACGCGCGACCATGATCGCGTCGGACAGCTCGGCGATCGCCTGCAACTGATCGACCGCGGACGGCTTCTCGATCTTGGCCATCAGGTAGGCTCGGTCCCCGATCAGCGCGCGGGCCTCGGCGATGTCTTCGGGGCGCTGGACGAACGACAACGCGACCCAGTCGACACCAAGCTCCAGGCCGAACGCCAGGTCGCGGCGGTCCTTGGTGGTCAGCGGACTCAGCTCCAGCACTGCCTGGGGCACGTTGACGCCCTTGCGGTCCGACAGCTCACCGCCGGCCAGTACTTCGGTGTCGATGGCGTCGCTGTGCTTGGCGGTCACCCGCAGGCGCAGCTTGCCGTCATCGACCAGCAGGTCCATGCCAGGCTCCAGCGCCGCGATGATTTCAGGATGCGGCAGGTTGACCCGGCGATGGTCGCCAGGGGTGTCGTCCAGATCCAGGCGCAGCGGCTGGCCGCGCAGCAGCTGGACCTTGCCTTCGGCGAAACGGCCGACGCGCAGCTTGGGGCCCTGCAGGTCCATCAGGATGCCCAGCGGCTGGTTCAGCTGGCTCTCTACCTCGCGGATCCACTGGTAGCGCAGGGCGTGGTCGGCATGCTCGCCGTGGCTGAAGTTGAGGCGGAAGATGTTCACCCCGGCCTCGACCAGCTGGCGGATGTCGTCGAGGCCCTTGGTCGCAGGACCGAGGGTGGCAAGGATTTTGACTTTTTTATCAGGCGTCATGATTGCGGAGTCTCAAGAATCAGGATGGCGCGGAAGTCGTTGACGTTGGTACGCGTCGGTTCGGTGACGATCAGCGCATCCAGCGCGGCGAAATAGCCGTAGCCGTTGTTGTTGTCCAGCTCGTCCGAGGCCGACAGGCCCAGCGCCTGGCCACGGGCGTAGCTGTCGGGAGTCATGAAGGCCCCGGCGTTTTCCTCGGAGCCGTCGATGCCATCGGTGTCACCGGCAAGGGCGTGTACGCCCGGCAGGCCCTTGAGGCTCTCGGTCAGGCTCAGCAGGAACTCGGCATTACGCCCGCCACGGCCGTTGCCGCGCACGGTCACGGTGGTCTCGCCGCCAGAAAGAATCACGCACGGCGCCGCCAAGGGCTGGCCGTGCAGGACGATCTGCCGGGCGATACCGGCGTGGACCTTGGCCACCTCTCGCGATTCGCCTTCCAGGTCGCCCAGTATCAGCGGGCTGAAGCCTGCCTGGCGGGCCTTTACCGCGGCGGCTTCCAGCGACTGCTGGGGCCGGGCGATCAACTGGAAGTGGCTGCGCGCCAGGGCGGGATCGTCGGCCTTGACGGTTTCGGAGGCAGGGTTGTTGAGCCAGTCGATGACGGCCTTGGGCGCGTCGATGGCGTAGCGCTTGATGATCGCCAGCGCGTCGGCCGAGGTACTCGGATCGGCCACGGTCGGGCCGGAGGCAATGACCGTGGCCAGGTCGCCGGGCACATCGGAGATGGCGTAGGTGTACACCGTGGCCGGCCAGCAGGCCTTGGCCAGGCGCCCGCCCTTGATCGCCGAGAGGTGCTTGCGCACGCAGTTCATCTCGCCGATGGTGGCGCCGGATCTGAGCAGCGCCTTGTTGATCTGCTGCTTGTCCGCCAGGGTCAGGCCCTCGGCCGGCAGCGCCAGCAGGGCCGAGCCGCCGCCAGAGAGCAGGAAGATCACCCGGTCGCTTTCGCTCAGGTTGCCGACCATTTCCAGCACGCGCCTGGCCACGGCCAGGCCGGCGGCATCGGGGACGGGATGGGCTGCTTCGACCACCTCGATCTTCTGGCAGTTGGCGCCGTGGCCGTAGCGGGTGACCACCAGGCCCGAGACTTCGCCCTGCCAGCATTTCTCGACCACTTCGGCCATGGCTGCGGCCGCCTTGCCGGCGCCGATGACGATGACCCGGCCGGAGCGGTCGGCAGGCAGGTGAGGTTCCAGGACCTGGCAGGGGTGAGCGGCAGCGATGGCTGTGTCGAACAGCTCGCGGAGAATTTTTTGCGGATCGACCGACATGGCAGGCTCCCTTCTTATTGTTCTGCAGGATCGAAAACGCCCCCGGAACTGCCTCCGTGCAGGCCGGACCAGGGGCGGTGTTGCTCGGTGTTTCCCAGACGGTGCGTCCCCTGTGGGAACGGCGTGCGGGCGTTACTCGTCGCGGATCGAGAAGTTGGCCATGTGTTCCAGGCCCTTGATCAGCGCCGAATGGTCCCAGTTGCCGCCGCCCAGGGCGACGCAGGTGCTGAACACTTGCTGGGCGTTGGCGGTGTTGGGCAGGTTGATGCCCAGCTCCTTGGCACCCTGCAGGGCCAGGTTCAGGTCCTTCTGGTGCAGGTTGATGCGGAAGCCCGGATCGAAGGTGCCCTTGATCATGCGCTCGGCGTGCACTTCGAGGATCTTCGAGGAGGCGAAGCCGCCCATCAGCGCTTCACGGACCTTGGCAGGATCGGCGCCGTTCTTCGCCGCGAACAGCAGGGCTTCGCCGACGGCCTGGATGTTCAGGGCGACGATGATCTGGTTGGCCACCTTTGCAGTCTGGCCGTCACCGTTGCCGCCGACGTGGGTGATGTTCTTGCCCATCGCCTGGAACAGCGGCAGCGCACGCTCGAAGGCCTTCGGGCAGCCACCGATCATGATGCTCAGGGTCGCAGCCTTGGCGCCGACTTCACCGCCCGATACCGGGGCGTCGAGGTAGGTGGCGCCGGTCGCCTTGATCTTCTCGGCGAAGGCCTTGGTGGCGGTCGGCGAGATCGAGCTCATGTCGATCACGACCTTGTTCGGGCCCACGCCCTCGGCCACGCCGTTTTCACCGAACAGCACGGCCTCGACCTGTGGCGTGTCCGGGACCATGACGATGATGAACTCGGCTTCCTGGGCGACTTCCTTGGGGTTGGCCAGCGCGACGGCGCCTGCGGCGATCAGGTCGGCAGGGGCGGCGTCGTGATGGGTGGAGACGAACAGGCTGTGACCTGCCTTCTGCAGGTTCTGGGCCATGGGCTTGCCCATGATGCCCGTGCCGATGAAACCGATTTTAGCCATGAGAATGTGCCTCTTTGTATTTGTATATTCAGATGCTCGGATTCGCCCTGAACCCTGTGGGAGCGGGCTTGTCCCGCGAATGCGGCTGATCAGGCAGTGGTGGTGTCGCGGGCGCTTTCGCGGGACAAGCCCGCTCCCACATGGGTCTTGAGCCAGCCCAGGCCGGCTTCGGTCGTGGTCAGCGGCTTGTATTCACAGCCGACCCAGCCCTGGTAACCGATGCGGTCCAGGTGCTCGAACAGGAAGCGATAGTTGATCTCGCCGGTACCTGGCTCGTTGCGGCCGGGGTTGTCGGCCAGCTGGACGTGGTTGATCCGCTTCAGGTTGGTTTCCAGGGTGCGTGCCAGGTCACCTTCCATGATCTGCATGTGATAGATGTCGTACTGCAGGAACAGGTTGTCGCTGCCCACTTCGTCCTGGATCTCCAGCGCCTGCTTCGTGGTGTTCAGGTAGAAGCCCGGGATGTCGCGGGTGTTGATCATTTCCATGACCAGCCTGATCCCGGCAGCCTCGAGCTTGTGCGCCGCGTACTTGAGGTTGTCGACAAAGGTCTGCCGTACGGTGGCGCAATCCTGGCCCTGTGGGCGGATGCCTGCCAGGCAGTTGATCTGGGTGTTGCCCAGTACCTTGGCGTAGGCGATGGCCAGGTCCACGCCGGCACGAAAGTCCTCGACCCGGTCAGGGTGGCAGGCAATGCCGCGTTCACCCTTGGCCCAGTCACCGGCCGGCAGGTTGAACAGCACCTGGGTCAGGCCATTGTCGTCGAGCTGCTGCTTGATCTCGGCCGAACTGAAATCGTACGGGAACAGGTATTCGACACCGCTGAAGCCGGCTTGGGCAGCGGCCTTGAAACGGGCCAGGAAGTCCTGCTCGGTGAACAGCATGGACAGGTTGGCAGCGAAGCGGGGCATGGTTGTCTCCTTCTGTCAGTCGAGCAACGAGATGGCGGTCGGCGCGTCATTGCCAACCAGCGCCAGGTCTTCGAATTCGTTGACGGCGTTGATCTCGGTGCCCATCGAAATGTTGGTCACGCGCTCGAGAATCACCTCGACCACCACCGGCACCCGGAACTCCTCGGCCATTTTCTGGGCCTTGAGCAGGGCAGGGGCGATGTCGCCGGGCTCGAACACACGGATGGCCTTGCAGCCCAGGCCTTCGACCACGGCGACGTGATCGACACCGTAGCCGTTCAGGTCAGGGGAGTTGATGTTCTCGAAAGCCAGTTGAACACAGTAGTCCATCTCGAAACCACGCTGCGACTGGCGGATCAGGCCCAGGTAGGCGTTGTTCACCAGCACGTGCACGTAGGGCAGGTTGAACTGCGCGCCCACCGCCAGTTCTTCGATCATGAACTGGAAGTCATAGTCGCCCGACAGCGCCACGACCTTGCGCTTCGGATCAGCCTTGACCACGCCCAGTGCGGCTGGAATGGTCCAGCCCAGGGGGCCGGCCTGGCCGCAGTTGATCCAGTGGCGCGGCTTGTAGACGTGCAGGAACTGCGCGCCGGCGATCTGCGACAGGCCGATGGTGCTGATGTAGCAAGTGTCCTTGCCGAACACCTGGTTCATCTCCTCGTACACGCGCTGCGGCTTGACCGGCACGTTGTCGAAGTGGGTCTTGCGGTGCAGGCTGGCCTTGCGCTGCTGGCAATCCTCGAGCCAGGCACTGCGGTCCTTGAGCTTGCCGGCAGCTTTCCACTCGCGGGCCACTTCAAGGAACGCATCCAGCGCAAAGCCTGCATCGGAGACGATGCCCAGGTCAGGGGTGAACACACGGCCGATCTGGGTGGGTTCGATGTCCACGTGGATGAACTTGCGCCCTTCGGTGTAGACGTCGACGGAGCCGGTGTGGCGGTTGGCCCAGCGGTTGCCGATACCCAGCACCAGGTCGGACTTGAGCAGGGTGGCGTTGCCGTAGCGGTGCGAAGTCTGCAGGCCGACCATGCCCACCATCTGCGCATGATCATCCGGGATGGTGCCCCAGCCCATCAGGGTCGGGATAACCGGCACGCCGGTCAGCTCGGCGAACTCAACCAGCTTGTCGCTGGCGTCGGCGTTGATGATGCCGCCGCCTGCCACCAGCAGTGGGCGCTCGGCGTCATTGAGCATGGCCAGGGCTTTTTCGGCCTGGACGCGGTTGGCGGCTGGCTTGTGCACCGGCAGCGGCTCGTAGGCGTCGATATCGAATTCGATCTCGGCCATCTGCACGTCGAACGGCAGGTCGATCAGCACGGGGCCCGGACGGCCGGAGCGCATTTCGAAGAAGGCTTTCTGGAAGGCGTAGGGCACCTGGCCCGGTTCGAGCACTGTAGTGGCCCACTTGGTCACCGGCTTGACGATGCTGGTGATGTCTACAGCCTGGAAGTCTTCCTTGTGCAGGCGGGCACGCGGGGCCTGGCCGGTGATGCAGAGAATCGGGATGGAGTCGGCGGCGGCGCTGTACAGGCCCGTGACCATGTCGGTGCCGGCCGGACCCGAGGTGCCGATGCACACGCCGATATTGCCCGCATTGGCACGGGTGTAGCCCTCGGCCATGTGCGAGGCGCCTTCGACGTGACGAGCGAGGACATGATCGATGCCGCCGACTTTCTTGAGGGCCGAGTACAGCGGATTGATGGCAGCCCCTGGAATGCCGAACGCAGTGTCTACGCCTTCACGGCGCATGACCAGAACGGCTGCATCGATTGCTCTCATTTTGCTCATGGGTTGTGCCTCATCGATTTTGTAATTGTATACAACTTGCTCTGTGCCAAAGTGTATTCATGGCTGGTGACTCAGGTCAATCCATTTTCATCGGGGACGCTAGGTTTCGTCGGGAAGCCAGTGAAAACGGCGTTTGGTCTGAACGTGCGCGTTGTTTGCAAAATATTGTATACAAAATTCTTGAGTGTTGTGTTCTATTTGCGTGGTCGGTTTTTCACCTGCCTTTACGGCTGCTCACAACAAGAAGAGGACCTTTGCATGAACGTTCTGAACCTGAAGACCGCTGTACGCCTGGTCGACGCCGCGCTGGACGCGGGCCGCAAGATCAACGCCGCGCCGCTTACGGTGGTGGTGCTCGACAGCGGTGGACACCTGTTGACCGTGCAGCGCGAGGACGGCGCCAGCCTGCTGCGCCCGCAAGTGGCCATGGGCAAGGCCTGGGGCGCCATCGCCCTGGGCAAGGGCTCGCGGCTGTTGGCGCTGGACGCCCAGCAGCGCCCGGCGTTTTTTGCCGCGCTCAATGGCCTGGGCCAGAGCCCGGTGGTGCCGGCGCCGGGTGGCGTGCTGATCCGTGATCAGCAGGGCAAGGTGCTGGGGGCGGTGGGGATCAGTGGGGACACGTCGGATATCGATGAGCAGTGCGCGATCACGGCGATCGAGGAGGTGGGGTTGACGGCGGATGCGGGAGTCGTGGCTTAAGCACCCAGGTTGCCCTGTAGTGGAATAGTCCTCTCGGGTATTCCATTACAGGGGCGTGGTGTCCCTGGATCAGGCGTCCGGCTCGCACCCTTTGAGCACCAGGCGAATGATCGTTTGCGCTGCAGCTTCGTAATCACTGTCATCAAGCTTGTGCTTGCCGGTGATCACCGAGATCTGCCAGTCGAAATCGGCGTAGGTCTGGGTCGCGGCCCAGATGCTGAACATCAGGTGGTGCGGGTCGATCGGGGCGATCTGCTTGCGTTCGATCCAGCGCTGGATGCACTCGATGTTATGACGGGCCTGCTCGTTGAGCTGCTCGACCTGGCTCGGGCTCAGGTGCGGCGCGCCATGCATGATCTCGCTGGCGAATACCTTGGAGGCAAACGGCAGGTCGCGGGAGATGCGGATCTTCGAGCGGATGTAGGCGCTGAGCACCTCGTTGGGTTCGCCGTCGGCACTGAACGGCGTCGACGCCTGCATGATCGGCTCGATGATGCTCTCGAGCACCTCGCGGTAGAGGTTGTCCTTGGACTTGAAGTAGTAATAGACGTTCGGCTTGGGCAGCCCGGCCTTGGCGGCAATATCGCTGGTCTTGGCAGCGGCAAAGCCTTTGTCGGCGAACTCTTCACTGGCCGCGCGCAGGATCAGCTCCTTGTTGCGCTCGCGAATGCTGCTCATGGTAGGGCATTTCCTCATGTCTGGCCGCAGGCAGTGGCCCGGCAGGGGTGATCGCGCATGGTAGCACCGGCCTTGCAACGCGCTCAAGGCAGCGACTTTGGGCTAGACTCAAGGCCCATTACACTTCTGGAAACCCAAGACCATGGCAGGTAGCAGTCTACTGGTGCTGATCGACGACATCGCCACGATTCTCGACGATGTGTCGGTGATGACCAAGGTCGCCGCGAAGAAGACCGCGGGCGTACTCGGCGATGATCTGGCGCTCAACGCCCAGCAGGTCACCGGCGTGCGCGCCGAGCGGGAAATCCCGGTGGTCTGGGCGGTGGCCAAGGGCTCGTTCCTGAACAAGCTGATCCTGGTGCCGGCCGCGCTGTTGATCAGTGCCTTTATCCCTTGGGCCGTGACGCCGCTGCTGATGCTGGGCGGCGCGTTCCTTTGCTACGAGGGATTCGAGAAGCTGGCGCACAAGTTCCTGCACAGCAAGGACGAGGACCAGGCCGGGCACGCGGCGCTGACAGAAGCGGTGGCCGACCCGAGCGTCGACCTGGTGGAATTCGAGAAGACGAAGATCAAGGGCGCGGTGCGCACCGACTTCATCCTTTCGGCCGAGATCATCGCCATCACCCTGGGCACGGTGGCCGATGCGCCGCTGACCCAGCAGATCATCGTGCTGTCGGGTATCGCGATCGTCATGACCATCGGTGTGTATGGGCTGGTGGCCGGTATCGTCAAGCTCGACGACCTGGGTTTGTGGCTGACCCAGAAGGCATCGAGCGCTGCGCAGGCGATCGGTAACGGTATCCTGCGGGCGGCGCCGTACATGATGAAGAGCCTGTCGGTGATCGGCACCGCGGCGATGTTCCTGGTGGGCGGCGGTATCCTGGTGCATGGCATCGCGCCGCTGCACCACGCCATCGAAGCGTTCAGCGAAGGGCGCGGCGGCGCCTTGACCGGGGCGTTGCTCAACGGCGTGGCCGGCGTGATCGCCGGCGCCGCGGTGCTGGCCGTAGTAGCGGTGGCCAGCAAGCTCTGGCGCGCGATGCGCCCCGCGCACTAAAGCTGCCGGGCGCACGCAGTGCCTGCGGGGCGACTTCCAGACGATCAGAACTGCACTTTCACCAGCAGGCTCGCAGTGTTCTGGTCGGTGTCGAAGGCATCGCTGTCCTTGATGCCGTACTTGTTCTTCCAGTAGTCGTATTCGATACCGACATACAGCTGCTTGTCGCCCATCCTCAGCGCCTTGCCCAGGTCGTACTTGATCTGCGGGTTGAAGTGCAGGTTGGCCTGGTAGGTGCCGCGGCGGTTCTTGTCGTTGTCGACCACCCAGTCCATGAAGCCGTCGATGAGAATGTCGGAAGAGCCCACGGGGATGGTGTAGGACCAGGCCGGGGTGATCTGCCAGACGTTATCGCCCGCACGGTCGCCGTCGGTGGTGCGCTGGTAGAAGTTGAGCTGGAAGTAGTCGAAGCCCGGGACGTCCAGGTCAAAGCCAGGGCCGATCAGGTAGGCCTCCGTGTCGCCTTCGCCGAACTCGTAGGTCATGGCCAGCAGCACGTCCTTGACCGGCCCGAACGCGAGCTTCTGGTCGAAGATCTTGCCGAACGACAGGCGCGGGCTGATCTCGCCGTAGTAGGTGTTCGGCCCGTTGCCTGAGTCTTTCTTGCCGTTGTAGAAAATCTTGTCGATGAAGATGAAGTTGTCGCCGTACTTCCAGCCGTCGGCATGCTCGAAGGTGAAGGTCTGCTGGATCTCGGGATTTACGGTGAAATCCTTGCCGTAGAGATAGGTGATGCTGTTGCCCTGCCACTGCAGCAGGTCGCCGGCAAGGCTGTTGCCGGTGGCCAGCAGGCCGGCGGCCAGGATCAGGCTGTTGGTGATGCGCATGGGTAGGTCGCTCCCTTGATTGGTTCTGTTGTCAGCGCTCGAAGCGGCGCTGTTGTGTGCTTTGATTTTTGTCTTTTGAGTCAGCTTTTTTCGATTGCCCACAGCTGTTTGGCAAGAGCTGCGCCAACTTTCCGGGTAAGGCACAACCATCCTGCTCGACGTCGTTCTGAACGGATGAAAAACGGTTTTGAGGCTGGCAACAGATTCGCCAACCGCCCGAATTCATTGACTGAGCGGTCAGTAAACATGAGCAGAATCCGTCCTGCCCTGATCGAGGGGGCGCGCAGATTACTGGCTTGCGCGCCGGGCCTCAAGTGCTCCTTCATGAAGCACGTTGCAACAAAGTTGGGCGTTTGGTCAGCTTATTAGAATTGCACCTTGACCAGCGCGCTGGTAGCGCTCTGGTTGCTGTCCACATTGCCGCGGTTGTCGATGCCGTACTTGTCCTTCCAGTAGCTGTATTCCACACCCACGTAGAGTTGCTTGGCGCCCAGGTTCAGGGCCTTGCCCAGGTCGTACTTGACCTGGGGGTTGAACTGCAGGTTGGCGTGGTAGGTGCCGCGGCGGGTCTGGTCGTTGTCGACCACCCAGTCCATGTAGCCGTCGATGAGGATGTCCGAACGGCCCACGGGAATGGTGTAGGAAAACGCCGGGGTGATCTGCCAGACCCGGTCCCCAGGACGGCTGCCCTCGGTATTGCGCTGGTAGATGTTGAGGGTGAAGTAGTTGAAGCCGGGAATCGCCAGGTCAAAGCCCGCGCCGATCAGGTACGCCTCGTTGTCACCTTCGCCAGACTCGTAGGTCATGGCCAGCAACACGTCCTTGATGGGCCCGAACTCGAACTTGCGGTCGAAGATCTTGCCGAACGAGAGCCGTGGGCTGAACTCGCCGTAGTAGGTCGTGCCGCCTTTGTTGCGGTCGGCCTGGCCGTTGTAGAAGATCTTGTCGATGAACAGGAAGTTGTCGCCGTACTTCCATTTGTCGGCATGCTCGAAGGTCACCGTCTGCTGCATCCGCGGGTTGACCTTGAAATCCTTGCCATACAGGTACGTCAGGCTGTTGCCTTGCCATTGCAACCAGTCGCCTGCCATGGCCGGGACGGTGGCCAGCAGGGTACAGCCGAGCAATAAAGTCGGAACGATACGCGTCATGTCGTGATTCCCGGATGACTCAGTGCTGGTGGGCGGCGTCGTTGTGCACGGCGCGCTCGGCCCCACCAAGGATGTTGAACAGCAGGTTCAGTACCAGCGCGCTGACCGTGGCCATGGCGATGCCGCTGTGGGTGATGGGCTCCATCCACTGGGGCATCTGCGCGAAGAACTCCGGACGCACCACCGGGATCAGTCCCATGCCGACGCTCACGGCCACCAGCAGCTGGTTGCGCCGGTCGCCGATGTCCGCTTCCTGGAGAATCTTGATCCCCGTGGCCGCAACCATGCCAAACATGGCGATCGAGGCCCCGCCCAGTACCGCAGGCGGAATGGACGCGATCAGGAAGGCCGCCTTGGGCAACAGGCTCAACACGATCAGCAAGCCGCCCGCTACCACGGTGACGTAGCGGCAACGCACGCCGGTCATCTGCACCAGGCCGATGTTCTGGGCAAAGGAGGAGTGTGTGAACGTGTTGAAGAAACCCGCCACGAACGAGGCGCCGGCATCGCACATCAGGCCCCGGCGCAGCATGCCCGGGGTGACTTCACGGTCGGTGACCTTGCCCAGGGCCAGGAACATGCCCGTCGACTCGACAAAGATGATCACCACCACCAGGCACATCGACAGGATCGGCGCCAGGCTGAACGTCGGCATGCCGAAGTGCAGCGGCGTGACCACCTGCAGCCACGGCGCCTGGTCCAGGCCAGACAGGTCGACCATGCCGATCGAGCCCGCCAGCACGTAGCCCAGGCCCATGCCGATCAGTACCGAGACATTGACCCAGAAGCCACGCATGAACCGGTTGATCAGCAGGATGGTGGCCAGCACCAGGCCAGCCACGGTGAGGTAGATCGGTGAGCCGAAGACAGCCGCCTCTTCGCCGCCTCCGGCCCAGTTGACCGCGACCGGGAACAGCGAGAGCCCGATCGAGGTGATTACCGTGCCGGTGACCAGGGGAGGGAAGAAGCGCACGACCTTTGACATGAAGGGCGCGATCAGCATGCCGAAGAACCCGGCGGCGATGGTCGCCCCGAAGATCCCCTGCAGGCCGACGCCCGGCATGCCGGCCATGGCGACCATGCTGCCGACGGCCGCAAAGCTTGCGCCCATCATCACCGGCATGCGGATACCCACGGCGCCGATGCCGAACGACTGGACGATGGTGGCGACCCCCGCGACCAGCAGGTCGGCGTTGATCAGGAAAGCGACTTCTTCACGGGACAATCCCGCGGCCTGGCCGATGATCAGCGGCACGGCGATCGCGCCTCCGTACATCAGCAATACATGTTGCAGGCCCACCAGGATCAGTTGGAACAGGGACAGCGGCTGTCGTGGGGGCGCGACGGGAATGTACGCCTTGGATGACACGGACATGCAGCACCTCGAGTCTTGTTTTTATTCTCGGATCCAAGCGGCACGCTTCAGGCCGCGGGCTTCAAGAGAGAAGCCTGCGTGCCTGGAGCCTGCAGCTCGATGCTTGCTACGTACTGGATTGCGGCTGCTGTCAGTGGGTAGGGGCGCCCTTGGCGATCCACGCACCGACCATCTCGCGCTCCTGCTGGGTCATCTGGGTGATGTTGCCCAGCGGCATGATCTGGCTGGCAACCGCTTGCGCCTGGATGCGCGCGGCCTGCTGCTGGATCTGCTGCGGGGTGTCGAACATCACGCCACCGGGGGCGGCGCTGAACAGCGGGCTGGTCGGCTGGGCCGAGTGGCACACGGTGCAGCGTTCCTGGATGACGTTGTGGATCTTGTCGAAGCCGGCGTCATCCAGCTTGGCGGTCGCTTCGGCCGGAGCCTCGGCAGGTGCCGCGGGCTGCGCTGGAGCGGCAGCCTGTTCGGCGGCTTTTTCGGCAGCGGTCTTGCCGCCCAGTGCGGTCTCGGGCAGCGGCTGGTACTCGACCTTGGCGGCGGCCTGCTCAGGGGCGGTCGGCAGCGGCTTGGGACCGGTGACGTAGGCCAGGCAGATCATCGCCAGGGCGCCGACGGGCACGGCCCATGCGTACTTGTTGCTGTCGTGGCGGGTGTTGAAGTAGTGACGGATCAATACCGCGGCTACCGCGATCCCGGCCAGGATCAGCCAGTTGTACTGGCTGCCGTAGGTGCTCGGGAAGTGGTTGCTGATCATGATGAACAGCACCGGCAGGGTGAAGTAGTTGTTGTGGCGCGAACGCAGCAGGCCCTTGGCCGGCAGGATCGGATCGGGGGTTTCGTTACGCTCGATCGCGGCCACCAGCTGGCGCTGGGCGGGCATGATGGTGCGGAACACGTTGCCGACCATGATGGTGCCGATGATCGCACCGGTGTGCAGGTAGGCGCCGCGGCCGCTGAACACCAGGCTGAAGCCGAAGCACGCCGCGATGATCAGCACGAACAGCACGCCGCCGAGCAGGACGGGGCGCTTGCCCAGGGGCGAGTCGCAGAGGAAGTCGTAGATGAACCAGGCGGCGACCAGCGAGCCGATGCCGATGGCCACGCCTTCCGGGCCGCTCAGGGTGCTGCCAGGGGCCAGCAGGTAGAGCGTCGGGTTCCAGTAGAACACCAGGCACAGCAGCGCGATGCCCGACATCCAGGTGAAGTAGGCTTCCCATTTGAACCAGTGCAGGTTGTCCGGCATCTTCGGCGGGGCGAGCTTGTATTTCTCCAGGTGGTAGATGCCGCCACCGTGGATCGCCCAGAGGTCACCCGACAAGCCGTCGCGCGGATTGACGCGGTTGAGGTTGTTCTCCAGCCATACGAAATAGAACGACGCGCCGATCCAGGCCACGCCAGTGATCATGTGAACCCAGCGCACGCTCAGGTTCAGCCATTCCAGCAAATGTGCTTCCACAGTCTTTACCTCCACTGGCGCCCTTGTTGCCGGGCGCTCAGGTCTTCTCTTATTGGTGGGGGTCGAGGATCAGTTGCTCATCCTCAATGAAAAAATGCTCATCGCAGTTGTTGCCAGAACCACTGCGATCAACCACCAGGAAGTCATCCCGCTTTTCGATCGTCAGCACCGGGTGGTGCCAGACGCCGCGATGGTAATTGATGCCCTGCCTGCCATTGCTGCGGAAGGCGCGGACCAAACCTGATACAGGTGCATCGCCAACTGGCGCGACCACGATCAGAAAGGGGTTGCCGAGCAGCGGGATGAAAGCCTGGCTGCCCAGCGGATGGCGTTCCAGCATGCGAACGGTCAGCGGCATGTCCTGCGCGTCGGCGCGGAAGATGCTGATGATCGCGTTGTCCTCGGGCTCGGCGGTCTCGACCGTTGCGAGCTTGTGGAAGCGCATGGTCGAGCCGTTGTTGATCATGAAGTGGTCGCTGCCGTCGGTTTCGATCACGTCACCGAACGCGGCGAAGGCTTCTTTGGTCAGGGGCTCAATCACTAGAGTGCGCATGCGGGTATCTCTTTATCTGTGTTGTAGGGACTAGCAAGAAGCAGGCCGCGGACGCGCGGCCTTTACAGCTGCAACAGGCGGAACAGGGCGATCAGGTTGATCTGGGCCAACGCTTCCTTGAACTCCGCATCGGCGTCGTTGTGGATACGCTTTTCGAACGAGGCGAGGATCTGGTGCCGGTTGCTGCCCCTGACCGCCATGATGAACGGGAACTGGAACCTGGCCTTGTAGGCGTCGTTGAGCTCGGTGAAACGGGCGAATTCCTCGGCGGTGCACTGGTGGATACCGGCACCGGCCTGCTCGTGGGTGCTGGACTCGGTCAGCTCGCCCTGGACCGCTGCCTTGCCGGCCAGGTCCGGGTGGGCGTTGATCAGTGCCAGCTGCGCTGCATGGTCGGCGCTGAGCAGGATGTCGCTCATGCGCTGGTGCAGGGTCTCGATGTCGTCCAGCTCCCCCGGTTGGCCCAGGTCAAAGGCTTTTTCCGCGACCCACGGCGAGTGCTCGTAGATGTCGGCGAAAGCCTCGACGAACGCAGTGCGGTCCAGGGTCGAAGGCGTGAGGGTCTTGAAAGCGGTCATCTGGCGTTCTCTGCGTTGAACGGGTGGGTGGCGTGCCAGTGGCGGGCAATGTCGACGCGGCGGGCAAACCACACCTGCTCGTGGCCCTTGGCGTAGTCGACGAAGCGCTTGAGCGCGGCCAGGCGGGCGGGGCGGCCGACCAGGCGGCAGTGCAAGCCGATCGAGAGCATCTTCGGCGCCACGGCACCTTCTTCGTAGAGCACGTCGAACGCGTCCTTGAGGTACTGGTAGAACTGTTCGCCACAGTTGAAGCCCTGCACCTGGGTGAAGCGCATGTCGTTGGTGTCCAGGGTGTAGGGGATCACCAGGTGCGGCTTGCCGGTAGGGTTGTTCTTTTCCCAGTAGGGCAGGTCGTCGTCATAGGTGTCGCTGTCGTAGAGAAAGCCACCTTCTTCCATCACCAGGCGGCGGGTGTTGGGGCCGGTGCGGCCGGTGTACCAACCCAGCGGGCGCTCCCCGGTCAGTTCGGTGAGGATGCGGATGGCCTCGAGCATGTGCTCGCGTTCCTGGGCCTCGTCCATGTACTGGTAGTCGATCCAGCGATAGCCGTGGCTGCAGATCTCGTGGCCGGCCTCGACCATGGCGCGGATCGCATCCGGATGGCGGCGGGCGGCCTCGGCCACGGCGAACACGGTCAACGGCACGCCGCTGTCCTTGAACAGCTTGAGCAGGCGCCAGACGCCGGCGCGGCTGCCGTATTCGTACAGCGACTCCATGCTCATGTTGCGCACGCCCTGCAGGGGCTGAGCCGCGACCATCTCGGACAGGAAGGCTTCGGACTCCTTGTCGCCATGCAAGACGTTGCGCTCGCCGCCTTCTTCATAATTGAGCACGAAAGACAACGCGATGCGGGCATTCCCCGGCCAGCGCGGATGAGGTGGGTTGTTGCCGTAACCGATCAGGTCGCGAGGGTAGTCAGCGCTCACTGCAGTCTTCCTTCTTGTGCGTTTGTGCGGGTAGTGGCCGTCCCGAGTCTGGGTATCGCGCGCACCGGATGGAGTGATTGTATACAACTTCTGAAATCTTTTGTAAGCCTGTTTTTCCGCATTTCTTCCTTGCGGTCATGCAGAAAGATGCTGCAAGAAACCTGCCTGGATAGTCAGCTTGTGACGACGGCGTCGTTACCGCGCCTGTATTTGCGACTGATGGGCAAGTTTATGATGCGCAGCGGCAACGGTGCCAAGAGGGCGTGAAAAATTGTGTACAATTTACCGTTCAAGTGTCTTAATAACGTCATTCCCGAACGCCGCCTGCCTTGGTCGCGGCGATTCGCGTGTATTTTCTGCCCACGGATCTGACAAGAGGCGACAAGCAAATGGGACGTTTGACCACGCACGTACTGGACGCTGCCCACGGCTGCCCTGGCAGCTCGATCAAGGTCGAGCTTTATCGGGTCGAAGGCCAGCAGCTGGAATTGGTGAACACTGTCTTGACCAACAGCGACGGCCGGGTGGACGCGCCGTTGTTGCAGGGTGACGACTACCGCAGTGGGGTGTACCAGCTGCAGTTCAGCGCTGGCGATTATTACCGCGCCCGGGGCGTGGCGTTGCCGGAGCCTGCGTTTCTTGATGTGGTGGTATTGAGGTTTGGCATCGATGCGGGGCAGGAGCACTACCATGTGCCGCTGCTGATTTCGCCGTACAGCTATTCGACCTATCGCGGAAGCTAGTAGGTCGTTGGAAGAATCTTCGTAGGTCCTTGCCCGCTCACACTGCGGGCTTTTTTTTGTCTGCGGGGGTGCGGTTGGGCCTTGTGGCGCCTATGAGATCGAGCGCCGCCCGCGCGGCGCATCGCGGGGCGTGCGCTTGGGACCTTGTGGCGCGCTTGAGATCCGCGGCACCAGAGGCCCCCCCTGCGCTCAGAGAAACACGAACTTGGCGATGAAGATCACACACAGTACCCACAGACTCGCTGAGATCTCGCTCCAGCGCCCGGTCCCTGCCTTCAGCGCCACATAGCTGATAAACCCAAGCGCAATCCCGTCCGCCACAGAAAAAGTCAGCGGCATCATGATCACTGTGACGATCGCCGGAATACTGTCGGTGGCATCGTCCCACTCGATATGCGCCATGCTCCCCATCATCAGCATCGCGACGTAGATCAGCGCCCCTGCCGTGGCATACGCGGGAATCATCCCGGCCAGCGGCGCGAAGAACATCGCGGCGACGAACAGCAGGCCGACCACCACGGCGGTCAATCCCGTGCGCCCGCCCGCCGCAACGCCGGCGGCGCTTTCCACGTAGCTGGTCACGGGCGGTACGCCGACGGCGGCCCCGAATACGCTGGAGGCGCTGTCGGCCTTGAGCGCGCGCGAGAGGTTTTCGATGCGTCCGTCGGCACTGACCAGGTTGGCCCGCTGCGCGACGCCCATCAAGGTGCCGGCGGTATCGAACATGTGCACGAACAGAAATGCCAGCACTACGCTGATCATGCTGACGTTGAACACGCCCGCCACGTCCATGGCCATCCAGGTCGGGGCCAGGCTGGGCGGCAGGGAGAACACCCCGCCATATTCGACCAGGCCAAGGCCCCAGCCGGCGAGCGTGACGGCGATGATGCTGATGAGGATCGCGCCGAACACCCGGTGATAGCTGAGCACGGCGATCATCAGGAAACAGACCGCAGCCAGCAGGGGAGCGGGCTCGTGCATCGAGCCGAGCTTGATCAGGGTAGCCGGGCTGTCGACGACGATGCCCGCGGTCTTGAGGCCGATCAGTCCGAGAAACAGTCCGACGCCGGCGCCCATCGCGTGCCGCAGGCTCACGGGGATGCTGTTGAGCAGCCATTCACGCACCCGCGACAGCGTCAGGATCATGAACAGCACCCCGGACACGAAGACCGCGCCCAGCGCTGCTTCCCAGGTGTAGCCCATGGTGCCGACCACGGTGTAGGTGAAGAAGGCGTTCAGCCCCATGCCCGGCGCCAGGCCCACTGGCCAGTTGGCGTAGAGGCCCATCAGCAGGCAGCCGAGCGCTGCGGCGATGCAGGTGGCGACGAAGGCCGCCCCGTGATCGATACCGGCGTCGGCCATGATGTTGGGGTTCACGAAGATGATGTAGGCCATGGTGATGAAGGTGGTCACCCCGGCGATCAGCTCTGTCCTGACGGTGGTGCCGTGTCGCTTGAGTTTGAAGAGGCGTTCCAGCCAGCCCGTTTCGAGCGGTGGGGCGAGGTCGAGCGTGGGGGCTTCTGATTTGCGGCTTTCCACAGCGAGTACTCCTCAAGTCTTCTTGTTGTTCGGAGCCTGGTCCTGAGCGATGCACTTGGGGACTCCGCGAGGGAAGCAGATGCCTGGCCTTTTGTTGACTTTCAGGTCAGGAAGCGGCTCGCTGGATTATGCGTTTGTGTACAAAGAATGCAAATAATGTTTTATCTTTTGCGCGTACAATCGGACGCACTGTCGATATATGGGCAATCGCCACCTGCAGAAACGGTTATGCCTGTGTACAATGCGCCCATACCTTTCCTGTGCTCGAGTGCCCATGAACGAACAGCTGCAACCTCTGAAAAAGCCTGCGCGCACCGGCAAGGCCGGCCGCAGCGGCACCCAGGACGACATCGTCTATGCGCACATCTTCGAGGCGATCCTCGAGCAGCGCCTGGCGCCGGGTACCAAGTTGAGCGAGGAAGCGCTGGGCGAGATCTTTGGCGTCAGCCGCACCATCATCCGCCGCGCCCTGTCGCGCCTTGCGCACGAGAGCGTGGTCTTGCTGCGCCCCAATCGTGGCGCGGTTGTCGCGAGCCCGACGGTCGAAGAGGCTCGCCAGGTGTTCTTCTCGCGGCGCATGGTCGAACGCGCCATCACCGAGCTGGCCGTGCAGCACGCCACGGCCGAGCAGCTCAATGAGTTGCGCCAGATGGTCCGTGAAGAACGCGACAGTTTTTCACGCGGTGACCGCGGCGCGGGCATTCGCCTGTCGGGCGAATTCCACCTCAAGCTGGCCGAGGCGGCAGGCAACGCGCCATTGGTGAGTTTCCAGCGCAGCCTGGTGTCGCAGACCTCGTTGATCATCGCCCAGTATGAAAGCGGCAACCGCTCGCATTGCTCCTATGACGAGCACATGCAGTTGATCGACGCCATCGAGGCGCGTGATGCCGAGCAGGCAGTGAGCCTGATGATGCATCACATGGATCATATCGACAGCAAGCTCAACCTCGACGAAGAAAGCGCCTCGGACGACCTGCACGCGGTGTTTTCGCATCTGCTGCAGAGCAAGAAGCGGGTGTCGAGCAAGGGCTGATCGACACACCCGCTTCCATGGTTGCCTAGCGGCGGTGCACGCACTGTCCCGCCGCATAGGTTTCCCGCACGGTGCGGTCATCGCCCAGCGTGGTCAGCACGAACAATGTCTCCTCGATACTCTTCGACTGCTCGATGCGATACCCCAGCAGCGGCGTAGCCTTGTAGTCGAGCACCACGAAATCCGCGTCGTTGCCCGGCCGCAGGCTGCCGATCCGGTCGTCCAGGCGCAATGCACGTGCGCCCCCCAGCGTGGCCAGGTACAGCGACTTGAACGGATGCAAGCGCGCACCCTGCAGCTGCATGACCTTGTACGCCTCGTTGAGTGTATTGAGTAGCGAGAAGCTGGTACCCGCCCCCACGTCGGTGCCCAACCCCACATTGACCTTGAAGCGCTCGGCCTGGGGCAGGTTGAACAGCCCGCTGCCCAGGAACAGGTTGGACGTCGGGCAGAAGGCCACGGCAGAGCCCGTCTCGGCCAGGCGCTGGCATTCCTCGTCGCACAGGTGCACGCCGTGGGCGAACACCGAGCGCTCGCCGAGCAGCTCGAAGTGGTCGTACACATCCAGGTAACCCTTGCGCTCGGGGAACAGTGCCTTCACCCAATCGATCTCCTTGAGGTTCTCGGACAGGTGGGTGTGCATGTACAGGTCCGGGTACTCCTTGAGCAATTGCCCGGCGAGTGTCAGCTGCTCGGGCGTGCTGGTGGGCGCGAAGCGTGGCGTGACGGCGTAGTGCAGGCGGCCCTTGCCGTGCCAGCGCTCGATCAGCGCCTTGCTCTCGGTGTAGCTCGACTCGGCGGTGTCGGTCAGGTAGTCCGGGGCGTTGCGGTCCATCATCACCTTGCCGGCGATCATCCGCAGGTCAAGGCGCTCGGCTTCCTCGAACAGCGCGTTGACCGATTCGGGGTGCACGCTACCGAATACCAGGGCCGTGGTGGTGCCGTTGCGCAGCAATTCCTCGACGAAGATCTTAGCGACCTTGTCGGCATGCGCTTTGTCAGCGAACTGTTTTTCGCAGGGGAAGGTGTAGGTGTTCAACCAGTCGAGCAGCTGTTCGCCGTAGGAGCCGATCATGCCCGTCTGTGGGAAATGGATATGCGTGTCGATGAAGCCGGGCGTGATCAGGGCATCCTGGTAATGCACCACTTCGATGTCGGCATCCACGGTCGGCAGCAGCTCATGGGCTTCGCCCAAGGCACTGATGCGGCC
Organism: Pseudomonas sp. JE3303; assembly: GCF_056312565.1. Taxonomy (NCBI): domain Bacteria; kingdom Pseudomonadati; phylum Pseudomonadota; class Gammaproteobacteria; order Pseudomonadales; family Pseudomonadaceae; genus Pseudomonas; species Pseudomonas sp. JE3303. The sequence continues at coordinate 132,734 of NZ_JBWGIF010000014.1, forward strand.
GTTGTCGACCACCAGCAGGCCCTCCTCGTAATACTCGAAGGAGGCTTCGATGCCGACCTCGGCGGGGTCGGCGACACTGTGCAGCAGGGCGGCTCTGTAGGCTTTGCGGGTTGCGCTCATATGGCTCTCGTCAACTGGCGTGGCTGCGCCGCGAAGGCGGCAGCAACTGGGCAATGGGGCCGGCATTGGCGGCAGCGTCGTGCTGGCCGAAGCGGGCGTTGTAGGTGGCGATGATTTCACCGGCGATCGACACGGCGATCTCGATGGGCAGCTTGCCCTTGACCTCGGCCAGGCCCATCGGGCATCGCATCCGTTGCAGCAGCGCGTCGCTGTAGCCGCGCTCGCGCAGGCGGTGCTCGAACTTGGCGCGCTTGGTCTGCGAGCCGATCAGGCCGAACCAGGTGAAGTCGTTGCGCTTGAGGATCGCGGCGGTCAGCTCGAGGTCCAATTGATGGTTATGGGTCATGACAATGCAGTAGCTGCCTGCGGGCAGTGCTTCCACTTCGTCGACCGGCTCTTCACTGACCACCTTGCTCACCCCGGCCGGGATGAGCTCGGGGAATTCCTGCTCGCGCGAATCGATCCAGCGCACCCGGCAGGGCAGCGCGGCGAGCAAGGGTACCAGAGCGCGGCCGACATGGCCTGCGCCGAACACCGCGATCTGCGCCTGCACCGCGCCCATGGGCTCGAACAGCAGCACGGTGACGCCGCCACAGCACTGGCCAAGGCTGGCGCCCAGGCTGAAGCGCTCAAGGTGCGGCGTGTCGCGTTTGTGCTCCAGCATCTCCCGGGCGATGTGCAGCGCCTTGAATTCCAGGTGGCCGCCGCCGATGGTATCGAACAGCTGGCTGGCGCTGACCACCATCTTCGAGCCTGCATTGCGCGGGGTCGAGCCGCGCTCCTCGATGATGGTCACCAGGATGCAGGGTTCACCGCGGGCCTGGAGGTCGGCGAGGGCGTTGATCCATTGGTGCATGATGGAAATCCTCTTGCGGGGTGCGCGCGCCTGTACGGTTACGGCGTGACGGTTTCTGGGGCTTCGGCCGGCTGCTGCGCCGCCACCACCTTGCGCATCTGCTCGCACCCCCACAACACCCGCTCGGGCGTCGCCGGGGCGTCAACCTGGGGCTGCACGCGGTAGTCGGCAAGGCTCGCCACCGCATCCTTGATCGCGCACCAGGCGGCGATGCCGAGCATGAACGGCGGTTCGCCCACGGCCTTGGAATGGAACACCGTGTCCTCGGGATTCTTGCGGTTCTCCACCAGCTTCACGCGCAAGTCCAGCGGAATGTCGGCCACTGCCGGGATCTTGTAGCTCGCCGGTCCGTTGGTCATCAGCTTGCCCTTGGCGTTCCACACCAGCTCTTCGGTAGTCAGCCAGCCCATGCCCTGGATGAAACCGCCTTCGACCTGGCCGATATCGATGGCCGGGTTCAGCGAGGCACCGACGTCATGCAGGATGTCGGTGCGCAGCATCTTGTACTCGCCCGTGAGCGTGTCGACGATCACCTCGGCGCAGGCGGCGCCAAACGCGAAGTAGTAGAACGGCCGGCCGCGCGCCTGACTGCGGTCGTAGTAGATCTTCGGGGTGCGGTAGAAACCGGTGCTCGACAGCGACACCTGGGCAAAGTAGGCCTGCTGCACCAGCGCCTCGAAGCTGAGGATCTGGTCGCGCACGCGCACATGGCTGTTGCGGAACTCGACATCCTCTTCGCTAACCTTGTAGTGCCGGGCGGCAAACTCGACCAGGCGCTGCTTGAGAATCTCGGCAGCGTTCTGCGCGGCCTTGCCGTTCAGGTCCGCGCCGCTGGACGCTGCGGTCGGCGATGTGTTGGGCACCTTGTCGGTATTGGTCGCGGTGATCTGAATGCGATTGAAATCGACCTGGAACACCTCGGCCACCACCTGCGCCACCTTGGTGTTCAAGCCCTGGCCCATCTCGGTGCCGCCGTGGTTGAGGTGGATGCTGCCATCGGTGTAGATGTGGATCAGCGCGCCGGCCTGGTTGAGGAAGCTGGCGGTGAACGAGATGCCGAACTTCACCGGGGTCAGCGCCAGGCCCTTCTTCAGCACCGGGCTGTTGGCGTTGAAGCGGCGGATCGATTCCCGCCGCTCGGCATAGTCGGCGCTGGCCTCGAGCTCGGCGGTCATCTCTTCGAGCATGTTGTGCTCGACGGTCTGGTGATAGTGGGTGACGTTGCGCTCGGTCTTGCCGTAGTAGTTGGCCTTGCGCACGGCCAGCGGGTCGAGCACCAGGTGGCGGGCGATATGGTCCATCACCTGCTCGATCGCGACCATGCCCTGGGGGCCGCCGAAGCCGCGATAAGCGGTGTTGGACGCGGTGTTGGTCTTGCAGCGATGGCCGTGCACCGTGGCGTCGCCCAGGTAGTAGGCGTTGTCGGCGTGGAACATGGCGCGGTCGACGATCGAGGCCGAGAGGTCGGGCGAGCAGCCGCAGTTGCCGGCGAGATCGAAGTTGATCCCGTGCAGGCGGCCACTGTCGTCGAAGCCGACGTCGTACTCGATATAGAAGGGGTGGCGCTTGCCAGTCATGAGCATGTCCTCGACCCGCGGCAGGCGCATCTTGGCCGGCTGCCCGGTGAGGCGCGCGACCACCGCGCACAGGCAGGCAGGGCTGGCGGCCTGGGTTTCCTTGCCGCCAAACCCGCCGCCCATGCGGCGCATGTCCACCACCACCTTGTTCATCGGCACGTCGAGCACCTCGGCCACCAGCTTCTGCACCTCGGTGGGGTTCTGGGTCGAGCAGTAGACGATCATCCCGCCATCCTCGGTAGGCATCACCGAGGAGATCTGGGTTTCCAGGTAGAAGTGCTCCTGGCCGCCGATGTGCAGCGTGCCCTGCAGGCGATATGGCGCAGTGGCCAGGGCGCTGGCCGAGTCGCCGCGCTGGTGGGTGTGGCTGTCGAGCACGAAGTGTTTCTTGCGCAGGGCCTCGACGACGTCGAGTACCGGCTCCAGGTCTTCATATTCGACGATGGCCGCCATCGCGGCGTTGCGTGCGGTTGCAAGGTCGCGCGCGGCAACGGCGAGCACCGGCTGGCCGACGAACTCGACCTTGTCGATGGCCAGCAGCGGATCGCCGGGCAGCAGCGGGCCGATGTCCTTGAGGCCGGGGATGTCCTCGTGGGTGATGGCGATGCGTACACCCTCGAAGGCGTAGCAGGGCGTGGTGTCGATGCGCAGCACCCTGGCGTGGGCGCGGTCTGACATGCGTGCATAGACGTGCAGCTGGTTGGGAAACTCCAGCCGGTCGTCGATATACACCGCCTCGCCCGACACGTGCTTGTCAGCGCTGTCGTGCTTGAGGCTGCGTCCGACGCCCGTGGTCAGGTCCTGGCTGAACAGCTCGGCCATCTCGGCCTGGCTCTTGGCTACGTGATGGTTAGACATAAGCGGTCACCCGGGTCTCGATGTGCGGCGTTTGCAGTTCGATGAAGTACTTGCGCAGCAGGTTCTGCGCGGTCAGCAGTCGGTATTCCTTGCTGGCGCGGAAGTCGGACAGCGGCGTGAAGTCTTCGGCCAGGGCCTGGCAGGCCCGCTCCAGAGTCGCGTGGTTCCAGGGCTTGCCGAGCAGCGCCGCCTCGCAGGCACGGGCACGCTTGGGAATCGCCGCCATGCCGCCGAAGGCGACACGCGCGCCGCTGACCACACCGTCTTCGATGCGCAGGTTGAACGCCGCGCACACCGCGGAGATGTCATCGTCCAGGCGCTTGGAGACCTTGTAGGCGCGGAAGGTCCACTCATTGCTGGCCCGTGGCACGATGATCTTCTCGATGAACTCGCTGTCCTGGCGCGCAGTGATGCGGTAGTCGATGAAATAGTCTTCAAGGGCCAGGGTGCGCTGGCGCCCGCCCTGGCGCAGGACGACCTGCGCGTCCAGGGCAATCAGCAGCGGCGGCGAGTCACCAATCGGCGAGGCATTGCCTATGTTGCCGCCCAGGGTCCCCTGGTTACGGATCTGCAAGGAGGCGAAGCGGTGCAGCAGGTCGCCGAAGTCAGGGTAGTCGGCGCTGAGCGCGGCATGGCAGTCGGTCAGCGAAGTGGCGGCCCCGATCTCGATATGCGTAGCGGTGGTCTCGACTCGCTTGAGCTCTGCGATGTGCCCCACGTAGATCATTACCGGCAGCGCCTTGTGCATCTGCGTCACTTCCAGCGCCAGGTCGGTGCCGCCGGCCAGCAGGCGGGCCTCGGGGTGCGAGCTGTAGAGATCGGCGAGGTCGGCGACGGTCAGCGGCACAAGGCAGCGCTTGTCGCCGCTGTTGAGTTCGCCGGTGTCCTGCGGGGCGATGGCCTTGAGGCGGGCGATGGTCTGCGCCTGCTGTTCGATGAACTGGTCCTTGCAGGGCCGACGGCAGCTCTGCTCGGCGGCCGCGAGGATCGGCCGGTAGCCCGTGCAACGGCAGAGGTTGCCAGCCAGGGCTTCCTGGGCCTGGTGCAGGTCATGGCCTTCGCTGTTCTTTTGCAGCGCGAACAGCGACATCACGAAGCCTGGCGTGCAGAACCCACACTGCGAGCCATGGCAGTCCGCCATGGCCTGCTGCACGCTGTGCAAGCGGCCTTGGTGCTTGAGGCCTTCAACACTGATCAGCTGCCGGCCGTGCAGGGACGAAACGAACGTCAGGCATGAGTTGAGGCTGCGGTAACGCAGGCTCTCCTGGCCCTCGTCATCCAGGCAAAGCTCGCCCACCACCACCGTGCACGCGCCACAGTCGCCGCTGGCGCAGCCTTCCTTGGTGCCGGATTTGCCAAGGTGCTCGCGCAGGTACTGCAGCACCGTCATGTTCGGGTCCAGGGCATGCTCACTGCGCAGCTCCTGATTGACAAGAAACTGGATCACTGGGAAGGCCTCATCAAGTGTTTATTGTTGTTGGGTGGAATCTAAGCGAGCGCTGACCCCATGGTCAATAATTTTCTGACTCAAAGGTCAGGAAAGTGCCCGAGCTGGATCCTGGCCGCCCATCCACCTTTACTTCAAGCATAGATCGGGCCTGTTCTGGACGGGGGTTTTACGCCCTGCGGTCGATTAAAGCCGGTGTCGCCTCTGCGCGGCGGCCAGGCAAGTGCGCTACAATCGCGCCCCCGTGCAGAGTCCACTGATTTCGAAGGAAAACCATGACGTTCAAGGCGCCGGACAGCCTCTCCGAGCAGATCGCCCACTATCTGGCCGAACGGATCATCCGTGGCGAGCTCGTGCCCGGTGAGCGCATCCAGGAGCAGAAGGTGACCCAGGCGCTGAACGTCAGCCGTGGTTCGGTGCGCGAAGCGTTGTTGATCCTCGAGCGGCGCCATCTTGTGGCGATCCTGCCACGCCGTGGTGCACACGTGACCCGCCTGGACGAGCACAACGTGCGCAGCCTGTGCAACCTGATGGGCGAGCTGTACACCCTGCTGGGCAATGCCGTGGCCGAGCGTTGGCAAAGCGAGGGCGACCTGCAGCCTTTCCTGGCGATCCAGCAGCGCCTGCAGGAGGCGCACGACCGCCAGGACATCAAGGCCTTTGTCGCCGAGAGTTTCGCAGTCATGCGCGCGGCGTATCCGTTCGCCAACAACCCGTACCTGCAAGAAACCGTCGAGAACCTGCAGCCGGCCATGAGCCGTGCCTATTACCTGGCGCTTGACCAGCGCCAGGCCAGCATGCAGGACTACCTCGCGCTGTTTGCCCAGCTGCTGGACGCCGTGGTCAAGCGTGACCTGGCGCGCATCCGCGACGTACTGCGTGCCTATTGCCAGCGCAGCTGCGAGCTGGTGCTGGCTGCACTGGCGCCGGACTGACCATGCGCCTCAAATGCATTCGCCTGGCCGGCTTCAAGTCATTCGTCGACCCCACCACGGTCAACTTCCCCAGCAACATGGCCGCCGTGGTCGGTCCCAATGGCTGCGGCAAGTCCAACATCATCGATGCGGTGCGCTGGGTGATGGGCGAGAGCTCGGCCAAGAACCTGCGCGGCGAGTCGATGACCGACGTCATCTTCAACGGCTCGACCAGCCGCAAGCCGGTGAGCCAGGCCAGTATCGAGCTGGTCTTCGACAACAGCGACAACACCCTGGTGGGCGCATACGCGGCCTACGCCGAAATCTCGATTCGCCGCAAAGTGACCCGCGACGCGCAGAACACCTATTACCTCAACGGGACCAAGTGCCGCCGGCGCGACATCACCGACATCTTCCTCGGCACCGGGCTGGGCCCGCGCAGCTATTCGATCATCGAGCAGGGCATGATCTCCAAGCTGATCGAAGCCAAGCCCGAGGAACTGCGCAACTTCATCGAAGAAGCCGCGGGCATCTCCAAGTACAAGGAGCGCCGCCGCGAGACCGAGAGCCGCATTCGCCGTACCCAGGAGAACCTCGCTCGCCTGACTGACCTGCGCGAAGAGCTCGAGCGCCAGCTGGACCGGCTGCACCGCCAGGCCCAGGCTGCCGAGAAGTACAAGGAATTCAAGGCCCAGGAGCGCCAGCTCAAGGCACGCCTGTCGGCCCTGCGCTGGCAGTCGCTCGACGCCCAGGTGCGCCAGCGCGAGAGCGTGATCGGCGACCAGCAGGTCAGCATGGAAGCCCTGGTCGCCGAGCAGCGCAACGCCGATGCGAGCATCGAGCGCCTGCGTGACGGGCACCATGAACTGTCAGAGCGCTTCAATCAGGTGCAAGGGCGCTTCTATTCGGTGGCCGGCGACATCGCCCGCGTCGAGCAGAGCATCCAGCACGGCCAGCAACGTCTGCGCCAGTTGCAGGACGACTTCAAGGAAGCCGAGCGCACGCGCCTCGAAACCGAGTCGCACCTGGGCCACGACCGCACCTTGCTGGCCACGCTCAGTGAAGAGCTGGAAATGCTCGAGCCCGAGCAGGAGCTCACCCTGGCCGCGGCCGAAGAAGCCTCCGCCACCCTTGAAGAAGCCGAGCTGGGCATGCACGGCTGGCAGGAAACATGGGACAGCTTCAATACCCGGTCTTCGGAGCCGCGCCGCCAGGCCGAAGTCCAGCAATCGCGCCTGCAGCAACTGGAAACCGGTCTGGAGCGCCTGGCCGATCGCCAGCGCAAGCTGGGTGAAGAGCGCGACCAGCTGAGCGCCGATCCCCAGGACGCGGCCATGCTTGACCTGACAGAGCAGGTGGCCAGCAGCGAGCTTCTGCTCGAAGAACTGCAGATGGCCGAGCAACAGGTGATCGAGCGGGTTGAAAGCGTGCGCGGGCAGCTGCAGCAGGCCACTCAGTCAGAGCAGCAGGCCCAGGGTGACCTGCAGCGCCTGGGCGGGCGCCTGGCTTCGCTGGAAGCCTTGCAGCAAGCCGCGCTTGAGCCGGGCGGCGGCACCGCCGACTGGCTGCGCGGGCAAGGCCTGGAACAGCGGCCGCGGCTGGCCGAAGGACTGCGCGTCGAAGCGGGCTGGGAGCTGGCGGTGGAAACCGTGCTCGGGGCCGACCTGCAAGCGGTGCTGGTCGATGATTTCAATGAGTTTGATTTCGCGGCGCTGGAGCAAGGCGACCTGCGTCTGTTGGTGACGGCAGGCGCGGGCCCGGGCGTTCAAGACAGCTTGCTCGACAAGGTTGAGGGCAAGGCCGATCTCTCGCCTTGGCTAGGCCAGGTTCGCCCGGTCGAAAACCTCGAGCAGGCGCTGGCCCAGCGTGCCGGGCTAGGCGAAGGCCAGAGCCTGGTCAGCCGCGACGGCTACTGGGTCGGCCGGCACTTCCTGCGGATCAGCCGCGCCAGTGAATCCCAGGGCGGCGTGCTTGCCCGTGGCCAGGAAATCGAGCGCCTTGGCCTGGAGCAGCGCGAGCACGAAGCCCTGCTCGAACAACTTCAGCAGCAGGTCCAGAGCCTGCGCGACCAGCAGCGCGAGCTGGAAGAGCAGCGCGAACAACTGCGCCGCCGCAACCAGCAGGAAAGCCGCCAGCACAGCGAGCTCAAGGCCCAGCTCTCGGCCGGCCGTGCCCGTGCCGAACAGCTTGAACTGCGCCGTCGTCGCCTGAGCGAAGAGCTGGCTGAACTGCAGGAGCAGCGTGCCCTGGAGCACGAGCAGCTCGGCGAGGCCCGGCTGTTGCTGCAAGACGCCCTCGAGCTGATGGCCCAGGACACCGAGCAGCGTGAACAACTGCTGGCTCGCCGCGACACCCTGCGAGTGCACCTCGACAGCGTTCGCCAGGACGCCCGTCAGCACAAGGATCACGCTCACCAGTTGGCCGTCCGCCTGGGCTCGTTGCGCGCCCAGCACGATTCCACCCGCCAGGCGCTGGAGCGCCTGGAGCTGCAGGCCGCGCGCCTGACCGAGAAGCAAGAGCAACTCAGCCTCAACCTCGAAGAGGGCGAAGCACCACTTGAAGAGCTGCGCCTGACCCTTGAAGAAATGCTCGAACGGCGCATGAGCGTCGACGAAGAAATGCGCCAGGCCCGCCTGCACATGGACGAAGCCGACCGCGAACTGCGCGATGCCGAAAAACGCCGCACCCAGGCCGAGCAGCAGTCGCAGTTGCTGCGCGGCCAGCTGGAACAGATCCGCCTCGAAAGCCAGGGCCTGGACGTGCGCCGCACCACCTTGCAGGAGCAGTTGCTGGCCGACGGCTACGACCTTCAGGGCGTGCTTGCCACGCTAGACTCAGAAGCAAGCGAGGAAGGCACCAGCCAGGAGTTGGAGCAAGTCGAAGCTCGCATCCAGCGCCTCGGTGCGATCAATCTCGCCGCCATCGAGGAGTACCAGCAGCAATCCGAGCGCAAGCGCTACCTCGACGCGCAGAACGCCGACCTGGTCGAGGCACTGGAGACACTGGAAAGCGTCATCGGCAAGATCGACAAGGAAACCCGTAACCGCTTCAAGGATACCTTTGATCAGATAAACGCTGGTTTGCAGGCACTTTTTCCAAAAGTTTTCGGCGGTGGCAGCGCTTATCTGGAACTGACGGGCGAAGATCTACTCGATACAGGGGTGACGATCATGGCGCGACCACCGGGCAAGAAGAACAGCACCATCCATCTGCTGTCCGGTGGCGAAAAAGCACTGACCGCGCTGGCGCTGGTATTTGCCATCTTCAAGCTCAATCCGGCACCGTTCTGCATGCTCGACGAGGTCGATGCCCCGCTGGACGATGCCAACGTCGGGCGTTACGCCAGGCTGGTCAAGGAAATGAGCGAGACCGTGCAGTTCATCTACATCACGCACAACAAGATCGCCATGGAGATGGCCGACCAGCTGATGGGCGTGACGATGCACGAGCCGGGCTGTTCAAGATTGGTCGCCGTCGATGTGGAGGAGGCGATGGCCATGGTCGACGCCTGATGCGCTGGAATGAGCGCGATCAAGCGGCAAATGCCCCGTCATGTGTGACTGACGGTGTAAAGTTGACGTAGGTCGTGCTAGCTTTATGTCACCTGTATTTTCCGTGGGAAAAACGCCTGTCAGAACATAGAGTTGGCGCCACGTGTTAAAGGGGTTTAAACCCTTTATTTTTCAGCATTTTTTTACAGAGGCACGGGATTAAATGGAAATCGGTCTGCGCGAGTGGCTGATCCTCATCGGCATCATTGTCATCGCCGGTATTCTTTTCGACGGCTGGCGCCGCATGCGCGGCGGCAAGGGCAAATTGAAATTCCGCCTGGATCGCAGCTTCTCCAATCTTCCTGACGAAGAAGGCAATGCCGAAGTCCTGGGCCCGCCGCGGGTGCTGGAAGGTCAGAAAGAGCCTGAGCTGGACGAGCACGACCTGCCGTCTATGAGCGCGCCAGTGCGTGAGCGTGAGCGTGAGCGCGAAGTCAAACCGGCCAAGGCCGCCAAGCGCGCCAAGCTGCAGCCGAGCGAGATGGGCTTTTCGGCCGATTCGCGTGACGCCGACCTGTTCGCCGATGCCGATGACGATTATCCCGATGACAACCGCCACACTGGCTTCGCAGCCAATGGCCAGGTCAACAAGGAACTGCCTCCCGTTGAAGAAGTGCTGGTGATCAGCGTCATCTCCCGCGACGAAGGTGGTTTCAAGGGCCCGGCCCTGCTGCAGAACATCCTCGAAAGCGGCCTGCGCTTTGGCGAAATGGACATCTTCCACCGCCACGAAAGCATGGCCGGCAACGGCGAGGTGCTGTTCTCGATGGCCAATGCGGTCAAGCCCGGCATCTTCGACCTGGACGACATCGACCACTTCAGTACCCGCGCGGTGAGCTTCTTCCTCGGTCTGCCGGGCCCTCGTCATCCCAAGCAGGCCTTCGACGTGATGGTGGCCGCCGCCCGCAAGCTCGCCCACGAGCTCAATGGCGAGCTCAAGGATGACCAGCGCAGCGTCATGACCGCCCAGACGATCGAGCATTACCGTCAGCGCATCGTCGAATTCGAGCGCCGCGCCCTGACCCAGAAGCGGTGACACTTCACCGAATCGGATTCACCTGAGAGCAGCCCCGGCTGCTCTTTTGCATTGCAAGAGAAGAAAACCCCATGACCGCCGAATCCCGCATCCGCGAACTGCGCACTGAAATCGACCAGCACAACCACCGCTACTACGTGCTGAACGAACCCAGCGTGCCGGACGCCGAGTACGACCGCCTGTTCAACGAACTCAAGGCGCTCGAAGCTGAGCACCCAGAGCTGGTCACCGCCGATTCCCCCACCCAGCGGGTTGGCGGTACCGCCTTGGCAGCCTTCAGCCAGATTCGCCATGAAGTCCCCATGCTCAGCCTGGGCAACGCCTTCGAGGAAGCCGACCTGCGCGAGTTCGACCGCCGCGTCGTCGACGGCCTGGACATCCCCAGCACCAGCACTGTCGGCGTCGACTACAGCTGCGAGCCCAAGCTCGACGGCCTGGCCGTCAGCCTGCTGTACCGTGACGGCCAGCTGGTGCAAGGCGCTACCCGCGGCGACGGCACTACTGGGGAAGACATCAGCACCAACGTGCGTACGGTGCGCAACATCCCCTTGAAGCTCCAGGGCAGTGGCTGGCCCGCCGTGCTTGAAGTGCGCGGCGAAGTGTTCATGAGCAAGGCCGGCTTCGACCGCCTCAACGCCGCCCAGGCCGCCGTGGGCGGCAAGACCTTCGCCAACCCGCGCAACGCCGCCGCCGGCAGCCTGCGCCAGCTGGACTCGAAGATCACCGCCAGCCGCCCGCTGGAATTCTGCTGCTACGGCCTGGGGCAGGTGTCCGCACCCTTGGCCGACACCCACATCCACACCCTCGAGCAGCTCAGGGAGTGGGGTCTGCCGGTCAGCCGAGAGCTGCGTCATGCCGAAGGCGTCGAGCAGTGCCTGGAGTACTACCGCGACATTGGCGCCCGGCGTAACGAGCTGCCCTATGAAATCGACGGCGTGGTGTTCAAGGTCAACAGCCTGGCCTCCCAGCGGGAGCTCGGCTTCCGCTCCCGCGAGCCCCGCTGGGCCATCGCCCACAAGTTCCCGGCCATGGAAGAGCTCACCGAAGTGCTCGACGTCGAGTTCCAGGTCGGCCGCACCGGCGCCGTGACCCCCGTGGCCCGCCTCAAGCCGATCAAGGTCGCCGGTGTCACCGTCTCCAACGCCACCCTGCACAACATGGACGAAGTCGCCCGCCTGGGCCTGATGATCGGCGACACCGTCATCATCCGCCGCGCTGGCGACGTCATTCCGCAAGTCATGCAAGTGGTCGAAGAGCGCCGCCCCGACACGGCCCGCCCGGTGCCGGTCCCCAGCGAGTGTCCTGTCTGCGGTTCCCAGGTCGAGCGCACCCAACTGATCAAGCGCAGCAAGGGCAAGGAAACCCTGAGCGAGGGCGCCGTGTACCGCTGCGTCGGCCGCCTGGCGTGCGCCGCACAGCTCAAGCAAGCGATCATCCACTACGTCTCCCGGCGAGCCATGGACATCGACGGCCTTGGCGAGAAAAGCGTCGAGCAACTGGTCGACCAAGGCCTGATCCGCTCCCCCGCGGACTTGTACCGCCTGACCTTCGAGCAAGTCGTCGGGCTTGAAGGCTTCGCCGAAGTGTCCAGCAACAAGCTGCTCGCCGGCATCGAGGCCAGCAAGCGGCCGGCGCTGGCGCGCTTCATCTACGCCCTCGGCATCCCCGATGTCGGCGAAGAGACCGCCAAGGTCCTCGCCCGGTCGCTGGGGACTCTGAAACGGGTCCAGGCTGCCTTGCCGCAAGTCCTGACCTATCTGCCCGATATCGGCCTGGAAGTTGCCCATGAGATTCACAACTTCTTCGAAGACGAGCACAACCAGAGCGTCATCCAGCAACTGCTCGACTGCGGGATGCAGCTGCAAGACGAAGGCGAGCTCGCCGCCGAATTCGCCGCCAGCACCACCCTGGCGGGCCTGATCGCCAAGCTCGACATCAGCTCCGTCGGCCCGACCGGGGCTGAAAAGCTGGTTGCCAAGCTCGGTACCCTGGAGCAGATCATCCAGGCCGACGGCATCGACCTGCGGCAAGCGCTCAACACCCGCCAGGCGGGCGCCGTGCGTGAGTTCTTCCGTGTCGAGGCCAACCAGCAGCTTGCCCGCGCGATCGAAGCGCAGTTGCAAGAGTTCGGCATGCACTGGGCCTGCGAGAAAAAGACCGCCGAAGGTTTGCCGTTGGCGGGCCAGACCTGGGTACTGACCGGCTCGCTCGAGCGCATGAGCCGCGACATCGCCAAGGACAAGCTCGAAGGGTTGGGCGCCAAGGTGGCAGGCTCCGTTTCCGGCAAGACCCACTGCGTCGTCGCCGGTCCCGGCGCCGGGTCCAAGCTTGCCAAGGCCAGTGAACTGGGGGTGAAGGTGCTGGACGAAGACGCCTTCATTGCCTTCCTGGACGGGCAGGGCATCACCGTCTGACCGGCCTGGAAGACAAGTCATTGAGAAATGATGATTTTTTCTCCGGACAGAGGTTGTAACTTCGTTCAGGACCGGTACAATGGCGCGGTTCGTCACATGACGAGCCGCGTAGTGGTGGCCCCATCGGTCCCCCCGCAACGATTACCCGTCAACCTGGTCAGATCCGGAAGGAAGCAGCCACAGCGGGAACATTGTGTGCCGGGGTGTGGCTGGTGGGGCTGCCTCCATTACGCAAGTCCTTGAATTCTCGGGGGCTTTCCTCTTAAGAATCTAGAAGTGCGACTGCGTCAGGTATACCTGAACGGTTAACTGTGCTTGTGATCATACTTTTTCATCCCGAGCGCCGCGATCGTAACCACCTTGTCTCTGCGTGCCACGCTTTGGTTTTTGGGCCGCGGCTAGTCCGTGATCACATCAAAACCCGAATGCTTGAATTGCCTGATGACTTTCTGCCTAAGTGATACAGACAGGATGTAGTCCCGCCCCTGTCCAGGGTTGCCTAAGTGGTGGCGGGTCATGAATGACGCATGGTAGGGATTCAACGTTCGGGAAGCCCATTTCAGGCGTACTGTGTTCTTGCCACGCTTGATACCGGAGAACCCCACATAATTCTCTTCCTTGCCGCCCAATATCTTGACCATCATTGCGTGCCCAGTGATGTCGAATGGCTCGCCTCCGACGTGTCGGCCGACCTCGTGCAAGCCTTCCAACGGCACGGGGATAGTTTTGGCCTTGTCGCCTGAGCCAATTTGATAAGTCATGCCCTTGGGCATGGCCTTTTCGACGTCCGAACCCACATGGCCCAGCTGGTTCGAGATGGCGATGTCGATACGTCTGCTACTGACCGACATCACACCGGCAAAATGCCGACCCTTCTCCATCTTCCCGATATTCCCGAATGCGGCCTCGCTCAGTCCGCCCAAGCCGCCACTTCCACCTCCCTGTACACCCATCGGATCTCGAGACTTCATCAGCCCCCCGCTGCGCAATGCAGATTTCAAAAACTCCCAGGTTTGTCCCGTAGGATCTGTACGATTGACCGGATCGCCTGAGCAGTAGGCATAGGCATTACATCCCCCATCTCCAAATGGACTCAACGCATCAGGGCTAACAAAACGCCTCAGTGCAGGGCTGTAAGTGCGGGTACCATTACCCAATAGATACACATTGAAGGTATCCAGCAGCGCAGCGTTATACCTCAACAGGGGTGCATCACCGTTGAGGGGCAAGCCATGACCGTAAGCGTCGTAAACCAGCGACATGGATGGAGCAGAGTCGAACGTAATCACAGACCCTGCCATATCAGTCTCCAGAGCTACTCCGCTGTGCCCTGTGAGCTGTCGGTCTATCTCGGCCAATGGAATGTTGCCAAACCACACCAGTCGATGCGGTCTTTCAGCCTTGAACACGGTCACTAACTGACCCTGTAGATAAAACATGCTCATCTTGTTTTTCATTGGTCTCTGCACCCTGCCAGCCGCTAGGTTCGTATGGAGACCAAACTCCCCCATCCGGACCGAATTCAAAACTGGCAATCTTGCCAGGCCAGACCGGGCAGAGCGTTCATCATCAATGGCTCGTAGTTGCTCACCAAGCAATCAGGAATGGCCCGGTTCATGAATTTCACTGTGCGCTCAAGTTGTGCTTGTGTCAGGTCAGATCGTTTTTTCAGTACATTCCGCGTCCACTCATCGTGGATCTGCTCGGAGCAGCGAGCGCGTTCGCTTGCGGTGAAGATTTGCCCGGTCTAGTCTCGGCTCGTCGTTGGTATTCACGATCGGTTTTGACAGACCGGAATCTGAAATAAAACCGCATGTGCACCGCGTTATGGCGGCTGTGCGTGGGGCACCTCGGTGCGCCGGTTCAAGGTCACGCCTGGGCACGATGCGGAATACGCCTTGGAGCAAGCGTCGGTGCTGTTGGACTGCGTCTACAAGATGACGCTGGACGCAGGGGTCGATGGGAATGGCCAGATGGTCTGGGGTGCGCATTACCTCAGCGGAATGGCCAAGGCGCTGGTCGAGGATGTAACGCACGGGATGATGACGGGGCCTATTCGTTAGTCCAGCTGAACGAGGGGAAGGCGGGGAGTACGCCTACCCCTCGTGCTCTTGCAATACCTGTATTTTCATCAGTGCTGGTAGAACTTGCCCATGAAACCGTCCGTTGTTCTCAACCTAGAACGTAATGCAGTGCGTGAAAAGGTTGGCCGTTTTCGCACAGCAAACCCGCGAGTCTCGGCTCCGTTCTCCACGGCATCGATCGCGACGGTAGCGACCTTGATCTCTTGGTAGATACGTTGCCTGGTGCAACTCTGTTCGACTTGGGTGGATTGCAGATGGAGCTGGAGACTTTGCTGGGTCTTCAGGTTGATGTATTAACACCCGAGGATTTGCCGCCGACCTTTCGCGCTCAGGTGCTCGCTGAGGCACAGCCGGTGTGAACGCCAGCCGCTGCTTGGCATAGCTCCACCCTATGCAGCGCGCCAAATCGAATGCGCCAGTCTTGTTGAAGGTGCTCCAACCTGCACATTTCGTTATCCTCCGCCCCACCAGGCTCGTTCGTGTGGCTTTGAGGAGTACCCATCGTGGAAGAAGTTGACCACCTGACCAAAGAGCGCCTGCGGGAATGGCAGGTCCGCCGCCTGGCCATCAAGGACCAGATGCAGGACCACCCCGAGAAAACCCTTGAGCTGTCCCGCATACTGGACCTCATGGACGACGAGCACGAGCAGATCCTCCACGAGGCAAAACGTCAGCCCGCGAGCTCCAGCGCTCATCCCCTGGTCAACAACGGCGTGAATCTTCAGCTCACTGCAGCCGCCGCTACCCCGCAGGACCTGCGCAAACTCCTGGAGCTGGCCCTCTACGAGCTCGATGGCATGCTCGATCAGCCGGACACACCCGGCGCCCGCAGCATGTCCGGTACCCTCGGTGAATACCGATTTGAACTAGCGCTCGACGCCGAGCCCGTTACACCCGTGAGGTTGCATGCACCCGGAACACCATGACTTTTCCAACCCTGTTTTCCTGCCGATCACGGAGGAAACCTCCCAGGGCCTTCTGGGCGCTGAGGGCGCAAGCGGGCTTGGGTCGCTGAGCGACGCCGAGTTGGCGGCGGTCATGGTGATCCAGCACCTGGCGCAGGCGGGGGAGAAGAGCATTACCGCCGGCGGGGCCGAGAAGATCCTGGCGAAGCTCATCGGCTGGGCAATCGACACGCCTTATCCAGGCTTGCTGTCCGAAACCCAGCGGCTGTTCGACCAGCGCAAGCTCTACTTCGGCCTGGACATCCTCAAGACCTTGAACCTGCGCCTGCTGGACGCGGATGAAGTCGCGGCACGCGATTACCTGCTGCCCGATGGCAAGTGGGACCTTGCCTACAAGGTGCGACACCACGCCCGTCACGATCCGTTTACCAAGCAGATGGAAACCCCCGTTCGCAAGGAACGTTGGCTGAGCTCGGCCCAGGACAAGCTGGTGAGGACTTTTCGCGCCAACCTGGACGAAGACCTACACGTCCAAGGCTATGCCGGCGTCGGAAAAAGCCACTTGCTAGGGACGTTGATGGAGTGCCTGCCGCCCGGCCGGACGCTGCCCCTGGCGCGTACCGCCGGTAAGCTTGCGGCCCTGCGCCAGCGCCTGGGCGTTCCCGCCGACAAGCCACTGGGCATGACCTTTCAGGCGTTTGCCCTGGCCTTGCTCAAGGGACCCCGCGGCGGGTCGATCCCTCGAGCTGAAAAACCATCGGGCAGGCTTCCCACCAAGGCGGCGCTGGCCGAGGAACTGGCGATTTTCGGCTTTCGCGGCTACAGCGCCGAGCAGACGCTGGATATCTGCCTGGCGGTCGTCACGCGGTTCTGCGAATACTGGGATCAAAGCCTCGCGCTGCGGCATTTGCCGTTTTTCCAGCAGCCTTTGTCCAATGTCGAGAACCGGGTGCTGCTGGAGTACGCGAGCCGTGTGTGGACCTGGCTGGAAGCCCATCCGCAATGGGCCAGCCGTACCGGGTTCGAGGCGCTGCTGGACGTCAAGCGCGCTAGCCTCGCGGGGTGCGTGGTGCCTTCGCGCTTTACCCACGTCATCGTCGACGAAAGCCAGGACATCCCGGCGTCACTGCTGCAGATCATCGAGCGCGGGCGACAGGTATTGATCACTATGGGTGACGAGTACCAGAAGGCCAGTGGCCCGGTGGTCCGGCGCAAGCGCCAGGTTCGGCAGAGCGATGTCAGCTATTCGGTACGTTCAGGCCGCAAGGTGGAGGCCCTGGTCAATCCACTGATCTCGTTGCACTCCGAGAAGTCCAAAGTACCTTTTGAAGGCGCGCGCGACGCAGACGTCAGCATCGAGACCTATCCCGAGCGCTTCACCCCGCCCGAGGGCTGCGTCGTGCTGACCGCGTCTCGCTGGGACACCATGAAGTGGGCACTGGAGTTGTCCCGGGCCAACTGTGGTTTCAGCTTCTTCGACAAGGTGGCGGAGCAGGACATGAAGCGCTTCATGACCAGCGCCATCAAGCTGTTCAGGCCGCAGTTCTATGGAGTCGAAGGGCACGACGAATTGCACGCCAGCTTTGCCGAGCTCGCGGACTGGCGGCAAGTGCAGGAAGCCAGCCAGTTCGATCAGTCATTCGCGTGGGTCCAGTCCGAGCTGGAAAGAGGCTTCAACATGGCCGACCTGACAGCGCTGGACCGCATGATCACCAGCAATGCCGCTGGCTGCCTGTTGATGGTGGCAGAGGATGCGGGCGGCTGGGAATTCGACCAGGTGCTGCTGACCCCCGAGCTGCTGACCACCGTCCGATTCAAGGACGCCTACGAGTTCGACCAGCGAATCTGTGCGGTCTACATCGCCATTTCACGCGCCCGGCAGAAGCTCTTCCTGCCCTATGAGCTGAACGAGTGGATCGATTTCCACAAGGGCATGTTCCGCGAATCGCACGGGTATTAACGCACGCCGGGTTAGATACCTGGATGGCATATCTCATGACGGAGCCTGTTGGAAACATTGTGTTTATGCCTGTGGCAATTTTCTAGGCAGGAGCTGACAAAAGTTCCGGAAGCTCCTGACAGATTGAAAATTGGACATCTGTCAGTATTCAAGGCACTCGGCACAATGTCACACATCGGAGGCGTCATGAAGATTGGTAGGTTGGACTTGTGCGCGGGAGTAATCGTCACCGTTGTATGGGGCTGCAACTTTTCAGTGATAGGGCTAGGCTTGAAGTCGCTGGACCCGTTTCTGCTCACGTTGCTGAGATTCACGTTTTGCGCGTTCCCACTGGTTTTTTTCATAAAAAAACCAGCTGACGTCACCTATTCAACCCTTGCCGTCTATGGGACGGTGTTTGGCGCCGGTCTGTGGGGGGTGGTGAACCTGGCCATTTCCAGTGGGCTTTCAGCCGGATTGTCTTCTGTTTTCCTTCAGTTCAGCGCTTTCTTCACTATCATCCTGTGCGCGCTGTTCCTAAAGGAGCGTATCCAGAGTGCTCACTGGCTAGGGATGGCGCTCGCATCGACAGGTCTGATGCTGATTCTCGCTGCCGCTGAGCAACGCTCTACCACCCTGGGGATAGGGCTGGTGCTCATTGCCGCCGCCTCATGGTCGCTGTGCAATCTGATCGTGAAGATAAAACAGCCCGGAGACATGCTTGCCTTCATTATCTGGTCGAGTCTTTTCTCGCTGCCTGTCGTCCTGGCACTGACCCTCGCCTACAAAGGCACGGAGCCTTTCACCAGCATGCAGGCCGATATGACCTGGGGCGCGGCCTTCTCCATCATTTTCCAGAGCTACATAACGACTATCGTGGGGTACAGAGTCTGGAACAATCTGATGAAGAAATATCCTGCTGCGACGGTGGCTCCATTGTCGTTGCTGGTGCCAGTATCCGGCTTGATAAGTTCATACCTGTTCTTTGATGAAACATTGGATGACCAGCAGGTATTGGCGATCGGATTGATCATTGCGGGGATAGCGATTTTTATCAGCGCGCAGAGACTTCCTGCTTTGGGGTTTCTCAAACGGAGGGCAGGGTGAACTAACGGTCGTAAAGGGTAGAGGCAGACCTGCGTGATCTTCTACCTGCGAAAGGCATTTGCTACACAAGACGCCAGCGCTGAGGCTGGCGTCTTGCTCGACCGTTCAGTGGCTTGCGCCGCTTGTTACAGCGTCCATTTCAGGCTGAACATCACGTTGCGCGGGTCGCCGTAGACGCCCATGCCCGTGCCGTTCGGGATACCCTGCCAGTATTTCTCGTCGAAGACGTTGTTCAGGTTCACGCGGCCATCCCAATGCTCGTCGAAGCGGTAGCCGGCCATCAGGCCGACGACGCCGTAGCTGTCCTGCTCGGCATAACCTGTTCCTACGCGTTTGAAGGTCCCGCTTTGGGCGAAGACGTCCGCGCCCACGCGCCACTTGCTCAGGTCGCCGGTCAGGTTGTAGCTGGTGGCGGCCTTGAACAGGTGCTTGGGCTGGTCCGCAGCAAAGCGGCTGCCTTCGTAGGTGACATCCTTGACGTAAGTGCTCATGACGTAGGTGTACGCTGCGGAGAACTGCCAGTTCGGGGTCAGGGCACCGCTCAGTTCCGCATCGATACCACGGCTGCGAACTTCGCCGGCAGTGTCATAGCAGGTACGGTTCTGGGCGACGCAGACCGCCGGCTGGTTGGGAGTGGCGTATGCACGGTTTTCCTGTGTCATCTCGAACAGCGCTACCGAGCCGTTCAACGCGCCGTCCAGGTATTCGCCCTTCAGGCCGATCTCGTAGCTTTCGCCAGTCATCGGGTCCAGTACCGAGCCATCCACGGACTGCTCGCTCTGCGGCTTGAAGATCTCGGTGTAGCTCGCATAGGCGGAGTAGGTGTCGTTCAGGTCATAGATGATGCCTGCGTACGGGGTGAACTCGCGGGTAGCCTTGTAATCGCCGTCGCTGAGCTTGTTGTCGTAGTCCCACCAGCTCACCCGTCCGCCAACGATGATGTGCAACGGATCGATCGGGTTGAAGCGGGCCACGGCATAAGCGGCCTCTTCAATCGTTTCGTTTTTGCTGGAATAGGGGCTGCGTGTGCCAATGGAGGGTTTCGCGATACTGCCGGGATCGAAATTGTAGATGTCGACCGGAGTGCCAGACCAATAACCCCCGCGCTGATAGTAATTCTCCTGGCGACGGCTGATACCGGCCTTGAAGTCATGATCGCGGCCGAACAGCTGGAACGGGCCACCTAGCGAAGCATCGACGTTCAGCATGTCGTCGTCGGTGAGGTAGTGACCCGAAGCCGTGCCCAGGTCGGATACCGAGCTGTAGCTGTAGTCGGACGCAAGCGACGTCAGGTAGTTGGAAAACGTATCCGACTCACCCCAGATCTTCTGCGCAGCCACCTTGCCGGTCCAGCCATTGTCGAACTGGTGCGTGATGTCGCCGAACAGCGTGTAGTTGTCCTGGTCCCAGTACGCCCAGTCGCCACCGTAGAAAGTGGACCGCGACAACCCCAGGTTCTCGCCGTTAGGCCCACTCGGCAGACTGCCCCAGTCGGATTTCTTGTCTTCACGCTGCTTGGAAGCGCCAATGGTGAAGGTCGTCGAGTCGCTCAGGTCAGCTTCCAGGATGCCGTAGAACGTCTGGCGCTTGGTCTCGCGGACGTCGACAAAGCTGTTGTTGTCCTCGTAGACCGCGACCACACGTCCGCGCAAGGTGCCGGAATCATTGAGCTTGTTCGAGGCATCCACCTCGGTGCGGTAGCGGTCCCAGCTGCCAGCGCTGGTGGTGATGCTCAGCTGCGGCGTGGCGGTGGGGCGCTTGCGCACCAGGTTCAGGGTTGCCGAGGGGTCGCCGGCACCGGTCATCAGGCCAGTGGCGCCACGCACGACTTCGACACGGTCGTAGATGGCCAGGTCTGCCGAAGCGAGGGTGTCGAGCGAGAAGGTCCCGGCAGTCGTCGACAGGCCGTCGTACATGATGTTGTCGATGCGAAAGCCGCGTGCCAGGAATTCGCGGCGGTCCGAGCCAAACTTGCGCAGGGTGACACCTGGCGCGTATTTCACCACGTCATCAAGGCTGTTCATGCCTTGATCTTCGATGCGCTGGCGGGTGATCACGCTGACCGACTGCGGGGTTTCGCGGATCGACAGCGGCAGGCCGGTCGAGGTGCTCATGGATTTTGTGGTGTAGGAATTTGTGCCTTCCGTCGTAGCCTGGTTGGCTGCCGATTCCGCAGTTGCGGTGACTTGGCTGGCGCTGAGCTCGACCGCATCGGCAGCGTAGGCCTGGGATCCTGCCGCGGCGAGGGAAACCATCAGCGCAAGCGGGCGCAGGGTGTATGGATTCATTTTCGAATTGAACATCGGACACAACCCAAGGGGACTCAGGCCCTTGGGGCGGAGTCGAGGTAAATGTAAGAACGTCCGTGTAGGAAAAGTCGCGCCCAGCCGTAGGTGCCAGCAAAAGGCTATGTAATTGTGAAAAATATGTAAATAGAAATATTTAGCATTTGCAATCACGTTTACAGCTGAAACGTATTTGCAAACGTTCTCCGATGGTGTATGGACTCAGCCCGCGTGAGGCCGGTCGGAGGTGTAACGCTGAATGATGCGGTCCACCTCGCCCGACTGCTTCATCCGCACCAACGCCCGCAACACGCCCTGGGCGGGAACCGAGGTGTCGCTGCGCACCATGCAGCCAAGCTGCTGCTCATCGAGCACATGCACCGAACGCAGGCGCTGCGCGTCTGGCAGCTGGCGGTTGAACCAGTCCAGCGAGAGCTGGTTGCTGACGGCGTGCTGGTAGCGACCGGCATGCAGCTTGTGCAGCACCAGCAGCTGGCTGCGGCTGTCTTCGCGTTCCAGGTGACCGCTGGCGAAGAGAGGGTCGAGGGGCGGGTAGGCAAAGCCCAGCACCGTGCCGATGGCCTGGGCAGGCAGTTGTTCCGGGCGGGAGGGGCCAGCGGCGCCTGGAGCCGCGACCAGGAGGTCGTGCTGGGTAATTACCGGGACGCTCCACAGGTAGTCGCCGGGACGGTCATTGAGCCACTGGGTGGCCACGTAGCAGCGCACATCGATGTCGCCGTCTTCCATGGCCTGCTGCAAGCGCAGCCGCGCCATGACGTGGTACTCCGGGCGGGCCCCGGTGTGGCGGGCGATGGCCTCCATCAGGTCGTACAGAATACCCTCCACCGGCTGCTCGTTCTCGATGCGGATCAGCGGCATGCTCCAGCTCTCGGCGACCGAAAATCGCAGCACCGGCTCGCTCGCCAGGCCATGGGTTGCCCACAACAACAGGATCGCCAGACTTCGCCGCACGCGTACTCCTCCTTGATATGCCGATTTCGCGGGGTCGTCGCTTAGCTTAGACGAGATCGGCAGGGTGCAATTTTGCCCTCGCTCCGCTAGCATTAGCGGTCTTCTGCTTATCGGCTGCGATGGTTTTCATGAGTTATCAGGTTCTTGCACGTAAATGGCGTCCGCGCTCGTTCCGCGAAATGGTCGGCCAGACCCATGTGCTCAAGGCTCTGATCAATGCGCTGGACAATCAGCGCCTGCACCATGCGTACCTGTTCACCGGTACCCGCGGGGTGGGCAAGACCACCATCGCACGCATCATCGCCAAGTGCCTGAACTGCGAGACCGGCATCACCTCCACGCCTTGCGGCAGCTGCTCGGTGTGCCGGGAAATCGACGAGGGCCGCTTCGTCGACCTGATCGAGATCGACGCCGCCAGCCGCACCAAGGTCGAGGACACCCGCGAGCTGCTCGACAACGTGCAGTACGCCCCGAGCCGAGGGCGCTTCAAGGTCTACCTGATCGACGAAGTGCACATGCTCTCCAGCCACTCGTTCAACGCGTTGCTGAAGACGCTGGAAGAGCCGCCGCCCTACGTCAAGTTCATCCTCGCCACCACCGACCCGCAAAAACTGCCGGCGACCATCCTGTCGCGCTGCCTGCAGTTCTCGCTGAAGAACATGACGCCCGAGCGCGTGGTCGAGCACCTGAGCCATGTGCTCGGCGCCGAGAACGTGCCGTTCGAGCCGGATGCCCTGTGGTTGCTCGGGCGCGCCGCCGATGGCTCGATGCGCGATGCCATGAGCCTGACCGACCAGGCCATCGCCTTTGGTGAAGGCAAGGTGCTGGCCGCCGACGTGCGCGCCATGCTCGGCACCCTCGACCATGGCCAGGTGTACGGTGTGTTGCAGGCGCTGCTCGAAGGCGATGCCCGCGCACTGCTCGAAGCAGTGCGGCAGCTGGCCGAACAGGGTCCGGACTGGAGCGGCGTGCTGGCCGAGATGCTAAATGTGCTGCACCGCGTGGCAATTGCCCAGGCGCTGCCCGAGGCCGTGGACAACGGCCAGGGTGACCGCGACCGGGTGCTGGCGCTGGCTTCGGCACTGCCGGCCGAGGATGTGCAGTTCTACTACCAGATGGGCCTGATCGGCCGTCGTGACCTGCCGCTGGCGCCCGATCCCCGCGGCGGCTTCGAGATGGTCCTGCTGCGCATGCTGGCGTTCCGGCCGGCCGATGCCGACGATGCACCGAGACCGGTACTAAAGCCGGTGGGGATCAGCCAGGCCACAGCTGATTCCCCAAGTGCGGTGGCAGCGGCGGCGGTCGTCGCGCCGCCTGTAGTCGAAGCTCCAGTGCGGGCGCCTGCGCCCGTAGCAGCGCCACCGCGCACGCCTGAGCCCGAGCCGGCCCCCGGGCAGCCTGAAGAACATGTCGATCTGCCTTGGAATGATCCGGTAGAGACACCTGCGGCGGCTGCACCCAAGCCCGAACCCGAACCCGTTGTGGCGCCCGTCCCGGTGGCCTCCAGCCCCTCCGACGCGCATGAGCCGCCGTTCGATGACGGCGGCTACAACCCCGTGGGCATGGACCGCGATGACGAGCCGCCGCTGGACGAGGACTACTACGCGCCAGAAGTCGACCCGGTCGGCTTCAGCTACCTCGACGAGCTGGCCGAGCATGTGCATGAGCCCGACGAGGTGATCAGCGTCCCGGAACCACTGCCTGCCTCGCAACCGGCTACCGGATTGGCGCTGCAATGGCTGGAATTATTCCCACAGTTGCCGATCTCAGGGATGACCGGCAATATCGCCGCGAACTGTAGTCTTATTGCCGTGAACGGCGATGACTGGCTGTTGCACCTGGACCCGGCCCAGGGCGCCTTGTTCAACAGCACGCAGCAGCGGCGCCTGAACGAGGCCCTCAACCAGCACTTCGGCCGCACGCTCAGCCTGTCGATCGAACTGGTCCGGCCCGAGCAGGAAACCCCCGCCCAGGCTGCCGCGCGCAAGCGCGCCAACCGTCAGCGCGAGGCCGAGGAGGCGATCGACAGCGATCCGCTCATCCAGCAGATGATCCGCCAGTTCGGCGCCACCGTGCGGCAGGATAGTATTGAACCTGTGGACGCCCTGGTCAGCCAGGGCCAGTAACTTGATGAATCATGCGGCCGGCGCCTGTCGTCCGCATCACGTAACCCGATCGAGGAAATCCCCATGATGAAAGGTGGCATGGCAGGCCTGATGAAGCAGGCCCAGCAGATGCAGGAAAAAATGGCCAAGATGCAGGAAGAGCTGGCCAATGCCGAAGTGACCGGCCAGTCCGGCGCCGGCCTGGTCAGCGTGGTCATGACCGGTCGTCACGACGTCAAGCGCATCAGCCTCGATGACAGCCTGATGCAGGAAGACAAGGAAGTGCTCGAAGACCTGATCGCCGCCGCCGTCAACGACGCCGTGCGCAAGGTCGAGCAGAACAGCCAGGACAAGATGGGCGGCATGACCGCCGGCATGCAGCTGCCGCCGGGCTTCAAGATGCCGTTCTAAGCGGTACCGCGCGTGACCCCATGGGAGCATCGGCCTTGAGGTTGGTGCTCCCATTATTGTTTTATCCGTACTCGATGACTTGGCAGGCCAACACACCATGAGCTTCAGCCCCCTGATCCGCCAACTGATCGACGCCTTGCGCATTTTGCCCGGCGTCGGCCAGAAAACCGCACAGCGCATGGCGCTGCAATTGCTCGAGCGCGATCGCAGCGGCGGCACGCGCCTGGCACAGGCGCTGAGCCAGGCCATGGATGGCGTGGGACACTGCCGCCAATGCCGCACGCTGACCGAGCAGGAACTCTGCCCGCAATGTGCCGACCCACGCCGCGACGACACCCTGCTGTGCGTGGTGGAAGGTCCGATGGATGTGTATGCGGTCGAGCAGACCGGCTATCGCGGGCGGTACTTCGTGCTCAAGGGGCACCTGTCGCCACTGGACGGGCTGGGGCCCGATGCGATCGGTATTCCGCAGCTGATGCAGCGGGTGGCAGAGCAGGGCACGTTCACCGAAGTGATCCTGGCGACCAACCCGACGGTCGAGGGCGAAGCCACGGCCCATTACATCGCGCAGTTGCTGGCGGACAAGGGGCTGGTCGCATCGCGGATTGCCCACGGCGTGCCGCTGGGTGGAGAGCTGGAGCTGGTGGACGGCGGGACGCTGGCGCACTCCTTTGCGGGGCGCAGGCCGATTTCGCTGTAAGGGGGCGATCTGCAGGCAAACAGGTGCAATGCTGACTTTGCGTAGGAGCGGCCTTGTGCCGGGACGCCGGCCCGCGCGCAACGGGGCGGGGGACCGGCCCAAGGCCCCCCCCACACGGGGATTTGCGACTGCCGAGGATCTGCCTGTCAGTACTCCGTCAACAGGAACTCCGTCAGGCAGAACGTCGGCACGCCCGTGGCCTGCAACCGGCGCGAGCCTTCCAGCTCTGGCAGGTCGATGATCGCGGCAGCCTCGAATACCTGGGCGCCGGTGCGGCGGATCAGGTTGGTCGCGGCCAGCAGGGTACCGCCCGTGGCGATCAGGTCATCGAAGAGCACCACTGAATCACCTTCGCACAAGCTGTCGGCATGCACTTCCAAAAAGGCTTCGCCGTACTCGGTCTGGTAACCCTCCGACAACACATGGGCGGGCAGCTTGCCCTGCTTGCGGAACAGGATCAGCGGCTTGTTCAACTGGTGGGCGATGATCGATCCGATCAGGAAGCCACGCGCATCCATGGCGCCGATGTGGCTGAATTCGGCCTCGACATAACGTTCGATGAACTGGTCGGCGACGTAGCGCAAGCCGCGGGGCGACTGGAACAGCGGGGTGATGTCGCGAAAGATCACGCCTGCCTTGGGAAAATCGGGTACAGGGCGGATCAGGGCTTTGAGGTCGAAGGTGTCGCTGTGCATGAGGCGGGTATCCTGAAAATCGAATGCCCGCCAGTATAACCGGTCTGCGGCGGCTCAGGCCTCCATTGCGCCACCAGCGAGCGCGCACAGCTGGATCGGATCAAGGATATGCACTTCCTTGCCCTCGGCGCTGATCAGCCCATTTTGCTGGAAGCGAGTGAACACGCGCGAGACGGTTTCCACCGCCAATCCAAGATAATTGCCGATTTCATTGCGCGACATGCTCAGGCGGAACTGGTTGGCCGAGTAACCGCGTGCGCGGAAGCGCGCCGAGAGGTTGACCAGGAACGTGGCGATGCGCTCGTCGGCGGTCTTTTTCGACAACAGCAGCATCATCTGCTGGTCGTCGCGGATCTCCCGGCTCATCACCCTCATCAATTGGCGGCGCAACTGCGGCAGTTGCACCGACAGCTCGTCGAGGCGGTCGAAGGGTATCTCGCACACCGAGGTGGTTTCCTGGGCCTGGGCCGAGACCGGGTAGGCCTCGGCATCCATGCCCGACAAGCCGACCAGCTCGCTGGGCAGGTGGAAGCCGGTGATCTGCTCTTCGCCGGCATCGCTCAGGCTGAAGGTTTTCAAGGCGCCGGAGCGTACCGCGTAGACCGAGCCGAAATCGTCCCCTTGGCGGAACAGGAACTCGCCTTTTTTCAGCGGTCGCCCGCGTTTGACGATGTCATCCAGTGCATCCATGTCCTCGAGGTCGAGGGATAACGGAAGGCACAGGGGCGCCAGGCTGCAATCCTTGCAATGGGCCTGGTTGTTGGCGCGCAGTTTGACTGGCTCGGGCATTCGATCGATCCTTGTGGGAAAACACACATAAGCCGTAAGGGTAACCCACGGTGCAGGGTTGAGACCAGTGTGCGCTCCCTGCGCTGACATCCTCCTTGGTTCAGATCACGCGTGAAAAACGCTGGTGGTTGTGCATCGCGAGGTAGGCATCGAAGACCATGCACACCGACCGTACCAGCAGGCGTCCGGCCGGCAGTACCTTGATGCCCCTGTTATCCAGGTAGATCAGGCCGTCCTGGTGCATGGCCTGCAACTGCGGCCAGAGCGCCTTGAAGTAACCGGCAAAATCGAGGATGAAGGCTCGCTCGATGCTGTCGAAATCCAGTTCGAAGTGGCAGATCAGCTGCTGGATGACCGCGCGGCGCAGGCGATCGTCCTGGTTGCAGACCAGCCCACGTTGGGTTGCAAGCTGCGCGCCTGAGAGGGCGGCCTGGTAGGTGTTCAGGTCGCTGCTGTTCTGGCAGTACAGGTCGCCGACCTGGCTGATCGCCGACACCCCGAGGCCGATGAGGTCGCAGTGGCCGTGGGTGGTGTAGCCCTGGAAGTTGCGCTGCAGGGTGCCTTCTTCCTGGGCGATGGCCAGCTCGTCATCGGGCAGGGCGAAGTGGTCCATGCCGATGTAGCGGTAACCCGCCGCAGTCAACTGCTCGATGGTGGCTTGCAGCATTTCAAGCTTGGCCGCCGGGGCGGGCAGCTCGCCGCTGTCGATGCGCCGCTGGGGCATGAAGCGCTCGGGCAGGTGCGCGTAGTTGAACACCGAGAGGCGGTCGGGTTGCAGCCGGATGACTTCTTCGACGGTACGGGCAAACCCTTGTAGTGTCTGCCTGGGCAGGCCATAGATCAGGTCGAGGTTGACCGAGCGGAACTGCAACGTGCGCGCCGCTTCGATCAGCGTGCGGGTCTGCTCCAGGCTCTGCAGCCGGTTGACGGCGCGCTGCACCACCGGGTCCAGGTCCTGCACGCCGAGGCTCACGCGGTTGAAGCCCAGCTCGCGCAGCAGGCCCATGGTCGACCAGTCCGCCTCGCGCGGATCGATCTCGATGCCGTAGTCGCCCGAATCATCGTCCAGCAGGTTGAATTGCTCGCGCAGCCGCGTCATCAGCTGGCGCAGTTCCGAATGGCTGAGAAAGGTCGGGGTGCCCCCGCCAAAGTGCAATTGCTCGACACGCTGCCCCGGGTCCAGGTGGCAGGCGATCAGCTGGATTTCCTGCTCCAGGCGCTGCAGGTAGGGCAGGGCGCGGCCACGGTCCTTGGTGATGACCTTGTTGCAGGCGCAGTAGTAGCAGATGTTGGCGCAGAACGGCACGTGCACGTACAGCGACAGGGGGCGCACCGCGCGCCGGCTCTCGCGCAGGGCGTGCAGCAGCTCGAAGGAGCCCACCTCGCTGTGCAGCTGCACGGCGGTCGGATAGGAGGTGTAGCGTGGGCCGGCCAGGTCGTAGCGGCGGATCAGGTCGGAATCCCAACGAAGGTCGTCGAGCATGAGGGCGGTCCCCGGAGAAAGCAGCGGTGCCTGCAGTCTAGGGACCGCCCCTGAGTCTCGTGTTGATTCAAATCAACACCGCCTCAGTGGCCCATCAGCCAGTGCTGGTGCGGGCCGGGCAACGTCCACAGGCCGAACAGCATCACCAGCACGCCACCGGTCATGCGCACGCTGCGCTGGCGCAGCAGGCGGATGACGCGGTCGGCGGCAAGGCCGGTGGCCAGCAGCACCGGCCAGGTGCCCACGCCGAACGCGAGCATCAGGACGGCGCTGTCCACGGCGTTGCCCTGGCTGGCGGCCCAGAACAGCGTGCTGTAGACCAGTCCGCACGGCAGCCAGCCCCACAGCGCGCCCAGCAGCAGGGCGCGCGGCAGGCTGGACACCGGGAGCAAGCGCGTGGCCACTGGCTGGATATGCCGCCACAGGCCGCGGCCGAGTGCTTCGATGCGCGTCAGACCGCTCCACCAGCCGGCCAGGTAAAGCCCCATGCTGACCAGCAACAGGCCCGCTGCCACGCGCATGCCAAACGCTACCGGGCTGTTGGCGAGCGCCCAGCCAGCGAGGCCGAGCAACAGGCCGGCGGTGGCGTAACTGAGGATCCGCCCCAGGTTGTAGGCCAGCAGCAGACGCAGGCGGCGGCTGCGCTGTTCGGGGGGGATGGCCAGGGTAAGGGCGCCCATCAGGCCGCCGCACATGCCCAGGCAATGGCCGCCGCCAAGCAGGCCGAGGATCAGTGCGGAACCCAGCAGGGGAAGAAGATCAGGCACGGGGGTCGTCGTCCTCATCGCCGGTCTTGCGCTCGGCCTGGGGCTGGGCGCCCTGGTGACGAGGATCTTCGTCGTCGAACAGGATGCTGTGGGCGGGGCCTTCGAGGTCGTCGTACTGGCCGCTGTCCACGGCCCAGAAGAAGATATACACGGCAATGCCGACGATCAGCAGGGCGGCCGGGATCATGACGTAGAGGGCGGGCATGGGGACACTCCTGCTCAGGCCGTGGCGGGGTGGGAAAAGCCGGCCGTGGCCGCGGGGCACGGCGTGCGGGTCAGGCGCAGGGCGTTGAGCACCACGATCAGCGAGCTGACCGACATGCCGACCGCGGCCCACACCGGCGTGATCCACCCCAGCGCGGCAAACGGCAACATGAGGCCATTATACAAGCTTGCCCAGAGCAGGTTCTCGAGGATGATCCGCCGCGTGCGACGGGCCAGCGCGAAGGCCTGGACGAGCGACTGCAGGCGGTTGGACAGCAGCACCGCATCGGCGCTGGTCTTGGCCAGGTCGGTAGCCGAACCCATGGCAATGCTGATATCGGCCGCCGCCAGCACCGGCACGTCGTTGACCCCATCGCCCAGCATCAGCACCTTGCGGCCCTGGGCCTGGAGGGCCTTGAGCCGCGCCAGCTTGTCGTCCGGGCGCAGGCCGCCGCTGGCCTCGTCGATCTGCAATTGCGCCGCCACTTCGGCCACCATCGGCGAGCTGTCGCCGGACAGCAACAGGGTGCGCCAGCCACGCGCCTTGCAGGCCGCGACCAGTTCACCGGCATCGCTGCGCAGGCGGTCGTCGAGCACCAGCCAGGCCAGCAGCCCCTGGCGGTCGCCCAGCAGCAACCACTGGCCGTGATCGGTCGGCGCGTCCGGTACCGCTGCGCCGCTCAGGGCACAGACAAAGGCTGCCTGGCCAATGCGCAGCTCACGCTCGCCGACCTGCCCTCGCAGGCCCAGGCCAGGCTCGGTGCGGACGTTGTGCGCCGCTGCAGTCGCCCGCCCGAAGGCCCGGGCGATGGGGTGCTCGGAGCGGTTTTCCAGGGCGGCGGCCAGTTCCAGGCATTGCTCGCCCGTCAGGCTGCTCAAGGGAAGGACACTGCGCAGGACCAGTCGACCTTCTGTGAGCGTACCGGTCTTGTCGAAGATCACCGTGTCGATCTGGTTCAGCCCTTCGAGCACATGCCCCCGGGTCAGCAGCAAACCCAGGCCGTGCAAGGTGCCGGTGGCCGTGGTCAGCGCCGTCGGAGTGGCCAGCGACAGCGCGCATGGGCAGGTGGCAACCAGCATGGCCAGGACGATCCAGAACGCCCTCGGCGCATCCAGCTGCCACCACAACAGGCCGATGCCCGCTGCTGCGATCAGGCTGAACAGCAAGAACCACTGCGACGCCCGGTCGGCAATTTCCGCCAGGCGCGGTTTTTCCGACTGGGCGCGTTCGAGCAGGCGCACGATGGCTGACAGACGGGTGTTCTGGCCCAGTGCCTGGACTTCGACGGTAAGGGTGCTTTCCACGTTCAGCGTGCCCGCCGTGACGGCATCGCCGTGGCCGCGCGACTGGGGCAGGTATTCGCCGGTGAGCAGCGACTCGTCGATGCTCGAACGCCCGTCGACGATGCGCCCGTCAGCGGGAATCACCGCCCCCGGCTGTACCAGCACCCGCTCCCCCGCGCGCAGCTCGGTCAGCAGCACGCGCTGGCTCTGGCCGTGCCCGTCGAGACGCAGGCACGAGGCCGGCAGCAGGTTGACCAGTTGCGCGGTGGCCGCGGCCGTGCGCTCGCGGGCGCGACGTTCCAGGTAGCGGCCGGTGAGCAGGAACAGTGCGAACATGCCGACGGTGTCGAAATACAGCTCGCCGCTGCCGCTGATTGCCGTCCAGATTCCCGCGCCATAGGCCAGGCCGATGGCCAGCGACACCGACACATCCATGGTCAGGTGGCGCGTGCGCAGGTCGCGGGCCGCGCCCTTGAAAAACGGCGCGCAGCTGTAGAACACGATCGGGGTGGTCAGGAACAGCGCGACCCAGCGCAGGATGGTGTGCAGTTCCGGGCTAAGGTCGATATTGAATTCGGGCCAGGTGGCCATGGTCGCCATCATCGCCTGGAACCACAGCAGGCCCGCCACGCCCAGGCGGCGCAGGGCGGTGCGGTTCTCGCGGGCCAGTTGCCCGGCGGCCTGGTCGGGCTGGTAGGGGTGGGCGGCGTAGCCGATCTGGCGCAGTTCGGCGAGCAGGTGCGAGAGGGGCAGTTGTCCGCTTGCCCAGCTGACCTGCAAGCGGTGGTTGGACAGGTTCAGGCGTGCTTCGGTGACGCCTGGCAGGTTGCGCAGGTGTCTTTCGATCAGCCAGCCGCAGGCGGCGCAGCTGATGCCTTCGATGAGCAGCGTCGTCTCGGCCTGCTCGCCCTCGCGGCGCACGAACGGTTGCTGCACATCGGCGCGGTCGTACAGCGCCAGTTCGTCCTGCAGCTGCCGGGGCAGGGCCTCGGGGTTGGCGCTGGCCTCGCTGCGGTGCTGGTAGTAGCGCTCCAGGTTCCCTGCGACGATGGCCTCGGCCACCGCCTGGCAACCGGGGCAGCAGAAGGCCCGCGGCTGGCCCAGGACCACGGCGGTGAAGCGGGTGCCGGCGGGGACCGGGAGGGCGCAGTGGTAGCAGGGGGTGGGGTGGTTCATCGAAAAATCACTGTGGTCTTTTCCCGTGATGTTCCGCCGCTTGCAAGGCCTCATCCCCGAGCTGCAGCGTCACCCCATGCCCGACCTTTTCCTCTTCGAACAACCGCCACACCTGCCCCTCCTGCTCACCGAGCAATTCAACGAAGCGCCGTCCCTCGACCCGGTCATCCAGCTGCCCGACATACCGCCCAGGCGCACTCATGTTCAGCACCACCTTGCGGTCCTTGCCCGGCTGGGTCGGTGAGATCAGGTTCAGCTCCACGCTCTGCGGCGCGCTCTGGCCATCCAGGCGCAGTTGCACTTCACCCGTCAGGTCATCCAGATGCAAGCTCGCCTTCAAGCCCAGCGTCTGCGCCAGCAACTCGCGGTCCAGCGAGCGGTTGATGCCTTTGCCGGCCTCGTAGTAGTTGTCGTTGACCAGATTGTCCGGGTTGCGCACCGCAATGGTGACCATGGTCAGGCTCAGGCACACCGAGGTAGTCAGGATGCCGATGATGATCCAGGGCCAGAGGTGCTTGTACCAAGGGCTGGCGGCGGTGGCGGAAGGCATGCTGGGTTCTCTCAACGTATTTGCGGGCCGATGAACCGGCTCTGGGCTTCGACCTGCGAGTCGCCGTCGTCGGCGTCCTTGAGGAGGAAGGTGACTTCATTGGTGGTCGAGGGCAGGCGCTCGGGCGCCACCGACAGGCGCACCGGCAGGCTGACAATGTCGCCCGCGGGCACGCGGATCTCGCGCGCGCCTTCGAGCACCAGGCCCGGCAGGCCGCTGGCCTCGATCACGTAGACGTGGTCGTGCTGGTCCTTGTTCATCACCTTCAGGCTGTAGACGTTCTCGATCCGGCCCTGGGCATTCTCGCGGTAGAGCACGCGGTCCTTGCTGACGTCGAAGCCGACCAGCGAGCGGGTGGCGAAGGCGGCGGCAAGCAAGGCGATCATCGCCAGCAATACCAGCGCGTAGCCGATCAGCCGCGGGCGCAGCTTGTGGGTCTTCTGCCCCGACAGGTTGTGCTCGGTGGTGTAGCTGACCAGCCCCCTTGGGTAGTTCATCTTGTCCATGATGCTGTCGCAGGCGTCGACGCAGGCGGCGCAGCCGATGCACTCGATCTGCAGGCCGTCGCGGATGTCGATGCCGGTCGGGCAGACCTGCACGCACATCGTGCAGTCGATGCAATCACCCAGGCCCTTGGCCTTGTAGTCCGCGTCCTTCTTGCGCGGGCCACGCACCTCGCCACGCCGTGGATCGTAGGAGACGATCAGTGTGTCCTTGTCGAACATCACGCTCTGGAAGCGCGCGTACGGGCACATGTGCACGCAGACCTGCTCGCGCAGCCAGCCGGCGTTGCCGTAGGTCGCGAGGGTGAAGAAGCCCACCCAGAAATACGCCCAGCCATCGGCCTGGCCGGTGAAGAACTCCAGTACCAGCTCGCGGATGGGCGAGAAGTACCCGACGAAGGTCATGCCGGTGACAAAGCCGATCAGCAGCCAGAGGCTGTGCTTGGCGGTCTTGCGCACCAGCTTGTCGGCACTCATGGGTGACTTGTCGAGCTTGATGCGCTGGTTGCGGTCACCCTCGGTGACCTTCTCGCACCACATGAAGATCCACGTCCAGACACTTTGCGGGCAGGTGTAGCCGCACCACACCCGGCCCGCGAACACCGTGATGAAGAACAGCCCGAACGCCGAGACGATCAGCAGCCCCGACAGCAGGATGAAGTCCTGCGGCCAGATGGTCGCGCCAAAGATGTAGAACTTGCGCTCGGGCAGGTTCCACCACACCGCCTGGTGCTCGCCCCAGTTCAGCCAGACGGTGCCGAAATAGAGCAGGAACAACAGTGCCCCAGCCACCCTGCGCAGGTCGCGGAACATGCCGGTGAAGGCCCGGGTGTAGATCTTTTCACGGGAGGCATAGAGGTCGACGCTGTCACTGTGCTTGCTGGCAGGCGGGGTGACATCGTGTACCGGAATCTGCTTGCTCATCATCGAGTCCCACGGCAGTGGAAGGGTGCCGCGGCCAGTGCATGCCGGCCGCAGTCGTGAAGCCTATGGCGCATCGGGCGCATGATACGCCGGTGGCGACGCCCCTGGAGAGCGTTGCCATTGATCCAGATCATCCAGCCGAGAGTCAGTCGGCCTTTGCCGGCGTTTCCTCTTCCGGATGCGACAGGCTGTACACATACGCCGCCAGCAGGTGCACCTTGTCATTGCCCTGCAACTGCGCCTGCGCCGGCATCTGGCCCTGGCGGCCGTAGCGGATGGTCTGCTGCAGCTGGGCAAAGCTCGAACCGTAGATGAACGCCTGCGGATGGGTCAGGTCGGGCGCGCCCATCACCGGCGTGCCCTTGGCCTCGGGGCCATGGCACGCGACGCAGTTGGCGGCGAAGATCTTCTGCCCGTTGACCGGATCGGCCTTGATGTCTTCCGGCAGTGCCCGGCCATCGAGATTGGTCAGCACGAAGGCGGCGACGTCGGCCACGCCCTGTTCGCCGATCACTGCCGACCAGGCCGGCATGACGCCGTGGCGGCCGTTCATGATGCTGGTCTTGATGGTCTCGGGTTCGCCACCCCAGCGCCAGTCCTGGTCGGTCAGGTTGGGGAAGCCATAGGCGCCCTTGGCGTCCGAGCCGTGGCACACCGAACAGTTGGAGGCGAACAGCCGCGCGCCCATCTTCAATGCTTGCGGCTCCCTGGCCACGTCCTCGATGGGCATGGCGGCGTATTTGGCGAAGATCGGCCCGAAGCGGGCATCGGCCTTGGCCATTTCCTTTTCCCACTCGTGCACGCCGGTCCAGCCGGCCTGCCCGTTGGCGAATTCCGAAGAATCCTGGTAACCGGGCAGGATGCCTTTCCAGTTGCCCAGGCCTGGGTACAGCACCAGGTAGCCCAGTGAGAAGATGATGGTGGCGACGAACAGCCAGAACCACCATTTGGGCAGTGGGTTGTCGTATTCCTCGATGCCATCGAAGGCGTGGCCCACGGTTTCGTCGGTGACGTCGCTGCGCTGGCCCTTGCGGGTCGACAGCAGCAGCCAGGTCAGGGCGAAGAGGGTGCCCAGGGTCAGGACGGTGACGTACAGACTCCAGAAGGTGCTCATGCTTTGTTACTCCTCGAAGCGCTCGCTTTGGCTTGCTCAACGTGCCTGATCGCTTCGGGATCGTCCGCGAAAGGCAGCAAGGTCGCTTCGTCGAAGTCTTTCTTGCGTCGGCCGCTGAACACCCACAGTGCCAGCCCGACAAAAGCCACCAGCACCACGACGGTGCCGAGACCGCGAATCATCCCGATATCCATCACAGTCACCGTTTGCTCTTGATGAGGGTGCCCAGGCCTTGGAGGTAGGCCACCAGGGCGTCCATTTCGGTCTTGCCCTTGACCGCGTCACGGGCGCCGGCGATGTCGGCATCGGTGTACGGCACGCCCAGGGTGCGCAGGACCTCGAGTTTTTTCGGGGTGTCCTGGCCATCCAGGGTGTTTTCCACCAGCCACGGGTAGGACGGCATCTTCGACTCCGGCACCACGTTGCGCGGGTTGTAGAGGTGCGCGCGGTGCCAGTCATCGGAGTAGCGGCCGCCCACCCGGGCGAGGTCCGGGCCGGTGCGCTTGGAGCCCCACAGGAAGGGGTGGTCCCACACGCTTTCGCCCGCCACCGAATAGTGCCCGTAGCGTTCGGTCTCGGCGCGGAACGGGCGGATCATCTGCGAGTGGCAGCCCACGCAGCCTTCGCGGATATACACGTCACGGCCTTCGACCTCCAGCGCGGTCCGCGGCTTCATGCCCTCGATCGGCTTGTTCGTCACGTCCTGGAAAAACAGCGGGACGATCTGGGTCAGGCCGCCGATGCTCACGGCGATGACCATGAACAGGGCCAGCAGGCCGATGTTCTTCTCGACGACTTCATGTTTCATCAGTGAGCTCCCACGACGACGATGCGGGCGGCGGCTTCAGCCTCGGCCGGCTCGGCGGCGCGCACGGTGCGGTAGACGTTGTAGGCCATCAGCAACATGCCCGAGGCGAAGATCGCACCGCCCAGGGCGCGGACGATATAACCCATGTGACTGGCCTGCAGCGCCTCGACGAAGGAGTAGGTGAGGGTGCCGTCGTCGTTGATCGCACGCCACATGAGGCCCTGGGTGATGCCGTTGACCCACATCGAGGCGATGTACAGCACGGTGCCGATGGTCGCCAACCAGAAGTGCGCATTGATCAGGCCGACGCTGTGCATCTGCGCACGGCCATACAGGCGCGGGATCATGTGGTACACCGCGCCGATCGAGATCATCGCGACCCAGCCCAGAGCGCCGGCGTGGACGTGGCCGATGGTCCAGTCGGTGTAGTGCGACAGCGAGTTGACCGTCTTGATCGCCATCATCGGGCCTTCGAAGGTCGACATGCCGTAGAAGGCCAGAGACACCACCAGGAAGCGCAGGATCGGGTCGGTGCGCAGTTTGTGCCAGGCACCCGACAGGGTCATCATCCCGTTGATCATGCCGCCCCAGCTCGGCGCCAGCAGGATGATCGACATCACCATGCCCAGCGACTGGGCCCAGTCGGGCAGGGCGGTGTAGTGCAGGTGGTGCGGGCCGGCCCAGATGTACAGGGTGATCAGCGCCCAGAAGTGCACGATCGACAGGCGATACGAGTAGATCGGCCGTTCAGCCTGCTTGGGCACGAAGTAGTACATCATCCCCAGGAAACCCGTGGTCAGGAAAAAGCCCACGGCGTTGTGGCCATACCACCACTGGATCATCGCATCGGTCGCGCCGGCGTACGCCGAGTACGACTTGAACAGGCTCACCGGCAAGGAGATGTGGTTGACGATGTGCAGCATCGCCGTGACCACGATGAAGGCGCCGTAGAACCAGTTGCCGACATAGATGTGCTTGGTGTTGCGCTTGACGATGGTGCCGAAGAACACCACGCCATAGGTTATCCAGACGATGGCCAGCAGGATCGCGATTGGCCATTCGAGCTCGGCGTATTCCTTGGTGGTGGTATAGCCCATCGGGAGGGTGATCAGCGCGCTGACGATCACCGCCTGCCAGCCCCAGAAGGTAAAGGCCGCCAGGCTGTCGGAGATCAGCCGCGTCTGGCACGTTCGCTGGACCACATAGTAGGAGGTCCCGAACAGCGCACAGCCGCCGAAGGCGAAGATCACCAGGTTGGTGTGCAGCGGGCGCAGGCGGCCGAAGCTGGTCCAGGGCAAGTCCAGGTTCAGTTCTGGCCAGACCAGCTGGGAGGCGATGAACACCCCGACTCCCATGCCAAGGATTCCCCAGACCACCGTCATGATGGCGAACTGGCGGACGACCTTATAGTTATAAGCAGTCGGACTGATTGCTGTAGTCATTCTAAGGCACCACGGTTTTTGGATATTCTTGTTGATCGACGTTGCACGGCGTCGTGAGGCGTCTCGATTGTACACAAACAAATCTTTGTAATGTGTACTGTTTTTCGCCTTTTTCTGTCCGTTTGGTCAAGCTTTTTTTCAGGTGCCGGGAAGGCGAGGCCGGCGCGGTAGCCATGCGGGGTGTGGGGCTACTCGACGGGAAAGTCTAGTTCTGCTGGGAGGGGGTGCAAGGTGGCCTGTAGGAGCGGCGGTTCGGCGTCCCGACTTGCCTGCGATGCACCGCGCGGGCGGCGCTCGATCTTGTGTATTAATCGCCCAGCTTGGCCCAGAATTCTTCGGCAGAGGGGCTGATTGGGGCGGTGGGACGAGTGAGGTGAATTTCCAAGGGAATATCCCAGCTTTCGTCGAGCGCTCTGACCAGCCGACCGTCAGCCATTTCCTGTTCTGTCAGGGTTTTCGGCAACCATGCGACACCCTTGCTTTCCAAGGCCATGGACATCAGCACTGCTGCCAGGTGGCTGCTGAAAAGCGGCTTGAGGTGAAGGTAGTCCCTCTTCCCGTAAAGTCGGTGAGCGACGATGCGGCCTAGACCCGATTCCTCGGTGTACGCCAAGTAGGGCATCGTCTCAGGTGAGGTACCAAAATTGGCAGAGGCGCTTGCCAAAGGCACGAGCACATCCTCTCCTACCTTTTTCCCAATAAACTGATCGGGGGCCAGTAACGGCGGAACGTCGGGATGGCGATGGCACAGCAGGAACTGAACCTGGCCGTGGGTCAGCATCTGCTCACAAACAGCCATGCTGTCCGAGTGCAAGCGTACAGCCTCTATCGGAGCGCCGTTTTCAGTGCGTCTCAGCCATCGTGGAAAAAATGTGAATGACAGGGAGTGAGTCGCTGCAAATTGCAACGTCCTGGCTGCCATTCCAGCCACCTCCTGTGCCTCTGTGCGCATCCTGTACAGCCGTCTGGCAGCCTCCTGAGCGGTGGGCAAAATCTGCCGCCCTGCCTCGGTAAGCGTTGCACCTTGGGGGGTGCGCACAAACAACTCCACCCCCATCCAATTCTCTAATGAACGTACTCTGCGGCTGAATGCCGGCTGAGTAACGTGTCGCGCTTCTGCGGCGCGAACAAAGCTGCCGTATTCCGCAAGAGCTGATAAATCCTCGAGCCAGACGAGTTCCAAAGGCAATGCCTCCTGTGCATAGGGCGCGGCATTAATAGCATTGGGCGAGTGTCATCGCAAAGCATACGGTGAGGCCACCAACAACAAGAGGAACCCGTCATGCGTATCGTCGACATCCGTGAAAAAACAGTTTCGATTGCTTCCCCAATCGCCAATGCCTACATCGATTTTTCCAAAATGACCTGTTCGGTCGTCGCTGTTGTCACGGATGTGATTCGCGATGGTAAACCTGTCATCGGCTACGGTTTCAACTCCAACGGTCGCTATGGTCAAGGCGCCTTGATGCGTGATCGCTTCCTGGCGCGAGTCATGGAAGCTGATCCGGATACTCTTATCGACCATGAGAACAACAACCTGGATCCGTTCGCCATCTGGAAGGCCCTGATGACCAACGAAAAGCCAGGTGGCCACGGCGAGCGTTCAGTGGCAGTCGGCACCATTGACATGGCCGTGTGGGATGCAGTTGCCAAGATCGAAGGCAAGCCGCTCTACCGCCTGCTGGCCGACCGTTACCGCGATGGCGTGGCAGATGACAAGGTTTGGGTTTATGCGGCAGGTGGCTATTACTATCCGGGCAAAGACCAGACCAAGCTCAAGGCAGAGATGCAGAGCTATCTGGATCGAGGCTACGACGTCGTCAAGATGAAGATCGGTGCGGTGCCACTGGACGAAGATATCCGGCGCATCGAAGCGGTACTCGAAGTGGTTGGAGACGGTCGTCGTCTGGCGGTCGATGCCAACGGTCGCTTCGATCTGCAGACAGGTATTGCGTACGCCGAAGCCATCGGAAAGTACGACCTGTTCTGGTACGAAGAGGTCGGCGATCCGCTGGACTATGCACTCCAGGCCGAGTTGGCCAATCACTATGAACTGCCGATGGCTACTGGTGAAAACCTGTTCTCCCACCAGGATGCACGTAACTTGCTGCGCCACGGTGGCATGCGCCCTGATCGCGACTATCTCCAGTTCGACTGTGCATTGTCCTACGGGCTAGTGGAGTACATGCGAACTCTGAAAGTGATGGAAGAAATGGGTTGGTCTTCTCGCCGCGTAGTGCCGCACGGTGGTCACCAGATGTCCCTGAATATCGCTGCAGGCCTGCACCTGGGCGGTAACGAATCCTATCCAGACGTATTCCAGCCATTCGGTGGATTCGCTGACGGGATCCGTGTCGAAAACGGCTACGTCGGCCTGCCGGATATTCCAGGTGTCGGTTTCGAAGCCAAGTCCACCTTGTACGCCGTCATGCGCGAGTTGGGCGAAGGCTGATCCTCCCTCGGTCTGCGGCCTCGCTGGACGAGGCCGCAGATTGAGGCGTCCCCACCGACGCCACGCCACATGCCCATCACAACAATAAAATGAGGTGCTTCCGTGGAAATTTCCAAGTCCCGCTGGTACAGCCAGCTGTATGTGCAAGTGTTGATCGGCATCGTGATCGGCGCAGCAATCGGTTACTTCGTGCCTGATATCGGCGCCAAGCTGCAACCCTTTGCCGATGGCTTTATCAAACTGATCAAGATGCTCCTGGCGCCCATCATTTTCGGTACGGTTGTCGTGGGTATCGCTAAGATGGGCAGCATCAAGGAAGTCGGGCGCATCGGCGTGAAAGCGCTGATGTACTTCGAGATTCTTTCAACCATCGCCCTGGTCGTCGGCCTGATCGTGGTCAACATCGTCAAGCCTGGCGTAGGGATGAACATCAACGCCAACGCGCTTGATGTCAGTGCTATCAGCAAGTACAGCCAGGCCGCCAGCGAGCAAGGCGGGACCATCGAGTTCTTTCTCAACATCATCCCCCACACCTTCATCGGTGCATTCTCCAATGGCGTCATGCTTCAGGTCATCCTGCTTTCGGTGCTGATGGGCGTGGCACTGGTTCAAATGGGCGAAACCAGCAAGCCGCTGATCAACACCATCGATCTGTTCCTGCAAGGTCTGTTCAAGATCGTCGCAATGGTCATGCGCCTGGCGCCGATTGGTGCCGGTGCCGGCATGGCGTTCACGATTGGCAAATACGGGATCGGCACCTTGCTGTCACTCGGCCAGTTGCTGGTGGCGCTCTACATCACCACCCTGATTTTCATCGTGGTCGTGCTGGGTGCAGTGGCCAGGTGGTCGGGCATGCCGCTGATGCAGTTCCTGCGTTACTTCAAGGATGAAATTCTCATCACCCTGGGCACCTGCTCGACCGAAGCCGTGTTGCCCCGGATGATGGTGAAGCTTGAAAAGCTTGGCTGCAAAAAATCGGTGGTGGGCATGGTGCTGCCCACGGGCTACACCTTCAATGCGGACGGCACCTGCATCTACCTCACCATGGCGGCCATCTTCATCGCCCAGGCGACCAATACGCCCCTGACCTTCATGGATCAGATGATTTTGCTGGGCGTATTCCTGCTGACCTCGAAAGGCTCGGCGGGCGTGGCGGGCGCGGGGTTCGTGACGCTGGCTGCAACGCTCACGACCATCCACTCCATTCCACTGGTAGGCCTGGTCTTGCTGCTGGGCATCGATCGGTTCCTCAACGAGGCGCGGGCCGTGACCAACTTGATCGGCAACGGTATTGGCACCATCGCGATTGCCAAGTGGGACAACTCGTTCGATGCCGAGGCCTGCGAGCGTGAAATTACCGCAATGAAAAACGACAAGGCAGAGCGTAAAGCGTTGCTGGCACAAAAATAATTGGCATCGCCTACCGGTCATTCCTCTTCGAATAGGGCGCAATGACCGGTAGCCAATTCATGTGTTGTTCCGCAGGACGCCGGTTAGAGCACGTAGCAAGCTTCAGCCAGCTAATAACGTTATGGCCGACATCTTAATCTTGTATTTCATCTGCCCGAGCGCGGCTGTTTAGCATCGTCGATGTCTTCCTGTCGACGAGAACAACAACGTGAACCTTGGAACGATCATTACCCGAAGCGCCCGCTACTGGCCGGACCACATCGCCGTGGCGGACAGCCAGACACGTATAACCTACGCCCAGCTGGAACGCCGCAGCAACCGCCTGGCCTCAGGGCTGGGTACGCTGGGCGTGGCCGTCGGCGAGCATGTGGCGATCCTCGCTGCCAACCGCGTGGAGCTGGTGGAAGCGGAAGTGGCGCTGTACAAGGCGGCGATGGTCAAGGTACCGATCAATGCGCGGCTGTCGCTGGATGAAGTGGTGCGGGTGCTGGAAGACTCCTGCAGCGTTGCCCTGATCACCGACGCCAGCTTTGCCCAGGCGCTGGCAACGCGGCGCGCGCAGTTGCCGCTGCTGCGCCAGCTGATCGTGCTGGAGGGCGAGGGCGGTGACCTGGGCTATGCCGCGTTGCTCGAGCGCGGCAGCGAAGCAGCGCTGGGCCTGGACCCGCCTGACGACGCGCTGGCCGTGCTGCATTACACCTCCGGCAGCTCGGGCGTGCTCAAGGCCGCCATGCTGTCGTTCGGCAACCGCAAGGCGCTGGTGCGCAAGAGCATCGCCAGCCCCACGCGGCGCTCCGGGCCAGGCGACGTCATGGCCCACGTGGGGCCCATCACCCATGCCAGCGGCATGCAGATCATGCCGCTGCTGGCGGTGGGCGCCTGCAACCTGCTGCTCGATCGTTACGACGATCGCCTGTTG
Source organism: Pseudomonas sp. JE3303 (assembly GCF_056312565.1). Lineage (NCBI taxonomy): Bacteria > Pseudomonadati > Pseudomonadota > Gammaproteobacteria > Pseudomonadales > Pseudomonadaceae > Pseudomonas > Pseudomonas sp. JE3303. Next base: position 174,535 of record NZ_JBWGIF010000014.1, read on the forward strand.
CTCGAGACCATCGAGCGCGAACGGGTGACCCGGCTGTTCCTGGTGCCGGCGATGATCAACCGGCTGGTCAACTACCCCGGCGTCGAGCGCTTCGACCTGTCCAGCCTGAAGCTGGTCATGTACGGCGCCGCGCCCATGGCGCCGGCCCTGGTCAAGAAAGCCATGGAACTGTTCGGGCCGATTCTGGTGCAGGGTTACGGCGCCGGGGAAACCTGCTCGCTGGTCACGGTGCTGACCGAGCAGGACCACCTGGTGAAAGACGGCGACTACCAGCGCCTGGCCTCCTGCGGGCGGTGCTATTTCGAAACCGACCTGCGGGTGGTCAACGAGGCGTTCGAGGATGTGGCGCCCGGCGAGGTCGGCGAGATCGTGGTCAAGGGCCCGGACGTCATGCAGGGCTACTGGCGCGCCCCGGCGCTCACCGCCGAGGTCATGCGTGATGGCTACTACCTCACCGGCGACCTGGCGAAGGTCGATGCGCAGGGTTATGTGTTCATCGTCGACCGCAAGAAGGAGATGATCATTTCCGGCGGTTTCAACGTGTACCCCAGCGAGGTGGAGCAGGTGATCTACGGCTTCCCTGAAGTGTTCGAGGTGGCGGTGGTCGGCGTGCCGGACGCCCAGTGGGGCGAAGCGGTGCGCGCGGTGGTAGTGCTCAAGCCTGGGGCGCAGCTGGAGGCCTCCGATCTCATCGAGCGTTGCAGCCGTGCGCTGGCCGGTTTCAAGAAGCCGCGCGGCGTTGACTTTGTCAGCGAACTGCCGAAAAACCCCAATGGCAAGGTGGTGCGCCGCCTGGTCCGGGACACCTACTGGCAACACAGCGAACGTCGTATCTGAACAGGGAGCATCACCATGTATCAACCAAGTGCAAAGGCTGCGCAGATCATCGAAGCGATCGAGGGTTTCGTCCGTGACCAGGTTCGCCCGCTGGAGCAGCAGGCGCAGCTGGACTGGGCGCGCCCGCATCCGCAGGCGGTGCTGCGGCAGGTGTGGAAGCGCTCCAGCGAGCAAGGCCTGTACACCGCCATGCTGCCCGAAAGCATGGGCGGAGCCGGCCTGAACGTGGCCGACCTGTGCGCGGTGAAGGAGGCCACGGTGCTGACAGGCTCCATGCTCGCGCCGCATGTGCTGGGCGAGCTGTCGGGGCCACCGCGGGTCGGCCACCTGTTAAAGGTGGCCAGCCCCTACCAGGTCGAGACCTTCCTGAAGCCAGTGTGCCGCGCTGAAAAAGCCGTGTGCTTTGCGCTGACCGAAGCCGAGGCAGGCTCGGATGCGACCGCCATTCGCACCCAGGCACACCGCGACGGCGACCACTATGTACTCAGCGGCAGCAAGCGCTACATCTCCGGGGCCACCTATGCCGATCTGGCGGTGCTGCTGGCGGTGACCGGGCCGGGGCAGGGCGCCCAGGGTATTTCGGCGTTCTTCGTCGACCTCAAGGCCCCAGGTGTGCGAATCGAGAGCGATTATTCGGTGATGTCCGGTGGTGGTGCCCATGGGGACATCGTGCTCGACCAAGTGCGCGTGCCGGCGGCCAACCTGATAGGTGAAGAGGGCCAGGGGTTCAAGCTGGCCATGGGGCGCATCACCCTCAACCGCCTGCTGCATTGCCCCACCCTGCTGGGGATGGCCGGCCTGGCCCTGAACCTGTCGATCGAGCATGCGCGCAGCCGCAAGCAGTTCGGCCAGCCGATCGCCATGTTCCAGGCGGTCAACCACATGATCGCCGACATGGCCACCGAGCTGCACGCTGCACGCAGCATGGTCTACGCCACGGCCCAGGTGAACGACGCCGGGGGCGATATCCGCACCCAGGCGCCGATGTGCAAGCTGTTCGTCTCTGAGGCCGCCTTCCGTATCGCCGACAAGGCGGTGCAGGTGCATGGCGGGGCCGGGTTGATGCAGGGCCACCCGGTGGAGTGGATTTTCCGCGCCACACGGATGATGCGTATCCTCACCGGCACCAGCGAGATCCAGCGCAACACCATCGCCAAAGGCGTGCTGATGCATGTCTGACCGATGGGCCGCCGTTGCGGCGGCCTTTTGGCAACACCCCACAACAATAACAAGAGTACTCGCCATGACTGCGGATTCTTCCCTGCCCAACGCTCGTACTGCCTGGATGGTGGCCGCGCTGCTGGCCCTGCTGATGCTGGTCAACTTTCTCGACAAGGTGGTGATCGGCCTGGTGGCGGTACCGATGAGCGCCGAACTGGGCCTGACGGCCACCGAGTTCGGCCTGATTGGCGGCGCTTTGCATTGGTTTTTCGCCATCTCCGCCGTGGTCGGTGGCTTCATGGCCAACCGGCGCCCAACCCGCACTCTGCTGTTGGGCATGGGCCTGTTCTGGGCGCTGATCCAGCTGCCGATGCTGTTTGCCACCTCACTGTGGGCCATTGTTGCCTGCCGGGTGCTGCTGGGCATCGGTGAGGGGCCGGCATCGCCGGTCGCCACCCATGCGCTGTACAAGTGGTTCCCCAACGACCGGCGCAACCTGCCGGTGGCCCTGCTGCATGCCGGCAGTGCCATGGGGCTGCTGGTGGCTGGGGCGATGATCCCCTGGGTCAGCCTGCATTACGGCTGGCGTACCAATTTCATCATCCTTGCGCTGATCGGCCTGGTCTGGTGCCTGCTGTGGTGGCGGCTAGGCCAGGAGGGCACCCTTGAGCGCCTGCGCGCCAGCCAGCTCAAGGCGAATGAACCGGCAATTCCCTATCGCAGGCTCTTGGGTGACCCCAGTGTACTGGGCAACTACCTGTGCCACTTCGCCGCCAACTGGTCGTTGGCCCTGACCCTGACCTGGGTACCCAGTTACCTGCAGGTGGGCCTGGGCATCGATCCGCTGCAGACCGGGCGCATCTTCGTCGTGTTCGTCGTGGTGACCACGCCGCTGAGCTTGCTGCTGGCCTGGTCCTCCCAGCGTCTGATGCGCCGCGGGCTGCCTTCGCGGGTGGCACGCGGCGTGTTCGTTTCAGTGTGCCTGATACTGGGCGGGCTGTTGTCGGCATCGCTGATCCTGCCCGGGCTGAGCACCGTCGTGCGGGTTGCCGCGCTGACCCTAAGTGGCGGCCTGGCCCTGGTCATGTATTCCGTGGGCCCGGCGATGCTCGCCGAGTTCACCCCTGCGGCCCAACGCGGCGGCATCCTCGCCATGGGCAACGGCATTGCTTCACTGGCCGGCCTGGCAGCGCCGGTGGTGACCGGCTTGCTGGTGCAGGGCGCGGGTGCCGACCACCCGGCGGGGTATGCCCAGGGGTTCCTGGTTTGCGGCGGGGTGCTGGTGGTGGCCGGGCTGGTTGGCCTGGCTACCTTGAACCCGCAGCGCACCCTGCAGCGCTTGCGCGACACGGCTGCTGGTGATGGGCAGGCGCGCGCTCAGACTGCCAGCTGAACGCCTGGCACGGACTCCAGCGGCTCGGCCTCCTTGCCGATCAGTTCGCCGCGCCAGCGGCCGCTGTTGACCAGGTCGATCAGCACGCTGCGCACCAGGTCGCGCAGGCAGCCGGCGGCGAACGACAGGGGTTTGTGCTGCGAATGAGCCAAGGCGATGGTGCGGCTGATGCGCGGCTCCACGATGCGCCGCGCCGCCGTGGGTTCAAGCAGTTCGCTCAGCGGCGGCCAGTTGCTGATGGTCGCCGCCAGGCTGGCGCGCACCAGGCTGGCGATGCCGGGCGCCGATTGCTGTTCGTAGGCCGCGGTCAGTGGCACGCCGGCTTCCATGGCGGCTTGCTCGATGCGCCGGCGCAGGTGCAGCGCCCGAGGTGGCAGCACCAGCCGGGTGGCGGCGGCTTCGGCCAGGGTGATGGTGGCGGGGGCACCCGGTGCTGATGCGCCGACCCAGTACAGCGCCTCGGTGAAGATCGGCTCGGCCTCGACATGGTCGAGCTCCTCGGCATTGGGCACCACGCCGAAGTCCACCTTGCCCAGTTCGATGGCCTGGCCGCCTTCGCGGCTGAGCCCGTCCCACACCGTCAGGGTCACGCCGGGGAAGCGCTGTTCGGCGCGCCTGACGATTTCCGGCAGCAGCAGGTCGGCGGCGGTGGCCGGGATGGAAATGGCCACGTGGCCCTTGGGGTCGCCGCGGCTCGATTTCAGCTCGTCCTTCACCGAGTCGAGTTTCTGCACCACCTGGCGGGCCACTTCATACAACTGGCGCCCGGCATCGGTCAGGGCAATGCCGTCGTGCTGGCGGTCGAGCAACTGCATTTCCAGTTCACTTTCCAGCAGGCTGATCTGCCTGCTCAGCGCAGGTTGCGCAATGTAGGCGCGGCGCGAGGCCGAGGAGAAGCTGCCGGCTTCGACGATGGCGATCAGGTAGCGGAGCTGTTTCAGGGTCATCGGAGCGGTTCCAAGGGTATGCCGAACTGATATGGCACGTATCCAAACACGTTATTTGTGAGGTTCGAAGCGCGGCTTCTAGTATCACCCCGAAAGGGCGGGCCAAGGCAAGCCCGGCCGAGACAACACAACAACAAGAGGCCAACCCCGATGAAACCTGCCGCCCTGCTGCGCAGCATTCTGCTCGTCAACGCCAGCCTGCTGGCCTTGCACCTTGGCGCCACTCCGCTGTTACCCGACCTGACGCCGGTGGGGGCCGAAGGCGGGCCCAGCAGCGACGGCCGCATTCCGGCCTGGAGTGGCGGCCTGCATGCGGGGCAGGTGTCGCTGGCGGTCAACGGCACGCCACTGGACCCGTACGCCGATGAGCAGCCGCTGTACGTCATCACTGCACAGAACTACAGGCAGTACCGGGAGCAACTGACGGCGGGGCAGGTGGCCTTGATGCAGCGTTACCCCAAGTCGTTTCGCCTGCCGGTGTACCCGTCGCACCGCAGTGTCGCGGTGCCGCCTCAGGTGGACGAATGGGCCCGGCACAATGCTGCCAGTGCTCGCCTGGTCAATGACGGCAATGGCGTGGAAGGCTTCACTGGCGTGCTGGCATTCCCCAGGCCCGGCAATGGGCTGCAGGTGCTGTGGAACCACCTCACCCGGCCACGCAACGGCAGTTACAGCCTGGCATCGGACAGCATCACCCCGCGTGGCGATGGGCGCTTCATGATGATGAGCCTGCAGCAGAGCTTTGCCCGGCCCGATGTGCTGCACGATGGCCAAACGGGCAATGTGCTGTATTACCTGAGCTACCGCATGACCGCGCCCTCGCGCCTGGCGGGCGATGCCGTGGTTCTGCACGAGACCCTCGATCAGGTGGCGCAGCCGCGCCTGTCGTGGCTGTACAGCAGCAGCCAGCGGCGGGTACGGCGTGCCCCGGCGCTGGCCTATGACAGCATCACCCCGGGCACGGCGGGCCTGCGCACGGCCGACAGCCGCGACATGTTCAATGGTGCCCCCGATCTCTATCAGTGGACCCTGGTGGGCAAGAAGGTCCTGCACGTGCCCTACAACAGCTATCGGCTGGCGTCGCCCCTGTTGGGTTATGCCGCGCTGGTCGGGCCTGGCCACGTCAACCCGCAACCCACCCGCTACGAGCTGCACCGGGTGTGGGAGGTGGTGGGCACCCTCAAACCTGGGGCGAAGCATATCTATGCCAGCCGCCGCTACTACCTCGACGAGGACAGCTGGGCCATCGTCGAGGCGGACTTCTTCGATCATAAAGGGCAGTTGTGGCGCACCGCCCAGGCCCACAGCTACTACCACGTCACCGGGCAGGCGCTGGTCAACGCCATGGAGGCGATCTACGACCTGCGCAGCGGCCGCTACCAGTTGTCGGGCCTGACCAACCAGCAGCCAAGGCCGTTTGCCTTCGATGTGCGCACCAGCGCTTCCTTCTTTTCACCCGGCGCATTGCGCAGCCAAGGGCTGCGCTGACACAGGACCCCCGATGAACTCCGATCACCGTGACACCCTGTGGGAGCGCTGGTTGCTGGGGCAGGGCAAAGCGCCCGACCCACGCTTCACCCTGGCCAATGAACGCACGTTTCTCGCCTGGATCCGCACCGCCCTGGCCTTGCTCGGTGGCGCCATTGCCATCGAAACCTTCGCCGCCCATGCCTGGCCCCCGTCGGGGCGCGTGGCGATGGAACTGGCGTTGCTGGCCACCAGCTTGCTGGTGAGCCTGGGCGCTGGCTGGCGCTGGTTGACTGTGGAGCGCGCACTGCGTCGCGAGGCGCCGCTGCCGCTGCCGCGCCTGGTGCCCCTGCTGAGCGTGGCATGCGGGCTTGCCTGCGTGCTGCTGGTAGCCGTGCTATGGGGGCGTTGGCATGGCTGATAGCGCGAGCGACACCGGGCTGCAGGCCGAACGTACGGTGCTGGCCTGGCGGCGCACGCAGGTGTCGTTGCTGCTGGTAGCGTGCCTGGCCTGGCGTGGCGAAATGTGGATGGTGGCCGGCATGGCGGCGCTGTTGGCGCTGCTGGGCCGGGCGCGCGAGCGCGGGGTCTACCGCCGTGGCCTGGGTATGCTGCGCCGCGAGCAGGGCCAGGCAGGCACCTGGATGGTGCCGCTCTGGACGTTGGGGGTGGCGGGTCTGGTGCTGGGCGTTTGGTTGCGCCGCTCGCTCTAGAGCGACGCTTTTGGTGGTTCAGGGTGTGACGATATTGAATCGTCCATCCGGTTCGTCCAGTCCTGCCATGAAGCGCATGAACTTCATCCGCTCGCCACTGATGTCGATATCACCCACGGTCGATTCCTTGAGAAAGCCGGTCCGCTTCAGGGCGATGCGGTCCAGGGTGGCCTTGCTCATCGTCACCTCGACGTCGGCCTGCGTGTGGCGGGTGTGGTCGCGGTGGGTGAGCACACCGTTGCGCAGGGTCAGGGCGTAGTCCTCGTCCAGGTCGGTGAAGCGCCAGTTGATGGTCAGGTCCTGCTCGGCGGCCTTGGCGGCGTCCACGCGTACGCCAAGATAGTCGAAGAACAACGAGGGGGTCAGGGCACGCACCAGGTCGTCGGCGCTGCCGCCCTTGCTGGCGGCCGGCCCCACGCCGGTGCGCAGCTCCTGCGCGCCGGTCAGGTAGGCGTTGCGCCAGGTGGCGTTCTCGCTCTGGTAGCCCAGTTGCTCCAGGGAGTCGGCCTGCAGCTCGCGCGCCGTACTGTTGTCGGGCTGGGCGAACACCAGGTGCCGGGTGAGCTCGGCAACCCAGCGGTAATCACCGTTGCCAAAGGCTTCGCGCGCCAGGGTCAGTACCCGCTCGGCGCCGCCCAGGGCCTTGACGTAATGCGTCCCGGCCTCGCTCGGCGGCAGTGGGTTGAGGGTCGCCGGGTTGCCGTCGTAGAAGCCCATGTAGCGCTGATACACCGCCCGAACGTTGTGGCTGAGCGAGCCATAGTAGTCGCGGCTGTACCATTTGCTGGCCAGCCGTGGCGGCAACGTGGTCAATTCGGCGGCAATCTCGGTGGGGCCAAGGCCGCGGTTGATCATGCGCAGGGTCTGGCTGTCGATGAACGCATACATGTCGCGCTGATCGGCCAGGTACTCGCGGATCGCCGCGCCACCCCAGGTCGGCCAATGGTGCTGGGCGAACACCACCTCGGCCTGGTCGCCATAGCGCAACAGCGACTGGTCCAGGTAGTGCCCCCACACCTTGGCATCGCGCACCTGGGCGCCGCGCAGGGTCAGCACGTTGTGCTGCACGTGGGAGGCGTTCTCGGCCATGCACAGGGCTTTGAACTGGGGGAACCACAGGTTCATTTCAGCAGGCGCTTCGGTACCAGGGGTGAGTTGGAACTCGATAGTGATACCGTCGATGCGCAGGGTCTCGAAGGGCTGTTCGATCAGCCGGGTCGGGGCGATCAGGCTGACCGTGGCATTGGCCGGCACACCCTTGCCCAGGCCTGCATCCACCTGGCCGCGTGGGCCGCGTGGCAGCGGCGCGCCGTACATGTACTGCGCCCGGCGCTTCATTGCAGGCCCGGCCAACACGTTTTCGCTGATGGCATGCTCGAAGAAGCCCTGCGGGGCGATGACCTGCACCTTGCCGGCCTTGACCTCGGCCTCGTCGATCACCCCGCGCACCCCCCCGAAGTGATCGACGTGGGGGTGGGTATAGATCACCGCCACCACCGGCCGCTGCGGGCGATGACGGAAGTACATCGCCAACCCGGCCCTGGCGGTTTCCATCGACAGCAGCGGGTCCATCACGATCAGGCCGTGCTCGCCTTCGACCAGGGTCATGTTGGCCAGGTCCAGCCCGCGCACCTGGTAGATGCCGTCGGTCACCTTGAACAACCCGGCGATGGTATTGAGCTGGGCAATGCGCCAAAGGCTTGGATTCACCGTGGCCGGTGCCTCGCCGTTGAGGAAGGCGTAGCGCTGAAGGTCCCAGACGGTTTTGCCGTCGGCATTGACCACGGCCTGTTCGACGGCTTCGAGCAGGCCGCGGCGCGCATTGTCGAAGTCGCTGCGGTCGGCGAAGGGCAGGCGCTGCAACCATTGCTGATTGCTCTGGCGAGTGAGGTCGGTGGCGTCCTTGGCCGGCCCGTCGGCCAGCGCCGCGAAGGGCAGGGCCAGGGCCAGCAGGCAGGGCAGTGTTGGTAGGCGCATGGGGTGGTCCTTGTTGTTCTGATGGCGAACACTCTAAGGAAAGAGCTTGCCGCCGAACCAATACCACTCTTGCATGGCTGTCCATGCCTGGATGCGATGGCTCAGCCGGCGCCAATGTCCATGATGCGCGCCACCAGCCAGGCCAGTGCGGGGTCGTGCTGGCGATGGGCTAGGTACACCAGCTCCAGCTGGAACGGCTCCAGGGCGAACGGCAGGTCGAATACCTGCAGCGGCAGCAGCCGGGCGAAATGGCGGGCCAGGGCGGTGGGCAGCACCACGCACAGGTCGGAGCTTGCGGCCAGGTGCGCGGCTTGCAGGTAATTGGGTGTGGTGTAGACGATGCGGCGGGCCAAGCCCTGTTCGCCCAGCCATTGATCGACCATGCCGCGGGTCTGACCGCCGTGCACCCACAGGTGACGCAGAGCGAGGAAGGCTTGCAGGTCGAGCGTGCCGTCCACTTCGGGGTGGCCCTGGCGCACCGCCACGTGCAGGGTTTCGCTGCGCCAGTGGCGTCGCTCGTAGCGCGCGGGCACATCATCGAAGCGCCCCAGCACGAGGTCGATTTCGCCTCGGTCCAGAGCTTCGGCCGGCAGGTTGGGAGTCAGGTGCAGCATGTCCACGCGTAAATGCGGCGCCTGGGTCTGCAAGGTGGCAAGCAAGCCGGGCACGCATAGCTGTTCGGCGAAGTCAGTGAGGGCGATGCGCAGCTGCCGGTGGCTGAGCTGCGGGTCGAAGCTGTCGCCGACGCCGAGGGTCTGCTCGATCAGTTGCAGCGCCGCGCGAATCGGGCCTTCCAGGGCCAAGGCGCGCGGGGTGGGGCGCATGCGCCGGCCCACGCGCACCAGCAGCGGGTCGCCCAGCAGGTCGCGCAGGCGAGCCAGGGCGTTGCTCACCGTTGGCTGGGTCAGGGCCAGGCGCTCGGCGGCGCGGGACACGTTCTGTTCACGCAGCAGCATGTCCAGCACACGCAGCAGGTTGAGATCGAAGTTGGATATATTCATGCAAAAAATACATGGGATGGAAAATGAGAATTTCAAAAATAGTAGTCGCCTGACTAGGGTGAGGGCAATGCCTTCACCACATCATCAGGAGCGTCACCCGTGAGTACTCCCTATAACGTTCAGCAGGCGGCGGTGATCGGCGCCGGCACCATGGGCCGCGGCATAGTCATCAGCCTGGCCCGGGCAGGCCTTCCGGTACTGTGGCTGGACAACGACCCCAGCGCCACGAAAGCCGGCCTGGTGATGCTCGCGCAGACCTGGGCACAGCAGGTGGCCAAGGGACGCATCGACCAGGCCGAGGCCGACGCCTGCCTGGCTCGGGTGCATCAGGTAATGGCGTATGCCGACATCGCCGAAGCCGACCTGGTGATCGAAGCGGTGTACGAGAACCTGGCGCTCAAGCAGGACATCTTCCGCACCTTGGACAGCACGCTCAAAGCCGAAGCCATCCTGGCCAGCAACACCTCGGCACTGGACATCGACGCCATCGCTGCCGTGACCCGTCGACCCGAGCAGGTGCTGGGGCTGCATTTCTTCAGCCCGGCCCATGTGATGCGGTTGTTGGAAGTCGTGCGGGGAGAGCGCACCTCGCCTGCTGTGCTCGATGCGGCCCAGGCCCTTGGGCAGCGCATGGGCAAGGAGGTGGTGGTGGCCGGCAACTGCCCGGGCTTCATTGGCAACCGCATGCTCGGCACTTATGTGGCCGAGGCGCGCAAGCTGCTGCTCGAAGGCGCCACGCCGCGGCGGGTAGATGAGGCGCTGCAGGCGTTCGGCATGGCCATGGGCCCGTTTCGCATGTATGACGTGGTCGGCATCGACCTGGAGTGGCGTGCGCGCCAGCTGGCCGGCAAAGGCATGGATGCGCCTTTGGTGCAGGTTGACAATGCCCTGTGCGCGCTGGAGCGTTTCGGTCAGAAAAGCGGCCAGGGTTACTACCGTTATGCCCCAGGCAGCCGCGAGGCCGAGCACGATCCCGAGGTCGATGCCCTGGTACTCAAGGTCGCCGAGGACCTGGGCGTGCACCGGCGCGAAATCGACGACGAGGAAATCCGCGAGCGTTGCCTGCTGGCGCTGGTCAATGAAGGGGCGAAGATTCTCGAGGAGTCGGTGGCCAGCTGCAGCGCCGACATCGACCGGGTCTACCTGCATGGCTATGGCTTCCCGGCAGAGGCCGGCGGACCGATGCGCTGGGCCGATCAGCAGGGGCTTGGGTTGTTGCTGGCACGGCTGGAGCGCCTGCAGGGCCGGTTCGGCGGACTCTGGCGCCCGGCCGGGCTGCTGATGCGCCTGGTGGCTGAGGGCAAACGGCTGGCTGATGTCCGCGAGGGCCGCGCATGAACTACCAAGCCCCCCTGCGTGACATGCACTTCGTGCTGCACGAACTGTTCGATGTGACGGCGCATTGTGCCCGCCTGGGCAGCGAGCTGGACCGCGAAACCATCGATGGCATCCTTGAACAGGGTGCACGCTTTGCCGCCGAGGTGGTTGCGCCGCTGAACCGCCAGGGCGACGAGCAGGGCTGCCGCCTGGAGCAAGGCAGCGTGCGCACACCCGATGGCTTTCGCCACGCCTACCGGCAGTATGTAGAACAGGGCTTGGGTGGCATGACCGGCCCCCTGGACCACGATGGCCAGGGCCTGCCGCAAATGGTCTCGGCCTGTTTTCACGAAATGCTGATGGGGGCGTCGCTGTCGTTTCGAATCTATTCCGGCCTGACCGAGGGCGCCGTGCTGGCCTTGCATCGGCATGGTAGCGCAGCGCTCAAACGCGACTACCTGGGCAAGCTGGTCAGCGGTGAATGGGCTGGAACCATGTGCCTGACCGAGCCGCAGGCCGGCACTGACCTGGCGCTGCTGCGCACCCGCGCCGAGCTGCATGGCGATGGCAGCTACCGCATCAGCGGCAGCAAGATCTTCATCAGCGGCGGCGACCAGGACCTGACCGACAACATCGTCCACCTGGTGCTGGCGCGCCTGCCGGATGCGCCGGCCGGTGTGCGTGGCATCAGCCTGTTCCTGGTGCCCAAGTTCGAATGCACAGGGGACAGTGGGCTGGGTGCACGCAATGCCGTCGAATGCGGCGCGCTCGAGCACAAGATGGGCATCAAGGGTGCGGCGACGTGTGTGATGAACTTCGATGGCGCCCGTGGCTGGCTGGTGGGCGAGGCCAACCAGGGCCTGGCCTGCATGTTCACCATGATGAACGATGCGCGCTTCCAGGTCGGCCTGCAGGGGCTGGGCATCGCCGAGGCGGCCTTCCAGGGTGGCCTGGCCTATGCCCGCGAGCGCCTGCAGTCCCGCAGCCTGGCCGGGCCGGTGGCGCCCGAGCGCAGTGCCGACCCGATCATCTGCCACCCTGATGTGCGGCGCATGCTGCTCACCCAGAAAACCCTCAGCGAGGGCTGCCGCATGCTGGCGGCCCTTGCAGCCCAAGCGCTGGACCTGGAGCACGGCGCCGCGCAGCCTGAAGCGCAGGCTGCCGCCGGGCACCGGGCGGCGTTACTGATCCCCATCGTCAAGGCATTTCTCACCGACGTCGGCCAGGAGGCCGCCAGCCTGGGCGTGCAGCTGTACGGCGGGCATGGCTACATCCGCGAATGGGGGATGGAGCAACTGATGCGCGACAGCCGTATCACGCAGTTATATGAGGGCACCAATGGCATCCAGGCCCTGGACCTGATTCGCCGCAAGGTGCTCGGCGATGGCGGCGAGCAGCTGCGCCTGCTGATCGATGAGTTGCTCGAAGCGGCACGCAACTGCCGCGCCGACGCGCTGGCCGGGATGGTCCAGGTTGTCTCTCAGCGCCTGCAGGAGTGGCGCAACCTGAGCGCCGAGGTGCTGGACGCCTGCCGCTGCGACCCACAGGAAATCGGCGCGGTATCGGTGGATTTTCTCGCCTACTCGGGCTACGTGCTGCTGGCCGCGCTGTGGCTGCGGGCTGCCGAAACGGCCAGCGCGGCATTGGCCGCAGGCAGCGAAGACAGTGCCTTCTACCAGGCCAAGCTGGACGCCGCAGCCTTCTACTGGCGGCGGGTGTTGCCGCGCGCGAGTGCCCACTGCGAGGCGTTGCGCGGCGGCGCACAGTGCCTGATGAGCCTGGATGAAGCGCACTTCGCCTTCTGATCCGCTCCAGCTGTTCACCCACAAGAACAAGAGGAACTCGAACATGCAGCCTTTCAGTTTTGCCACCACCCCCCATCTGCTGTGCGAACCCGGCGCTGCCGGGCGCCTGGCGCAGCTGTGCCAGCAACGCGGCGCACGCCGCGTGCTGATCGTGACCGACCCAGGCATCGTCAACCTGGGCATGCTCGATGACTTGCTACCAGGGTTCACCCAGGCGCACCTGAGCGTGGCGATCTTCAGCGAAGTCAGCGCCGACCCAAGCCACGCATGCGTGCTGGCGGCGGTCGGCAGGGCGCGGCATATTGGCGCCGAGCTGATCGTCGGTTTCGGTGGCGGCAGCTCCATGGATGTCGCCAAGCTGGTGGCGCTGCTGGCGCACCCGGCCTGTGACCAGACCCTGGAAGCGGTCTACGGCATCGACCAGGCCAAAGGCCAGCGCCTGCCGCTGATCCAGGTGCCGACTACCGCCGGGACCGGTTCGGAGGTCACCCCCGTCGCCGTGATCACCACCGGCGAGGCGGCCAAGATGGCGGTGATTTCACCGCTGTTGCTGCCCGACCTGGCGCTGCTCGACGCCGAGCGCACCCTGGGCCTGCCCCCGGCGATCACCGCAGCCACGGGTATCGATGCCATGGTCCATGCCATCGAGGCCACCACCAGCCAGTTCAAGCGCAATCCGCTGTCCAGCCTGTTGGCCCGTGAAGCGTTGGCGCTGCTGGCCGGCAACCTCGACCAGGCGATACACAACGGCGGCAACCTGGCTGCGCGCCAGGCCATGCTGCTGGGGGCCTGCCTGGCCGGGCAGGCGTTTGCCAACGCGCCGGTGGCGGCGGTGCACGCGCTGGCCTATCCGCTGGGGGCGCGTTACCACGTGCCGCATGGGCTGGCCAACGCCCTGGTGCTGCCCCACGTGATGCGCTTCAACCAGCGCGAAGCATTCGCCGACTATGCGGCGCTGGCGCCGGCGCTGCTGGGTGAGCGCCTAGTGCCTGGCGACTCCCATGAGCTGTGCAGCCAGTTCATCGATGAGCTTGCACAACTGGCGCCGCGCTGCGGCCTGCCCAACCGGCTGCGTGATGTCGGCGTACCGCGGCACAGCTTGCCGTCGCTGGCCGAGGATGCCTTGCAACAGCAACGGTTGCTGGTCAACAACCCGCGCAAGGTGACCCTCTCCGATGCCCTGGCCCTCTACCAGGCGGCGTTCTGAGCATGGCCAGGGAGCGCCCGCTGCGCGGCGCCTACCGCCACTTCCAGCCGATCACCACGCGCTGGCACGACAACGACCTGTATGGGCATGTGAACAATGTCGTCTATTACGGTTTTTTCGACAGTGCCGTGAGTAGCTGGCTGATCGAGCACGCTGGCCTGGATATCCACCACGACCCGGTGGTGGCCTACGTAGCCGGGTCCGCCTGCGACTATTTCGCCGCCATTGCCTTCCCTCAACGCATCGAAGTGGGCATTGCCGTCGAGCGGCTGGGCAACAGTTCGGTGCAGTACGCCCTGGCGGTGTTCGTCGAGGGCGAACCTGAAGCCTGCGCGGCCGGCCGTTTCACCCATGTCTTCGTCAACCGCCGTGACAACCGACCGGTCGCCATTCCCGCCAAGCTGCGCAGCGCCTACGAGCACCTGCTGCCGGTGTAACTGCCCAAGGAGAGCTGTTTCATGCAAGACGCCGTCATCGTATCCACCGCGCGCACGCCGATCGCCAAGGCCTGGCGCGGCGCCTTCAACGACCTCACCACGCCCAGCATGAGCGCCATTGCCATCCGCGCTGCAGTTGAGCGCGCGGGCATAGAACCGGGCGAAATCGAGGACCTGGTGCTGGGTACCGCCATGCAGAGTGGTACCGCTGCGATCAACCCTGCGCGGTTGTCGGCCCTGGCGGCCGGGCTGCCGCTGTCGGTGGCCGGGCAGACCATCGACCGGCAATGCGCCTCGGGGCTGATGGCCGTCGCCATCAGTGCCCAGCAAATTCGCGGCGAGGGCATGCAGGTGGTGGTCGGGGCCGGGCAGGAGCAGATCAGCCTGGTGCAACAGGCGCACATGCAGGCCGCCAATGCTGCCCAAGACGCCACGGTGCGGCGCATGTGCGAGCACGCCTACATGCCCATGCTGCACACGGCCGAGCACGTCGCCAAACGCTATGGCATCGATCGCCACGCCCAGGACCGTTACTCCTTGCTGTCGCAGCAGCGAACAGCGGCAGCGCAGGAGGCCGGTTTGTTCGCTGATGAAATCGTGCCGGTCACGGCGCAACGCAGGGTGGTCGACAAGGCGACCGGCATTCAGACCCACGAACGCGTGCACCTGAGCCAGGACGAAGGTAACCGCCCGCAGACCCGGCTGGCGGACCTTGAGGCACTGCAACCGGTGATCGAGGGTGGCTGCGTGACCGCAGGCAACGCCAGCCAGTTGTCCGATGGTGCCAGCGCCTGTGTGCTGATGAGCGGTGCACGGGCGGCACGCGCGGGCTGTCACCCGCTGGGACTCTACCGGGGCATGGCGGTGGTCGGCCTGGCCCCGGAGGAAATGGGCATTGGCCCGGTGCTGGCGATACCGCGCCTGTTGGCGCGTCACGCGTTGCGGGTCGAGGACATCGGGTTGTGGGAGATCAACGAGGCGTTCGCCTGTCAGGTGCTCTACTGCGCCGAATACCTGGGCATCGACCCGGCGCGGCTCAACGTCAACGGTGGGGCCATCGCTATCGGCCACCCCTATGGCATGAGCGGTGCGCGCATGGTCGGGCATGCCTTGCTCGAAGGCCGCCGGCGCAAGGTGCGCTATGTGGTGGTGAGCATGTGCGTCGGCGGTGGCATGGGCGCGGCGGGCTTGTTCGAGGTGCTCTGAACCACCGCCGTCGAGCCATAACGAACCGGCATGGCATTGATCCGAAGACGCTATTTGTGAGCGTCGTCAAACCTACCTGATACTCCCAGTCACCGTCACCGCCGGCCTGAGCGGCCGGCGCGTCCGCGCTGAACCCATCATTTCCCTCTCTAATAAAACAACAAGAGGTTAAGAGTGAGCGCAACCCTTCTATTCTGTCGGCGCCGCGCGCCGCTGGCGGCCCTGTGCTGCCTGCTTGCCACCCCGGTTGCGGGCGTCCAATTCGACGTTGGCCCGCTGCAAGGGCGCTTCGACTCGGCCCTGTCATTCGGTACTGCCGTCAGCACTGCCAACCCCGACAAACAGCAGTTGCAGGCTGCCAACGGCAACGACGGGCGGCGCAACTACCGCGCGGGCGACGTGTTTTCGGCAATCTTCAAAGGCACCCACGACCTGGAACTGCGCCGCGATAATGTCGGTGTATTCCTGCGTGGCACCTACTGGTATGACACCGCACAGCGCGACCACAGCCAGCGGGCAGTCGACATCGACGACCGCAACCGCCAGGTCTCGGCGAAAACCGCTGGTGCGGAGCTGCTCGATGCGTTCGCCTACGCCCTTTACGACATCGACGGTGAGCCCGGTTCGCTGCGCCTGGGCAAACAGGTGGTGAACTGGGGGGAAAGCCTGTTCATCCAAGGCGGGCTGAATGTGGTCAATCCCTTCAATCAGGCTGCGCTGCGCCGGCCCGGTTCAGAGGTGAAGGACGCCCTGGCGCCGGTCAACCTGGTGTATGTCACGCAGAACCTCAACCAGGCGCTGTCTTTCGACGCCTTCTACCAGCTGGACTGGGAGCAGGCCCGGCTGGACAACTGCGCAACGTTCTTTTCCGGCAACGACTTCATGCCCGAGGGCTGCCAGGGCCTTGATGTCGGCGGGCAGATGGTCACCAACCCGGCCGTTTCGCAGGCCCTGGCCCCGTTCGGCGTAACCCTGACGGAGGAAGGCGTGCGTGTGCCCCGGGGTGCCGACCAGGATGCGCGCAATGGCGGCCAATGGGGTTTTTCGCTGCACTGGTACATCGAGCGGCTGGATACCGAGTTCGGCCTGTTCGCCGCCAACTACCACAGCCGCTCGCCCTACCTGGGCACGGTCAGCAGCCGCTATTACGCCAATACGGAGTTTGCCAGGGAACTGTGCGGCAATGTCGGCGTGGTGCTGGCCAACTGCGGCGCTTTTCTGGCTTCCAGCAACGGGCAGACCCTGGCCGGTGCGCTGCGCATGGGCACCTCGCAGTACCGGGCGCAATACCCAGAGGATATCCGCCTGTACGGCCTCACTTTCGCCACTACTCTGCGCAACGGTATCGCCGTGCAAGGGGAGCTGAGCTACCGACCGAACATGCCCGTACAGCTCAACGGCAACGATGTGTTGCAGTCGTTGCTCAATGCCCCTGGCCGCAGCCCGCTGAACGCCGAAGGCCTGCGCCCTGCGACCGACGACACGCCATTCGACGGTTATCGGCGCAAGGAGGTGACCCAGGCCCAGGTGTCGGCCGTGCAGGCGTTCAGCCAGGTCATGGGCGCCAACCAGTTGCTATTGATGGGCGAGGTGGGTGCCACCTATGTCGGCGGGCTGGAGGGGCGTTTCGGGCCGCGTTATGGCCGCTCCGGTGCCTATGGCAACGGCGAACTGGCCGACAACAGCCTTTGCCTGGCGATCTCGAAAAGCCCGGGTGACTGCAACGGCGAGGGTTTTGTCACGCCCTTTTCCTGGGGGTACCGGCTGCGTGCGACCTGGAGCTACCCGAACCTGATCCAGGGCCTGGACATCCGCCCCAGCCTGGCCTGGGCCCATGACGTCAAGGGTTACTCACCCGCGGACGGCTCAGCCTTCAACCAAGGCTCGCGCTCGATCAGCCTGGGCGTGGACGTCAGTCTGGCCAGCCAGTACTGGGCAAGCCTGGCCTACACCGATTACCTCGACGGCGATTACGGCACCCGCGGCGACCGGGATTATGTCGCGTTCAGCGTGGGCGCCACTTTCTAGTGCAACCAAGGAGCAAGACGATGTCCAAGCGCAGCATGCAGTCTTCATCCGCCAACCTGTCCGGCATCGGCCTGATGTTGGCCGGTACGCTGGCACCGGGACTGGCGGTCGGTGCACCGAACGGGCAGGGCGTGATGCAGGGATTCCCTCCGGCACCGGAATGGCGTGTCAACCAGGCCAATGCCTTTCAGCCACCGTACCTGCGCTGGTCGATCCGCCACGCCCGCGAGGTGTCGCCGACCCGTGGCATCGGCCGTGCAGCCACACCGCTGGCATTGACCGAAGGCAGCGGGCCGGCGCTCGACCTGCTGGCCTTCAGCGCCGGCGACCAGCCGTTGACCCTGGCCGGTTACCTGCAGCACACCAGCACCGACGGGCTGATCGTGCTGCACCGGGGCAAGGTGGTGCACGAGCGTTATCTGGAAGGATTCCAACCCGGCCAGCCGCATATCTGGGCATCGATGACCAAGTCGGTCACCGGCCTGATCGCCTCCCAGCTGATCGCTGAAGGGGCGCTGGACCCGCAGCGCAACCTGGCGCATTACGTGCCGGAACTGAGCGGCACGCCGTTCGGCGAGGCGACGGTGCAGGCCAACCTGGACATGCAGGTGGCGGTGGAGTACCCAGCGCATATGCCGCCGGACCTCGGCCTGTTTGCCGCCACCGGCCTGATACCGCGGGGCGAGGGCATGCCGGGGGATATCTACAGCTTTCTCCGGCAGGTGCAGCAGGCGCCGAACCCTGGTGGCCAGGCGCCGTTCTTCTACCAGAACGGGTCGCCGGAAGCACTGGCCTGGGCATTGCGGCGCATCACCGGGCTCAACTGGGCTCAACTGGTCGAGCAGCGGTTGTGGTCACGCTTCGCCGAGGACGATGCCTACGTGCAGGTCGACTCGCTCGGGACCGAAATGGCCAGTGGCGGCATCAGTTGCAGCCTGCGCGACACCGCCCGCTTCGCCGAACTGGTGCGTCGCGAACTGGCCCGCGATACCAAGGGCGACAGCTTCAACCAGGCGGTGCACAGCACCTTCCAGCCTGCAGATCCGATGGTGTTCGCCCAAGGCAACCTCGGCCCCGGCCGCCCTGGCTACGGCTACCGCAATTACTGGTACCAGAAGAACGACGGCGATGGTTCGGTCGAGGCCAGTGGGCGCTTCGGTCAGAAAATCTATATCAACCCGCGCCGCGAAGTGGTGATCGTGAAGCTGTCAGCCACCGCCGATCAGGCCCCGCGGGCCTCGCGTGCCGACGGCGAGGTAAAAGTCCCTGCGCGTGTCGTCGACTCGCCGGCTACGTTTAACAGCATGGTGGGTGCGGTGCTGGCGGTCCTGCCGGATTGAGGTGTATGGGGCGTCTGGCAGTACGGTTGCCACCTATCGTTTTGCGGTTTTACCGAGTTCGCTGGCAAGGTTGCACGCGATCAGGGTGCCAAGCAGCGAGATGTTCAGTGTGCTTCCGGTACTTCCTCCCGCGAAAGGCTATACACATACGCCGCCAGCAGATGCACCTTGTCATTCCCCTGGATATCCACCTGCGCGGGCATCTGCCCCTGGCGGCCGTAGCGGATCGTCTGCTGCAACTGGGCAAAGCTCGAGCCGTAGATGAAGGCCTGGGGATGGGTCAGGTCGGGCGCGCCCATCACCTGCGTGCCTTTACCCTCCGGGCCATGGCACGCCACGCAGCTGGCAGCAAAGATCTCCTTGCCCTTGGCCACGTCGGCCCGGGCATTTTCAGGCAGGCTGCGCCCGTCAAGATTGCTCAGCACATAGGCCGACACATCCGCCACGCCCTGTTCGCCGATCACCTCGGCCCACGCCGGCATCACTCCATGGCGGCCATTGAGGATCGACGCCTTGATGGTCTCCGGCGCGCCGCCCCAGCGCCAGTCCTGGTCGGTGAGGTCGGGAAAGCCGTAGGCGCCCTTGGCGTCGGAGCCGTGGCATACCGAGCAGTTGGAGGCAAACAGCCGCGCGCCCATCTGCAGCGCTTGCGGGTCGTTGGCAACGTCTTCGACAGGCATGGCGGCGAACTTGGCAAAGATCGGCCCGAAGCGGGCATCCGCCTTGGCCATTTCCTTTTCCCATTCGTGGGCACCCGTCCAGCCAGCCTCGCCGTTGGCGAATTCGGTGGGGTCCTGGTAGCCGGGCAGCAGGCCTTTCCAGTTGCCCAGGCCGGGGTACAGCGCCAGGTAGCCGACGGCGAATACCAGGGTGGCAACGAACAGCCAGAACCACCACTTGGGCAGCGGGTTGTCGTATTCCTCGATGCCGTCGAAGCTGTGGCCCATGGTCTGGTCGGTGGTGTCCTTGCCCTGGCCCTTGCGGGTGCTGAGCAGCAGCCACGTCAGGCCGATCAGGCTGCCGAGGGTCAGTACGCTGATGTACGCACTCCAGAAGGTGGTCATGGCCGGGTACTCCTTGAAGCCGGGGGCGGGGTCTCGTCGTCGAGGAAGGGCAGCAAGCGTGCTTCGGCGAAATCACGGTCGCGGCGGCGGTTGAATACCCACAGGCACAAGCCGATGAAGGCAATCATCACCACGAGCGTCCCGAGGCCGCGGATCAGGCCGATGTCCAGTGAAAGGTCCATCGCGGTCACCTCTTGTTCTTGATCGCGGTGCCGAGCACCTGCAGGTAGGCGACCAGCGCATCCATCTCGCTGCGGCCCTTGACCGCATCGCGGGCACCGGCGATGTCTTCGTCGCTGTAGGGCACGCCGAGGGTGCGCAGGGTGCGCATCTTGGTGTCGGTATGGGCGTTGTCCACGGGTTGGCCGACCAGCCAGGGGTAGGACGGCATCTTCGACTCCGGCACCACGTTGCGCGGGTTGTACAGGTGCGCGCGGTGCCAGTCGTCCGAGTAGCGCCCACCCACGCGGGCGAGGTCCGGGCCGGTGCGCTTCGAGCCCCACAGGAACGGGTGGTCCCACACGCTTTCGCCCGCCACCGAGTAATGGCCGTAGCGCTCGGTCTCGGCGCGGAATGGGCGGATCATCTGCGAGTGGCAACCTACGCAGCCTTCACGGATATAGATGTCGCGGCCTTCGAGTTGCAGCGCGGTGTAGGGCTTCATCCCCTCGACCGGGGTGTTGGTGACGTCCTGGAAGAACAGCGGGACGATCTGGGTCAGGCCGCCGATGCTGACGGCAAGCACCATCAGCAGGGCCAGCAGGCCGACGTTCTTTTCGATGACTTCGTGTTTCATCAGGCGTTCTCCTCAGGCCAGCTGTGCTGCGGCGGGCACGTTGGCGGTAACCGGGGCGCGCACAGTGCGCCAGGTGTTCCAGGCCATCAGCAGCATGCCAGCGAGAAAGACCGCCCCACCGACAAAGCGCACGATGAAGCCCGGATGGCTGGCCACCAGGGTCTCGACAAAGGAGTAGGTCAGCGTGCCGTCGGCATTGACCGCCCGCCACATCAGGCCCTGGGCGATGCCGTTGACCCACATCGAGGCGATGTACAGCACGGTGCCGATGGTCGCCAGCCAGAAGTGCGCGTTGATCAGCCCGATGCTGTGCATCCGCTCGCGGCCGAACACCTTGGGGATGGTGTGGTACAACGCGCCGATCGAAATCATCGCCACCCAGCCCAGGGCGCCGGCGTGCACGTGGCCGATGGTCCAGTCGGTGTAGTGGGAGAGGGCGTTGACGGTCTTGATCGCCATCATCGGCCCTTCGAAGGTCGACATGCCGTAGAAGGCCAGGGACACCACCAGGAACCGCAGGATCGGGTCGCTGCGCAGTTTGTGCCAGGCCCCGGACAGCGTCATCATGCCGTTGATCATGCCGCCCCAGCTGGGCGCCAGCAGGACCAGCGACATCACCATGCCCAGCGACTGGGCCCAGTCGGGCAGGGCGGTGTAGTGCAGGTGGTGCGGGCCGGCCCAGATGTACAGGGTGATCAGTGCCCAGAAGTGCACGATCGACAACCGGTACGAATACACCGGGCGTCCCGCCTGCTTGGGTACGTAGTAGTACATCATCCCCAGGAAGCCTGCGGTCAGGAAGAACCCCACCGCGTTATGCCCATACCACCACTGCACCATGGCGTCGGTGGCGCCGGCATACACCGAGTAGGACTTGGTCAGGCTGACCGGCAGCTCGAGATTGTTGACCACGTGCAGCAGCGCCACGGTCAGGATGAATGCGCCGAAAAACCAGTTGCCCACATAGATATGCCTGGTCGTGCGCTTGGCCAGGGTGCCGAAGAACACCACCGCATAGGCGACCCAGACGATGGTGATGAGAATGTCGATCGGCCATTCGAGCTCGGCGTATTCCTTGGAGCTGGTGTAGCCCAGCGGCAGGCTGATCGCCGCCAGCAGGATCACCAGTTGCCAGCCCCAGAAGGTGAAGGCCGCCAGGCGCGGGGAAAACAGGGTGGTCTGGCAGGTGCGCTGCACCGAGTAGTAGGAGGTCGCGAACAGTGCGCAGCCGCCGAAGGCGAAGATGACCGCGTTGGTGTGCAGCGGGCGCAGGCGGCCGAAACTGGTCCAGGGCAGGTCGAAGTTGAGTGAGGGCCAGACAAGCTGGGCGGCGATGAAAACGCCGAGCCCCATCCCGACGATCCCCCATACCACCGTCATGATGGCGAACTGGCGAACCACCTTGTAGTTGTAGGTGGTACTTGTGTTTGTGTTCATGTATGGGTTCCCATCCACGGTTATAGGCAGACTGATAAGCGGGGCAAGCATGAGTAATGGGCCACGGTCCGGTATTGACGGGGATCAATGGGTGCAGCTGGCGAAAACGCCCGGCTGGCGCTGCAATGCCCCGCAAAACCTGGGGGAAGGGAGGTATGCGGGGTGCCTGATTCTGGCCCACGGGGCAGGCGCGCCGATGGACAGTCCGTTCATGGACGACATCGCGCAAAAGCTTGCGGCGCAAGGGATTGGGGTCGTGCGCTTCGAGTTTCCCTACATGGCGCAGCGGCGGGCCACGGCGGGCAGGCGTCCGCCGAATCCACAGAAGCTATTGCTCGAAACCTGGCGTGAGGTGTACCAGCAGGTGCGGCTAATGGTCGCTGGAACCATTGCCATTGGCGGCAAGTCCATGGGCGGCCGGATGGCCAGCCTGCTAGCCGACGAGCTCGAGGCCGATGCACTGGTGTGCCTGGGGTACCCGTTCTATGCCGCGGGCAAGCCGGAAAAACCGCGGGTCGAGCACCTGGCGGGCTTGCGCACGCGCACATTGATCGTCCAGGGCGAGCGTGATGCGCTGGGCAATCGCGAGACGGTCGAGGGGTATGAGTTGTCGCCCGCGATCGAGGTGTGCTGGTTGGAGTCGGGGGATCATGACCTGAAGCCGCTGAAGGTTTCCGGGTTCAGTCATGAGCAGCATCTGCAGACGGCGGCGGGCCGGGTGGCGGCGTTTCTCAAGCAGCGGGGTTGATGTGCTGAGAAGGCTGCTGAAATCTTAGGGGTACTTCCCTGAAGCTTATTGATTTCCGCAGATCCTGTGGGAGCGGCCTTGTGCCGCGATCGGCTGCGAAGCAGTCGCAAGACCTGCGGCCTCAATCTGCAAGGTAGTCTGCGGATGCAGGTTTCACGACTGCTTCGCAGCCGATCGCGGCACAAGGCCGCTCCCACAGGTTTGGCGACCCCGCGGCAATCAGGCAGGATCGCCAGCCGATCAGTCGCGGTACTCGCACAGGTACGCGGTATCGACCGCCACCTTCAGCTGGAACTTGCTGTCGGCCGGTACATTGAACTGGTCGCCGGTCTTGAAGGTTTCCCAGTTGTCGCTGCTCGGCAGCTTGACGGTCAGCTCGCCGGACACCACGTGCATGATCTCGCGCTGGGCAGTGCCGAACTCGTATTCGCCCGGGGCCATGACGCCGACAGTGGCCGGGCCTTCACCGGTGGTGAAGGCGATCGACTTCACGGTGCCATCAAAGTACTCGTTGACTTTAAACATGGGCGACTCCTGAACAATAGGATGGAAAAAAGGGCTGGCCAGTATGCCCAAGGCATCTGGCCCCGTCATCCGCTTTCAGGCACCCACGGCCGGCAGGCTCAACGGCAGCAGCCGCGCCGTGTTGCGCGCATCCTCCAGCGCCCGGTGCTGCTGCCCGGAAAACTGCAGTCCCGCCAGTTGCAGTGCGCCATTGAGCCCCAGCGGCCGTTGCAGATGCCGGGCCTTGGCAAAGCGCTGCTTGAGGTTGATATGCGGCACTTCGGCCAGCAGGCTGTGCAACCGATGTTGCTGCCACTCCTGCACCAGTTGCTGGCGGTCGTAGTCGCCCCAGCTCACCCAGGCCTGCAGGTGCGCCTGGTGATGCCCCAGCCAGCGCTCGAACTTCGCCCACACCTCGGGCAGCGTGGCGGCGCTGTCGACGCTGGCCTGGCTGATGTGCGTCAGCTCTCGGCAGAACGGCGTCAACTGCGGGCGCCTGCGCGGTCGGACAAACCGCTGGAAGTGATCGACCTCGCGGCCATCGCGGGTCACCAGGCTTGCGCCGATTTCAATGATTTCCATCTCCGTCACCGGCCAGCCACCATCATCGGTGGTAGCTTCCAGATCGATCACCAGCCAATGGCCCATACAAGGTTCCCAAGTAAAAAATGCTCAGGTGAGCGTAGCCAATGTCAGCCAGCATGCATCCCCTGGCCCACTGCCATGGGGTGACGCAAGCGCCGGTTGTGCCTCGGCAGGAAAACGCCTAGCTTAGGCGGATTCTGGCCTCAACCTGTGATGATGAGCGTGTTGCCTTGATTCCCGTGTCCCGCTGCAAGGCCTTGTTTCTGATGCTGATGCTCGCCGTGTCGTGGCAGGCAGGCCCGGGCTGGGCGGCCCAGCGCATCGAGGTGAAGATCGGCGCCGCTCATTTCCCTCCTTATACCCTGCGCCCGGAGCAGGGCGCCGACAGCGGCCTGTTGCCAGAGTTGGTCAACGCGTTGAACCAGGTGCAGCAGCAGTACCGTTTCGTGCTGGTACCTACCTCTATCCCGCGGCGCTTTGGCGACTTCCAGCAGGCCCGCACCGACATGGCGATCTTCGAGAACCCCGGCTGGGGCTGGCAAAGCATTCCCCATCAAGCGGTCGACATGGGCCTGGAAGACGCCGAAATCTTCGTCGCGCGCCAGCTTCCCGGACGTGACCAGCATTACTTCGACGATTTGGACCTCAAGCGTCTGGCGCTGTTCAACGGTTACCACTACGCCTTCGCCGACTTCAATGCCGACCCGCACTATCTGGGCGAAGCCTTCCCGGCCATCCTGACCTATTCCCATGACAGCAACCTCTTCATGGTGCAGCGCGGGCGCGCCGATATCGCCCTGGTGACCCGTTCCTATTTCAACGATTTCATCGTGCGTCATCCCGGCAGCGCGCGCGAGCTGATGGCCTCGGCGCGCGTCGACCAGGCCTATCACCATTACGCGCTGCTGCGCCCCGGCGCGCCCCTCAACGGCGCCGAGTTCGCCAGCCTGATGCAGCGCCTGCGCGACAACGGCGAGCTGCTTCGCATCTTCAAGCCCTACCAGATCACCGTTGGGCCTGCGGCGAGCGACTAAATTCGTCCGCCCTGGCCACGTCATGTCCAGTGACACCTTCTTCGTGAGCCCGGATCATGCCCATCGATGCTTCGCAACCCTTGTCCCTTCCACGCTGGCGCAGTCTCGCCGGAGAACAGCATGAGCACCGCCTCAGCCTGACCCTCGAAGGACGCGCGTTGTCGCAGGTGCGGCTGGTGCCAGGTGACGTGTTGCAGGTGCATCTCGAGCAGTGCTGCGGGGAGCGCCCGCAGCAAGCCCTGTGGGCAACCTGCTACTGGCTGTTGTCCCGCGACCCCGGTTGCCAGCGCCTGGCCTGGCACTTGCCACAGCCGCCCGTGCAGGCCTTGGCCAGCGGTTTGTTGGTGGCCAGCGTCGAGACGGGGGTCTATCACTGCGAGCGCACGCTGTTCTGGCAGTTGCCGCAGCCCTGGCTGGGGCAGGTGGTGGACGGGGTGTATCCGCAGCAGATGCAGATCAGCGACGGCAAGCGCCACCCCCGCCGGGCGCCCAAGCCCCGGGGCGAGGTGTACCGCCGTTTCGATGCGCGCGTGGGCGCCTGGGTTTCGTTGCGTACCCTGGAAATCGAACATGACCTGGAGCGTTTCAACCGTTGGCAGAACAACCCGCGCGTGCTCAAGTTCTGGCAGGAGGGCGGCACCCTGGAACAGCACCGCAGCTATCTGGACAAGCTCGCGGCCGACCCTCATGCGCTGACCCTGATCGGCTGCTTCGACGACCAGCCGTTTGCCTACTTCGAAGCCTACTGGGCCAAGGAAGACCGCATCGCCCCGTTCTACCCGGCGGGTGACCATGACCGCGGCATCCACATGCTGGTCGGCGAAGAAACCCACCGCGGCCCGCACAAGGTCGCCAGCTGGTTATCGGCCCTGGTGCACTACCTCTTCCTCGACGACCCCCGCACCCAGCGCGTGGTCGCCGAGCCACGCGCCGACAATGTCCGGATGATCGGGTACATGCAGGAGCAGTGTTTTCACTGTGAAAAGGAATTCGATTTTCCCCACAAGCGCGCCGCGCTGATGATCCTGGGGCGGGAGCAGTTTTTTGACCGGTGTGGGTTGGTGTGAAGGGGAGGGATGCAGGGTGGTTTGGAGGTGCATGCCTTGGGGCTTTTAGCGCTCTTGAGATCGAGCGCCGCCCGCCCCGCGATCCCCCCCGCAACCCTCACCCCCGCCGCGCCGACACCTTGCGGCAATGCACCAGGGCATCGCGGATCATGAAGTTCACCAGGGTCGGCGAAACCCCCAGCTCCTTGGCGATATCCTTCTGCGGCACGCCGTGCAGCCGGTACATCTCGAACGCATAGCGGGTGCGCTGGGGCAGTTCTCCGAGCGCGTCGGCGATGTGCTCGAGGGTCGCCAGGTTGATGTGCGTGGCTTCCGGTGAGGCGTTCTGGATGACCACGTTCATGCCTTCCTCTTCGCTGCCCGAATGCCTGAGCTCCATCGCCTGCTTGCGGTAATGGTCGATCGCAAGGTTACGTACGATCTGGAACAGGTAGCTGAGCTGAGCCTTGAAGGAGGACGTGATCTGGGGGGCCGAGGCAAGTCGGAAAAAAGCGTCCTGCACCACATCCTCGGCGCGCGAGCGGCAGCCGGTGATGCGCGCGGCAATCTTGACCAGGATGCTGCGGTTGTCGACGAACGCTTGAAGCAATGGTGAATCGCACTTACTTGTGGATAGTTGTTCCGCCATGGAAATCACCTGTCTTTTGTAGGAAAAGGAAGCGACTCCTGTCGGGTACTTCCTAAGACGTGCGACAAGCTATGCGTAATGATAATGATTGTCAAACGCGAAAAGCATTGAGTCTTGATATTAATAATGCCGGCGTTCTGCTACCACCTCGGGGTCGTGTTCCCCGCGCAACTCCAGGCCTGTGGGCTCCCACCTAATTATTTTTCCGCCAGATCCGTTCCTCTGAGTACATCCCCCGGCCGCATGCCAGGCGCTCGTTCTTGCTACCTGCAAGCTGAGACCTGCCTCGGCCCGGCTCACCCAGACATTGGCAGGAACACCCCATGACGGACGCCTTCGAACTCCCGCTCTCGCTGGTCCAGGCGCTGGCCCAGCGCGCCACGCAGACCCCGGACAAGATCGCCCTGCGCTTTCTGGCAGACGACCCGCGTGAGCAGGCCGTGCTCAGTTACCGGGATCTGGACCTGCGCGCGCGGACCATCGCCGCGGCCTTGCAGGCGCATGCCGGATTCGGGGAGCGTGCTGTGCTGCTGTTCCCCAGCGGGCCTGACTACGTCGCCGCCTTTTTCGGATGCCTGTATGCGGGCGTGATCGCGGTGCCGGCCTATCCGCCGGAGTCCGCACGCCAGCATCATCAGGAGCGCCTGCTGTCGATCATCGACGACGCCCAGCCGCGCCTGCTGTTGACTGTGGATGCGCTGCGCGAGGGTCTGATGGGTCTTGATGCCTTGTCTGCCACCGACGCACCGGCGCTGATGGCAGTCGACTCGCTCGATCTTGCCGAGGCCAGTGCCTGGCAGCCGCCCGTGCTGGCCGCCGAAGACATCGCGTTCCTGCAATACACCTCCGGCTCCACGGCCTTGCCCAAGGGCGTGCAGGTCAGCCATGGCAACCTGGTCGCCAACGAGCGCCTGATCCGCCAGGGCTTTGGCATCGACGTGAACCCGGACGACGTCATCGTCAGCTGGCTGCCGCTGTATCACGACATGGGCTTGATCGGCGGGCTGTTGCAGCCGATCTTCAGCGGCGTGCCCTGTGTACTGATGTCCCCAGGGTACTTCCTGGCCCGGCCGCTGCGCTGGCTGCAGGCAATCAGCGACTACGGCGGCACCATCAGCGGCGGTCCGGACTTCGCCTACCGCTTGTGCAGCGAGCGGGTCAGCGACGCGGCGCTGGCAGGGCTCGACCTGAGCCGCTGGCGCGTGGCCTATTCCGGCTCCGAGCCGATCCGGCAGGACAGCCTGCAGGCGTTCGCCGACAAGTTCGCGCCAACAGGCTTCACCGCACAGAGCTACTTCGCCAGCTACGGCCTGGCGGAGGCAACCCTGTTCGTCAGCGGCAGCCGCCGTGGCGAGGGGATTCCCTCACTGGAGCTGGACGCCGAGGCGCTCGCCAGCAACCGTGCCGAGCCAGGCGATGGCAGCGTGCTGATGAGCTGCGGCTATCCGCAGCCGGGCCACGCGGTCCGTATCGTCGACCCGCAACGCCGCGAGGTGCTCGCCGACAACCGGGTCGGTGAAATCTGGGCCGGCGGCCCGAGTATCGCCCTGGGCTACTGGCGCAACCCCGAGGCCACGGCGCGCACCTTCGTCGAGATGGACGGCCAGACCTGGCTGCGCACGGGCGACCTGGGCTTCATGCGGGAGGGTGAGGTGTTCGTCACCGGGCGCCTGAAGGACATGCTGATCGTCCGTGGCCAGAACCTTTACCCGCAGGACCTGGAAAGGACCCTGGAGCGCGAGGTCGATGTCCTGCGCAAGGGCCGCGTGGCGGTGTTCGCGGTAGACGACCAAGGCGAGGAGGGGATCGGCGTCGCCGTGGAAATCAGCCGCAACATGCAAAAGGCGCACGATGCGCAGGCGCTGATCAAGACGCTGCGCCAGGTGATCGCCGATGCCTGCCGCCAGGCCCCGGCCGTGGTGCTGCTGCTCAACCCGGGCGCCTTGCCCAAGACCTCCAGCGGCAAGCTGCAGCGCTCGGCCTGCCGCCTGCGCCTCGACGATGGCAGCCTGGATTGCTACGCACGCTTCCCGGCCATGCAGGCCACTGCACAGCCAGCCACCACGGTGGACGAACTGCAAGCGCGCATCGCCTCGGCCTGGCGCGAGCTGCTCAAGGTCGAGGCTGTTGCGCCGGACGACCACTTCCTGCTGCTGGGCGGCAACTCCATTGCCGCGGCCCAGGTCACCGCGCGCCTGGCCGATGAGCTGGACATCCCCCTCAGCCTGCGCACCC
The DNA here is from genome assembly GCF_056312565.1 of Pseudomonas sp. JE3303. Lineage (NCBI taxonomy): Bacteria > Pseudomonadati > Pseudomonadota > Gammaproteobacteria > Pseudomonadales > Pseudomonadaceae > Pseudomonas > Pseudomonas sp. JE3303. The sequence continues at coordinate 203,469 of NZ_JBWGIF010000014.1, forward strand.
TGTTCGAGGCGCCGGTGCTCGCCGACTACAGCGCGGCCGTGGCCGCTCTCCTTGCCGAGGGCCGACCGGGCAACGGGCCCATCGACACGCTCGGCCGTGGCCAGGCGTTGCCACAGTCGCTGGCGCAGAACCGCCTGTGGCTGCTGTGGCAACTGGAACCACAGTCCGCTGCCTACAACATTCCCGCCGGCCTGCACCTGCGCGGCGAACTCGACGAAGCGGCGCTCGAAGCGAGCTTCCAGGCCCTCGTCGCACGGCATGAATCGCTGCGCACCTTGTTCAGCGAGGTCGAAGGCCAGGCCCTGCAACGCGTCCTGCCGGAGCAACGGTTCGTCCTCCATCGCGTCGACCTCGAAGGGCTGGACGCCAGCGACGTCGCGGCGCACCGCGAGACACAGGCCCAGCAGCCGTTCGACCTCACCCAGGGCCCGCTGCTGCGCGTGACCCTTGCCCGCCTGGGCGATGAACATCACCAGCTCTGGGTAACCCTGCACCACATCGTCGCCGATGGCTGGTCGCTGAACATCCTGCTCGATGAGTTCGCCCGCCTTTATGCCGCGCGCTGCCAAGGTCAGCAGGCGACACTGGCGGCCTTGCCGCTGGGTTATGCCGACTACGGCACCTGGCAACGCCAATGGCTGGGCAAGGGCGAGGCGGCACGCCAGCTGGAGTATTGGAAACAGCAACTGGGTGATGAGTCACCCGTACTGGACCTGAGCACCGATCACCCGCGCTCGAGCCAACGGCAGGACCGCGCCGCGCGCCTGAGTGTCAAGGTGCCGGCCCCCCTCGCCGAATCGCTCAAGCGCCTGGCCCGCGATCACCAGGCCAGCCTGTTCATGGTCCTGCTGGCCGCCTGGCAGGGCCTGCTTCACCGCTACACCGGCCAGGGCGACATCCGCGTCGGGGTGCCCAATGCCAACCGCCCGCGCCTGGAAACCCAGGGCATGGTCGGCTTCTTCATCAACACCCAGGTGCTGCGGGCGCAGCTCGATGCGCGCCTGCCGTTCGAGCAGCTGCTCGTCCAGGTGCGCGACGCCACGTTGCAAGCCCAGGCACACCAGGACCTGCCGTTCGAACAGCTGCTCGAAGCGTTGCCCCAGGCCCGCGAGCATGGCCTTTTCCAGGTCATGTTCAACCACCAGCAACGTGACCTCTCGGCCCTGCGCCGCCTGCCGGGCCTGCTTGCCGAAGAGCTGCCCTGGCACAGCCCCGAGGCCAAGTTCGACCTGCAGCTGCACAGCGAGGAAGATCACCTGGGCCGCCTGAGCCTGGCCTTCGACTACGCGTGCGAACTGTTCGAGCTGACGACCATCAAGCGCCTGGCGGATCACCTGCTGGCTCTGCTTGAGCAGGTTTGCGCCGAGCCACGGCTGGCAGTGGGCGAGGTGCGCCTGCTCGATGAACAGGCCCGTGCGCAACTGCTGGAGTGGGGCCAGGCCCCGGCACCCGCAGCGCGCCGGTGGGTGGTCGAGCAGTTGAACGAGCAGGCCCGGCAAACTCCGGACCGCACGGCGCTGGCCTGGGAAGGCGGCAGCCTCGACTATGCCACCCTGCACCAGCAGGCCAATCGCCTGGCCCACTACCTGCGCGACAAGGGCGTGGGCCCCGACGCCCGTGTGGCCATCGCCGTGGAGCGTTCACCGCAATTGCTGGTCGGCCTGCTGGCCATCCTCAAGGCAGGCGGCGCCTATGTGCCGCTGGATGTGGACTACCCGGCCGAGCGCCTGGCCTACATGCTCGATGACTGCAAGGCCAGCCTGCTGCTGAGCCACAGCGGCCTGCTCGATCACCTGCCCCAGGTGGCCGGCATCAGCACCATCGCCCTGGACCAGCTGCACCTGGACAACTGGCCAGGCCACGCGCCGGGCCTGCACCTGGAAGGCGACAACCTGGCCTACGTGATCTACACCTCCGGTTCGACCGGCCAGCCCAAGGGCGTGGGCAACACCCACGCGGCATTGGCCGAGCGCTTGCAGTGGATGCAGGCCACCTACGCACTGGATGACACCGACGTGCTGATGCAGAAGGCGCCGATCAGCTTCGACGTCTCGGTATGGGAGTGTTTCTGGCCGCTGGTCACCGGTTGCAAGCTGGTGCTCGCAGGTCCTGGCGAGCACCGCGATCCCCGGCGTATCGCCGAGCTGGCGCGCGAGCACGGCGTGACCACGCTGCACTTCGTGCCGCCGCTGCTGCAAGCGTTCGTTCAAGAGCCGCTGGCGGTGGGCTGCACCCAGCTCCGCCGGCTGTTCTCCGGCGGCGAGGCGCTGTCGGCCAGCCTGCGTGACAGGACCTTGCAGGTATTGCCGCAGGTGCAGTTGCACAACCGTTACGGCCCGACCGAAACCGCCATCAACGTCACTCACTGGCACTGCCGCGCCGAGGATGGCGATCGCTCGCCAATCGGCCGTCCGCTGGGCAACGTGCTGTGCCGCGTACTCGATGACCAGTTGGAACTGAGCGCGCCGGGCATCGCCGGTGAGCTGTGCCTGGGCGGCGCGGGCCTGGCCCGGGGTTATCTCGGCCGGCCAGGCCTGACCGCCGAACGCTTCGTGCCCCGGCCCGATGGCAATGGCGAACGGCTGTACCGCAGCGGCGACCGTGCCCGCTGGCGGGTAGGGCAGGGCGCGCTGGAGTATCTCGGGCGGCTTGACCAGCAAGTGAAGGTGCGCGGTTTCCGCGTCGAGCCCGAGGAGGTCCAGGCATGCCTGCTGACCCAGGCCGGTGTGGAGCAGGCGGTGGTACTCATCCACCAGGACCGCATCGGCGCCCAGCTGGTCGGCTACTACAGCGGCACCGGGCAGACGGAGGCGCTGCGGGCCGCGCTGGCCCAACGCCTGCCGGCCTACATGGTGCCGGCGCAGCTCATTCACCTGGCGCAACTGCCACTGGGGCCGAGCGGCAAGGTCGACCGCAAGGCGCTGCCCGCGCCCGTGTGGCAACAGCGCGAGCACGTCGAGCCGCGGACCACCCTGGAGCAAAAGGTCGCGGCGATCTGGCGCGAAGTGCTGGGGCTTGCGCGGGTGAGCCTGCAGGATGACTTCTTCGCCCTGGGCGGCCACTCGTTGCTGGCCACGCAGATCGTCTCGCGCACCCGCCAGGCCTGCGATGTCGAGCTGCCGCTCAAGGCACTGTTCGAGTCCAGCGAGCTGGGGGCGTTCTGCGCCGAAGTCGAGCGCAAGCGCCTGGCCGGAGAGCATGACCTGCAAGGCGAGATCGCCCGGGTCGACCGTGCCCAGAACGTACCGCTGTCCTATTCGCAGCAGCGCATGTGGATCCTCTGGCAGATGGAGCCGCACAGTCCCGCCTACAACGTGGGCGGCATGGCGCGGCTGCGCGGCACCTTGCATGTCGACGCCTTCGAGCGTGCCTTGCACGCCCTGGTCGTGCGCCATGAAACCCTGCGCACCACCTTCCCGAGCATCGATGGCGTGGCATGCCAGTGCGTGGCCGCAGACAGCCCGCTGCAGATGCACTGGTTCGACTTCACCGGGGGTACCGCCGAGCACCGCGAGCAACGGCTAAAGGTGCTCGCCGATGACCAGGCGCACCAGCCGTTCGACCTGGAGCGCGGCCCGCTGCTGCGCGCCTGCCTGGTCAAGACCGGCGAGCGCGAGCACTACTTCGTGCTGACCCTGCACCACATCGTCACGGAAGGCTGGGCCATGGACATCTTTGCCCGCGAGCTGGGCGAGCTGTACGAAGCCTTCGTCGATGAGCGCGACTCGCCGCTGCAACCACTGCCGGTGCAATATCTGGACTACAGCGTCTGGCAGCGCCAGTGGCTCGAAGGCGGCGAACGCCAGCGCCAGCTCGACTACTGGCAAGCACGCCTGGGCAACGAGCACCCGGTGCTCGAACTGCCTGGAGATCGCCCACGCCCGCCGGTGCAGAGCCATCGCGGCGAGCTCTATCGCTTCGACCTGGCCCCCGAGGTGGCCGCCCGCGTGCGCCAGTTCAACAGCGAACGTGGCCTGACCCTGTTCATGACCATGACTGCCACCCTGGCCGCGCTGCTCTACCGCCACAGCGGCCAGCACGACCTGCGTATCGGCGTGCCCATGGCCAACCGCATCCGCCCCGAGAGCGAAGGGCTGATCGGCGCCTTCCTCAACACCCAGGTGCTGCGCTGCGAACTGGACGGGCAGATGAGTGCGACGCAGTTGCTCGAGCAGGTGCGCCAGCGCGTCATCGAGGGCCAGTCGCACCAGGACCTGCCGTTCGACCAGCTGGTCGAGGCCCTGCAGCCACCGCGCAGCAGCGCCTACAACCCGTTGTTCCAGGTGATGTGCAACGTCCAGCGCTGGGCCTTCCAGCAGAGCCGCGAACTTGCCGGCATGCAGGTGGACTACCTGGTCAACGACGCCAGCGCGACCAAGTTCGACCTCTACCTGGAAGTCACCGACCTGGATGGCCGCCTGGGCTGCTGCCTGACCTACAGCCGCGACCTGTTCGACGAACCACGCATCGCGCGCATGGCCGAGCACTGGCAGCAACTGTTGCTGGGCCTGCTGGACAATCCCCAGCAGCGCCTGGCCGAGCTGCCGATGCTGGCGGCGGCCGAGCAGCAGGTGCTGTCGGGCCAGCTTCAGGGCGAGCAGGATTTCGAACTCGACCACACGCTCCACGGCCTCTTCGCTGCGCAGGTTCGCCGCACGCCGGATGCCCGCGCGCTGACCTGCGCTGGCCAGCACCTGACCTACGCCGAGCTGGACCAGCAGGCCAACCGCCTGGCCCGCGCCCTGCGCGAGCGCGGCGTGGGCCCGCAGGTACGGGTGGGGCTGGCGCTTGAGCGCTCACTGGACATGGTGGTCGGCCTGCTGGCGATCCTCAAGGCCGGTGGCGCCTACGTGCCGCTTGATCCGGAATACCCGCTCGACCGCCTGCACTACATGATCGCAGACAGTCGCATCGGCCTGCTCCTGGGCCAGCGCGCCCTGTTCGAAAGCCTGGGCCAGCTGCCCGCAGGCGTGTCGCGCTGGAGCCTCGAGGACGACATGACGTCGTTGTCCGCCTATGGCGATACCGCGCTGGACGACCTGACCCTCCCGCAGCACCAGGCGTACCTGATCTACACCTCCGGCTCCACCGGCAAGCCCAAGGGCGTGATGGTCAGCCATGGCGAGATCGCCATGCACTGCCAGGCAGTGATCGCCGCCTTTGGCATGCGCAGCGACGACTGCGAGCTGCACTTCTATTCGATCAACTTCGACGCCGCCACCGAGCGCCTGCTGGCGCCGCTGCTGTGCGGTGCGCGCGTGGTCATCCGCGCCCAGGGCCAGTGGGGTGCCGAGGACATCTGCCAGCTGGTGCGCGAGCAGCAGGTGAACGTCCTGGGCTTCACCCCGAGCTATGGCAGCCAGCTGGCCCAGTACCTGGCCAGTGTCGCCGAGCGGTTGCCGGTGCGGCTGGTCATTACCGGGGGTGAGGCGCTGACGGGCGAGCACCTGCAGCGCATCCGCCAGGCGTTCGCACCCCAGCAGTTCTTCAATGCCTACGGCCCCACCGAAACCGTGGTCATGCCCCTGGCCTGCCTGGCGCCCGACAGCCTGCCTGCCGATGCTGGCAGCGTGCCGATCGGCCGGATGATCGGCGCCCGCACCGCGTACATCCTCGATGAAAACCTGGCGCTGTTGCCCCAGGGTGGCACGGGTGAGCTGTATGTCGGTGGCGCAGGCCTGGCCCAGGGTTACCACGACCGCCCGGGGCTGTCGGCCGAGCGCTTTGTCGCTGACCCCTTCAGCCAGGACGGCGGTCGCCTGTACCGCACCGGCGACCTGGTACGCCTGCGTGTCGACGGGTTGGTGGAATATCTGGGTCGCGCCGACCAGCAAGTGAAGATCCGCGGTTTCCGCATCGAACTGGGCGAGATCGAAAGCCGCCTGCAGGAACATGCCGATGTCGACGAGGCCGTGGTCCTGGCACTTGACCTGCCAGGAGGCAGGCAACTGGCCGGCTACCTGGTCTGCGCCCAGGCGAACGCCGATGCCCAGGCCCAGGCCAGCCTGCGCGAGGGGGTGAAGGCGCATGCCCGCCGTCACCTGCCGGACTACATGGTGCCTGTGCACCTGGTGCTGCTCGACCAGCTGCCGCTGACGGGCAACGGCAAGCTCGATCGTCGCGCCCTGCCAGCGCCGGACCTCGAGCAGGCGCAGCAGCACTACCACGCACCGGCCAGCGAGCTCGAAACGCAATTGGCGCACGTCTGGGGCGAAGTGCTCAACGTGGCCCGCGTAGGGGTGCAGGACAACTTCTTCGAACTGGGCGGCGATTCGATCCTGTCGATCCAGGTGGTCAGCCGCGCGCGCCAGCTGGGGTTGCAGTTCACCCCGCGCGACCTGTTCCAGCACCAGACCATCCAGACCCTGGCGGCGGTGGTCCGGCACAGCGAGGCGCCGAGCGATATCGAACAGGGTGCACGGCAGGGCGAGACCGCGTTGACGCCAATCCAGCACTGGTTCTTCGACAGCGACGTGGTCGAGCGCCAGCACTGGAACCAGGCTGTGCTGCTGCAGGTCCGCCAGCCGCTGCTGGCGGAAACCCTGGAGCAGGCGCTGGCGGCATTGCTTGAGCATCACGACAGCCTGCGCCTGCGCTTCACCGACGTGATCGGCCGCTGGCAGGGCGAGTACGCCCAGCCAGCGGCGCAGGCACTGCTGTGGACCGCCATCGTGGCCAGCTTCGAGGATTGCCAGGCGCTCTACACCGACGTGCAACGCAGCCTCGACCTGCAGCAGGGACCGCTGCTGCGCGCCTTGCTGGTCAGCGACGGGCAGGGTGCGCAACGGCTGTTGCTGGCGATCCATCACCTGGTGGTCGACGGCGTGTCCTGGCGCGTGCTGCTCGAAGACCTGCAGGCGCTGTACCGTGGAGAACCGCTGCCCGCCAAGACCCACACGTTGGGCGACTGGGCAGCGCGCCTGGCCACCTACGCCGGCAGCGATTCACTGCGCGACGAGCAGGACTGGTGGCAGGACCAACTGGGAAGCGTGGGCCATGAGCTGCCCTGCGACCACCCGCAAGGCGGCAACCTCAACCGCCATGCCAGCACCCTGGCCATCGGCCTGGATGTGGAGCAGACCCGGCAATTGCTGCAACAGGCGCCGGCCGCCTACCACACCCAGGTCAACGACCTGCTGTTGACCGCCCTTGCTCGGATCTTGTGCCGCTGGAGCGGTGACAAGGAGGTACTGGTGCAACTGGAGGGCCACGGCCGGGAAGCACTGTTCGAGGATATCGACCTGACCCGCAGCGTCGGCTGGTTCACCAATGCCTATCCGTTGGCCCTGAGCCCTGAGGCGGGGGAGGACGACCTGGCGCGTGCAGGTTCCATCAAGCGCATCAAGGAACAGCTGCGCCAGGTGCCGCACAAGGGCATCGGCCACGGCGTGCTGCGCTACCTGGCCGACGAGCCCGTGCGCGAGTCCATGGCCGCGCTGCCCCAGGCGCGGATCACCTTCAACTACCTGGGCCAGTTCGACCAGCAGTTCGACGATGCCGCGCTGTTCCAGCCGCTGGATGCACCGGCGGGCCTGGCCCATGACCCGGAAGCGCCGCTGCCCAACTGGCTGAGCGTGGATGGCCAGGTCTACGGCGGTGCCCTGCAACTGCGCTGGACCTTCAGCACCGAGCGCTATGAAGAACGCACCATCGCCGAGCTGGCCAACGCCTACCGCGATGAGCTGCTGGCGCTGGTCGCCCATTGCCTGGCCGAAGGCAATGGCAGCTTCACGCCGTCGGACTTCCCCCTGGCACACCTGAGCCAGGGCCAGATCGACAGCTTGCCGGTCCCGGCAGCCGAGATCGACGACGTCTACCCGCTGACCCCCATGCAGGAAGGCATGCTCTTGCACACCTTGCTGGAACCGGGCACCGGCATCTACTACATGCAGGACCGCTACCGGATCAACAGCGCGCTGGACCCGCGGCGTTTCGCCCAGGCTTGGCAGGCGGTGGTGGCCCGGCATGAGGCCCTGCGAGCGTCGTTCAGCTGGAACGCCGGCGAGGCGATGCTGCAGATCATCCACAAGCCGGGCAAGACGCCCGTGGACTACCAGGATTGGCGCGGCCTCGACGAGGCTGTCCAGGAAGGCCGCCTGCAGGCCCTGCACAAGCAGGAGCGCGAGGCCGGTTTCGAGCTGCTGGTGCAGGCGCCCTTCCACCTGCGGCTGGTGCGCGTGGCCGATGAACGCTACTGGTTCATGATGAGCAACCACCACATCCTCATCGATGCCTGGTGCCGATCGCTGCTGATGAATGACTTCTTCGAGATCTACCAGGCCCTGGGCGATAGCCGCCAGGCCCAGCTGCCGGTGCCGCCGCGCTACCGCGACTATATCGGCTGGCTGCAACACCAGGACCTGGGCGAAGCGCGCCAGTGGTGGCAGGCCAACCTGGCCGGCTTCGAGCGTGCCACGGCGCTGCCCAGCGACCGGCCGCTGCGCCATGACCATGCGGGAGACGGCATGATCGTCGGCGACTGCCATACCCGGCTGGAGGTTGCCCAAGGGGCGCGGCTGCGCGAGCTGGCGCAAGCCCACCAGCTGACTGTGAACACCTTTGCCCAGGCAGCCTGGGCGCTGGTCCTGGCCCGCTACAGCGGCGAGCGCGACGTGGTCTTCGGCGTCACCGTTGCCGGGCGTCCGGTGAGCATGCCGCAGATGCAGCGCACTGTTGGCCTGTTCATCAACAGCGTTGCCTTGCGCGTGCAGCTGCCTCGGCCAGGCCAGCGGCAGAGTGTGCGCCAGTGGCTGCAAGGCCTGCTGGAACGCAACATGGAACTGCGCGAGTACGAGTACCTGCCGCTGGTGGCGATCCAGGAGCGCAGCGAGCTGCCCAAGGGCCAGCCGCTGTTCGACAGCCTGTTCGTGTTCGAGAACGCCCCGGTGGAAACCGCCGTGCTCGACCATGCCCAGCACCTCAACGCCAGCTCCGATTCGGGCCGTACCCACACCAATTTCCCGCTGACCGCCGTGTGCTACCCGGGCGATGAGCTGGGCCTGCATCTGTCGTTCGACCAGCGCTACTTCGACTACCCGACCGTCGAGCGCCTGTTGGCCGAGTTCAAGCGCCTGCTGATGGCGCTGGTCGAGGGCTTTGACGCCGAGGTGGAGTCACTGCCGCTGCTGGGTGCCGACGAGCAGCGTTTCCTGCTCGAAGAATGCAACCGCACCGAGCATGCGTACAGCCTGGAGCAAAGCTACGTCGAGCTGTTCGAGGCGCGGGTCGCCGCGCACCCTGAGCGCACCGTCGCCCGCTGCCTGGACGCTTGCTTCGACTATGCCGGTCTGAACCTGGCGGCCAACCGCCTGGGCCATGCCCTGGTCGCCGCTGGCGTGGGCATCGACCAGCCGGTTGCGCTGCTGGCCGAGCGCGGACTGCCGCTGCTGGGCATGATCGTCGGCAGCTTCAAGGCCGGTGCGGGCTACCTGCCGCTGGACCCTGGCCTGCCACCTGCCCGCCTGCAACGCATCGTCGAGCTGAGCCGCACGCCAGTACTGGTCTGCACCGCCGCCCATGCCGAGCAGGCGCGGCAGTTGCTCGACGAGGTGGCCGGTGTAGCGCGTCCCAGGCTGCTGGTCTGGGAAGATGTCCAGGGCAGCATGGTGGCCAGCCATGACCCTGGCATCCACAGCGCCCCCGACAACCTCGCCTATGTGATCTACACCTCAGGCTCTACCGGGATGCCGAAGGGCGTGATGGTCGAGCAGCGCGGCATGCTCAACAACCAGTTGAGCAAGGTGCCGTATCTGGCGCTGGACGAGCGCGACGTGATCGCCCAGACCGCTTCGCAGAGTTTCGATATCTCCGTCTGGCAGTTCCTCGCCGCGCCCCTGTTCGGAGCCCGGCTGGAGATAGTGCCCAACGCCATCGCCCATGATCCGCAGGGATTGCTGGAGCATGTACAGGCCACTGGCATCACCGTGCTCGAAAGCGTGCCATCGCTGATCCAGGGCATGCTCGCCAACGAGCATCAAGCCCTCGACGGCCTGCGCTGGATGCTGCCGACCGGCGAGGCCATGCCGCCCGAGCTGGCCGCGCAGTGGCTGCAGCGCTACCCTGCGATTGGCCTGGTCAATGCCTACGGGCCTGCGGAGTGTTCGGATGACGTGGCCTTCTTCCGCGTCGATGCCGCCTCGACCGAGGGCAGCTACCTGCCGATCGGCACGCCGACCGACAACAACCGGTTGTACCTGCTGGGCGAAGAGCAGACTCTGGTGCCGCTGGGCGCGGTGGGTGAGTTGTGTGTCGCGGGGACCGGCGTTGGCCGGGGTTATGTCGAGGACCCGGTGCGCACGGCGCAGGCCTTCATCCCCCATCCTCACGGTGCCCTGGGCGAGCGCCTGTACCGCACCGGCGACCTGGCACGGCGCCGGCCCGACGGCGTGCTTGAATACGTCGGTCGTATCGATCATCAGGTGAAGATCCGCGGCTACCGTATCGAGCTTGGCGAGATCGAAGCGCGCCTTCACGAGCAGCCCGAGCTGCGGGATGCGGCCGTGGGCGTGCAGGATGGCGCCAACGGCACCTATCTGGTGGGCTGTCTGGTCGCCCATGAAGGTGTGGCGGCCAGCGCCGACCTGCTTGACCGGGTCAGGCAGCGTCTGCGGGCTCAGCTCCCGGAATACATGGTGCCGTTGCACTGGTCATGGCTGGCGCAGCTGCCGCACAACGCCAACGGCAAGCTGGACCGCAAGGCGTTGCCGGTGGTTGAAATCGGGGGCCAGCAGAGCGAGGCGTACCTTGCGCCGCGCAATGAGCTCGAACAGACCCTCAGCGGGATCTGGGCTGAGGTGCTTGGCGTCGAGCGGGTAGGGGTACGCGATAACTTCTTCGAGCTTGGAGGTCATTCCTTGCTGGCCACCCAGATCGCATCGCGGGTGCAGAAGCGGCTGGAGTTGAACGTGCCGCTGCGGGCGATGTTCGAGTGCAGTACGGTGCAAGAGCTGGGGGTCTATGTGGAGGGGTTGCGCGGGAGTGTGCTGAATGAGGAAAAGGTGGACCGGCTGGGGGACCTGATGGCCGAGCTGGAGGGGCTCTAGCCAGATCGGGACCGGGGGGCGGGCCGCCTGCATGATGAAACTGCAGGCTCACCACCCCCGCCCCGAATTTACCCAGAAATTGACCGACAACGACGTGCTCACCGACTCCACCTGATGGAACCACCCCTCGGGCAGGAACAGCAGGTCCCCGGCCTCCAGGACGACCCGCAGGAAACCCACCGACCGCGCGCCGGGATACCGCTGGTAATCCGGCGCATCGGGATTGAAATCACAACCGTCGAGCCCGCCCTTTGGCGAGGTCGACCAGGTTCCCAGAACAGGCCGGTGGTGCGGCGCCGCCAGGATGAACGACTTCTGCCCCCACACCTGCGCGAACAAATTGTCGGTATCGTCACGGTGCAACGGCGTCAGGGTGCCCCTGGGGCCGATCCAGATACGCGGCGCAATGAAACGCGAGCGCTCGAAATAGTCCGGGAATCGGATCAGCTCCAGCAGTTTCTCCGGGACGATGTTGTTGCCCATATAAGCCGGTGGCGCCCCCGTCCCGGCGCTGGCCGGTTCATCCAGCGAAGCGATGAAGTCGGCCATCGAGGTGGAGCGAAAATCACGGTCGGTAGAGAACGTTTTCGCTACATAGTCGCCGTGCCGGGTGATGCCTTGCAGCTCGGCGAAGTGGGCAAGGGAGGCTTCGCGGCCCATGGTGAACAGCGGCCAGTCCTGCAGGGCATCGCTGAGGATCACTGGCGTGCCCTTTGACAGGTAGTGATCGCGAAAACGCTCCCGGCTCATCTGCGCGCGCGGGATGCGCTCGACGCTCACCATCGGGGGCTGCGCCGCCGAGACCCGTTCGCTGATGCGCGTGGGGGTAGCGTAGCGCTGGTTCATGGCCACCTTGGCGGCCGCCGTGCCCTGGCGGGCCCTGTTGATGATCTGCGGCAGCAGCGTGGCCAGGCCCATGTTGCCGGTGATCTTCAGGCGCGCGCTGGCGAACAGCTCTTCGACATTGGCCGTGCCGCCCATGATGCCGAGAAAGTCGCCTTCGACCACTTCGATGGTCACGTCCGGCGCGGCATGCAGGCCTGTTCCCGTGCGGCTGGTGGCGCCGACTTCGGACCAGATAATGCGGTCGGGCCCGAAGACGAATTGGAATACGCCTTCGATACCAACGCCATGGGCGTTGGCGAAGAGTCTGGCAATGATGCTTTGCAGGTCCACGGTAAGCCTCGTCAGTCTGTCTTGGTTCACAGATAACGACGGCCGCAACCGGCGATTTAGCGACGGGCCAGCGGCCCCTGGCGCTAATTTTCCCGCGTCTTCTTACGTTCCGTAGGGATAGCCGAGCCGAAGCTCGATACCCAACTGTACGGAAGATTGCAGATGAATGCCGAGAAGTCCCAGGCGCTTGCCCGCCGTTTCATTGAATTGCCAGTGGAAAAGCGTCGGTTGTTTCTCGACGGTTTGCGGGCCGAAGGCATCGACTTCTCCCAGTTTCCGATTCCGGCCGGCGTCGAGGTCGACGACCGTCATGCCCTGTCCTATGCGCAGCAGCGCATGTGGTTTCTCTGGCAGCTCGATCGCCATAGCGGTGCCTACAACCTGCCAAGCGCGGTACGGCTGACCGGAAACCTGGATGTCGTGGCCCTGGAACAGGCGTTCCAGAGCCTGGTGGCGCGTCACGAGAGCCTGCGCACGGTGTTTGTCCAGGGCGTGGATGATCAGCTGCTGCAAGCGCCGGCTGCGCACGGCCTTACCGTCACGCGGGTGGATCTTCGCGGACTGGACGAGGCATCGCGAGAAGCCCGGGTCCGGCAGTTGGCCGAGGAAGAGGCGCTGCGTCCGTTCGACCTGGGCAACGGGCCGCTGCTGCGGGTGAGCCTGCTGGTACTGGGCGAGCGTGAGCACGTGCTGCTGCTGACGCTGCACCATATCGTCTCCGATGGCTGGTCGATGAACGTGCTCATCGATGAATTCAGCCGCTGCTACGCAGCCTTCGAGCAAGGGCAAGAGCCCGGCCTGCCGGCCTTGCCGATCCAGTATGGGGACTATGCCCTGTGGCAGCGCAAGTGGCTGGAGGCGGGCGAGCAGGAACGCCAGCTCGACTACTGGCGGGCTCAGCTGGGTGACGAGCACCCCCTGCTGGAGCTCTCGACCGACATGCCGCGCCCAGCCGTGTCGAGCCAGCGTGGCCTGCGGCATGAGTTCGCGATCGACGCCGAGCTGGCCGAGCAGGTGCGTGCCCTGGCGAGAAAACACAACGTCACCGTGTTCATGGTGCTGCTGGCCGCCTTCAACGTGCTGTTGTCCCGCTACAGTGGCCAGTCCGACCTGCGGGTCGGGGTGCCGATCGCCAACCGCAACCGGGCGGAAGTGGAAGGGCTGATCGGCTTCTTCGTCAACACTCAGGTGCTGCGCACCCGCATCGACGAACGCGAGTCGGTGGCGCAGTTGCTGGCAGCGGTCAAGGAGACTGTCAGCGGCGCCCAGGCGCATCAAGAGCTGCCTTTCGAGCAACTGGTCGAAGCGTTGGACATCGACCGCAGCCGCAGCCACAACCCACTCTTCCAGGTGATGTACAACCACCTGCCGGATGTCGCCGACGTCGAAGTGATGCGCGTGGGCAGCGGCCTTGAGCTGCGTCCCCTGGAAGCCGGCAGCCGTTCGACGCCGTTCGACCTGACCCTGACGACCTTCGAGCGCGGTGGCAAGCTGCACGCGACCCTCACCTACGCCTGCGAGCTGTTTGAGCCGGCCACGGTCGCGCGGATGGCACGGCACTGGCTGAGGCTGCTGGACGCGATGGTCGCCAGCGCCGATCAGCCCGTCGGCCTGCTGGCGTTGCTCGACGAGCACGAGCATCGGCAGCAATTGCTGCTGGGTGGGAACGGTTCAGCCTCCCGGGCGGCCTCTGCGTGCGAGCTGTTCGAGGCGCAGGTGCGGCGCGCACCCGAGGCCCAGGCGTTGGTCCATGCGGGCCAGTCCCTGACCCTGGGCGAGCTGGATGCGCGGGCCAACGGGCTGGCGCTGCGCCTGGTGGAGCTGGGTGTCGGGCCGGACGTCTGTGTCGGCCTGGCAGCGCATCGCTCGCTGGACATGGTGATCGGCCTGCTGGCTATCTGGAAGGCCGGCGGCGCCTACGTGCCGCTCGATCCCGAGTTTCCCGCCCAGCGCCTGGCGTACATGATCGAAGACAGTCGCATCGGCGTGCTGCTGACCCAGCAGGCCTTGCTGGACAGCCTGCCGGTGCCTGCCTGCGTGACCACGCTGCTGCTCGATCCGCAGCGTCCCGCAAGCGCCGAACACGGCCCGCAGCGGGTCATCGACCCTCGCCAACTGGCCTATGTGATCTACACCTCCGGCTCCACCGGCCAGGCCAAGGGCGTGGCCGTCAGCCATGGCGCGCTGGGCAACTACCTGCACGGGATGCTGCACACCTTGCCGCTGGAAGGCGCGGCCAGCATGGCGGTGGTCTCGACCCTGGCGGCCGACCTGGGCCATACGGTGCTCTTCGGCGCACTGTGCTCTGGCCGTACGCTGCATGTCATCGAACAGGATGTCGCGCTCGACCCGGTCAGGTTCGGAGACTACCTGCAGGCCCATGGCATCGATGTGTTGAAGATCGTGCCATCGCACCTGGAGGCGCTGCTGGGCAGCGAGCAGCCGCAGCGCGTACTGCCGCGCCGTTGCCTGGTGCTTGGCGGCGAAGCCTGCTCTGCCGCCCTGATCGAACGCGTGCGCGAGCTCGGGCTCTGCGAGATCGTCAACCACTACGGCCCGACCGAGACCACCGTTGGCGTGCTGACCCAGTCCCTGACGGCCGTCGACACCCCGATCGCCCTGGGACGGCCGCTGCCGAACCTGTGCGCCCATGTGCTGGACCGCACGCTGCAACTGCAGGCCGCGGGCAGCCATGGCGAGCTGTACATCGGTGGTGCCGGCCTTGCCCGTGGCTACCAGGGCCGGCCGGGCATGACCGCCGAACGTTTCATCCCCGATCCCTTCGGCGCTCCGGGTGCACGCCTGTACCGCACCGGCGATCGGGTGCGCCGGCGCGCGGGCGGTGAGCTGGCTTTCCTCGGCCGGGTCGATCGTCAGGTCAAGCTGCGCGGCTACCGCATCGACCTGGAAGAAATACAGGTGGTGCTGCGCACCGCCGGCCAGGTGCGGGACGCTGCGGTGCTGATGGTGGGTGACGCCGGTGAGGCGCAGCTGGTGGCCTATGTGGTGTTCGCCGAGGACGCCGCCGAGCAGGCCCTTGTCGAGCTGAAGGACTGGCTCGCCCAGCGCTTGCCGGACTACATGCTGCCGACGTTCTACCAGGCCCTGGACGTCATGCCGCTGACCGCCAACGGCAAGCTCGACAGCCGTGCGTTGCCAGCACCGGGCCTCGAGCGTGCGCTGCAGGATCACGTGGCCCCGGTCACTGCATTGCAGCAGGCAGTGGCGGGCATCTGGGAGCAGGTGCTCAAGGTCCCGTCGGTGAGCCTCAAGGATAACTTCTTCAGCCTGGGCGGCCACTCGCTGCTAGCGGTGCAGATTGTCTCGCGGGTGCGTCGCCAGTTGGGCCTGGACCTGGCGCTGCGCACGATCTTCGACACCGCCGACCTGCAGGCGCTGGCCGCGGCGCTGGAACACTGCGAGCCGGTTCGCGAGCAGGCGGCCATCCCCCGTCAGCCGCGCAGCGATGCCCTGCCTGCGTCCTATGCGCAACAGCGCCAATGGCTGTTCTGGACCCTGCAACCACACAGCACCGCCTATCACACGCCGCTGGCGGTGCGGCTGCAAGGCGAACTGAACCGCCAGGCGCTGCAACAGGCTCTCGACGCCTTGCTGGCGCGTCATGAATCGCTGCGCACCACCTTTGTCCAGCGCGACGGCCAGCTCTGCCAGCAGGTCCAGCCCGCCACCTCGGTGGACTTGCGGTGGGCCGAACTGCCCGGGGCCAGCCAGCCGCAGCTGGAATGGGCAGTGCGCGAGGAGATCACCCGCCTGTTCGACCTGCACCAGGGGCCGCTGATGCGGGCCAAGGTGATCGCGAGTTCGGCGCAGGACTGCGTGCTGGTGCTCACCTTGCACCACATCACCTCCGACGGTTGGTCGATGAGCCTGCTGGTGCACGAATTCGTCGAGCTGTACCGCGCCTTCACTGCAGGCGTGGCCGCGCAACTGGCCCCCCTGGCCGTGCAATACGCCGACTACGCCCACTGGCAGCGCGCCTGGCTGGAGCAGGGCGAGATGCAGCGCCAGCAGGATTTCTGGGTCGAGCAACTGGGCGGCGAGCCGGTGGTGCTGGAGCTTGCGACCGACCACCCGCGCAGTGCACAGGCCAGTGACCGTGGCGCGCGCCTGGACCTGCGGCTGCCCCTTGATCTGGAGCGGCAGTTGCGCGGCCTCGCCCAGGCCCAGGGCACGACCCTGTTCCAGCTTTTCCTCGCCGCGTTCGCCTTGTTGCTGCAACGTCACAGCGGCCAGCATGACCTGCGAATCGGCGTGCCGGTGAACAACCGCAATAGCCAGGAGCTGGAAGGCGTGGTCGGCTTCTTCGTCAATACCTTGGTGATGCGCCTGTGCCCGCAGCCGCAGACGCCGGTCGGGCAATGGCTGCATGAGGTCAAGGAAGTGACGCTGGCCGCCCAGGCCCATCAGGACATGCCGTTCGACAGGCTGGTCGAAGTGCTCAATCCGCAGCGGGCGCTGAACCACAACCCGCTGTTCCAGGTGATGTACAACCACCTCAGCACGCTCGGCGCTACCGCCAATGGCAGCAGCCTGCCAGGCCTCCAGGCTGGCGAGTTGCTGCTCGACGGGGGTGGTGCGCAGTTCGAGCTGTCGCTGGAAACCGTGGAGACACCGCAAGGCATCGCGGTCGCGCTGGTCTATGCCGCGGACCTGTTCGAACCGGCGACCATCGAGCGCCTGGCTGGCCACTGGCAACACCTGCTGCGCGGCATGGCCGCCGATGCCGGTCGCGCCATCGGTGAATTGCCGATGCTCGACCCCACTCAGCAGCAGGCCCTGGAGGCCTGGAACCATACCGATGTCCGCTACCCCGGCGAACAGTGCGTGCAGCGCTTGTTCGAGCGCCAGGCGCAGGCCACGCCCGACGCGGTGGCGTTGGTGTTCGGTGACCGCCAGCTCAGCTACCGCCAGCTCAACCAGGCTGCCAACCGCCTGGCGCTGACGCTGATCGGGCGCGGCGTCGGCCCGGATGTACTGGTGGGTGTCGCCGCCCAGCGCTCCCTGGAGATGGTCGTGGCCCTGCTGGCGATCCTCAAGGCCGGCGGCGCCTACCTGCCGCTGGACCCGGACTACCCCGAGGAACGCCTGGCCTACATGATCGAGGACAGTGGCATCGCCCTGTTGCTGCAGCAACGCAGCCTGGGCGCGGCCTTGCCAGTACCGGCTGCGCTGCCGACGTTGCTGCTGGACGTGCCTGAAAGTCTCGACACCGAGCTGGCCAACCCGCAGGTCGCGCTGTCGCCCGAGCACCTGGCCTACGTGATCTACACCTCCGGCTCCACCGGCAAGCCCAAGGGCGCCGGCAACCGCCACCTGGCCCTGGGCAACCGGCTGTACTGGATGCAGCAGGCCTATGGCCTGGACGCCGGCGACCGGGTACTGCAGAAGACCCCGTTCAGCTTCGACGTGTCGGTGTGGGAGTTCTTCTGGCCACTGATCACCGGCGCCCAGCTGGTGATCGCCGAGCCGGGCGCGCACCGTGACCCGGCGCAGCTCACCGCGCTGATCGAGCGCCATGGCATCAGCACGCTGCACTTCGTGCCGTCGATGCTGCAGGTGTTCCTGCAGTCGCCGGACCTGGCCGGCTGCCACAGCCTGCGGCGCATCGTCTGCAGCGGCGAGGCCTTGCCACTGGAGGCCCAGGCCCAGGTGTTCGCCCGCCTGCCGAAGGCGGCCCTGTACAACCTGTACGGCCCGACCGAGGCGGCCATCGACGTGACCCACTGGACCTGCGTGGAGGAGGGCGCGGACAGCGTGCCGATCGGCCATCCGATCGCCAACCTGCGCAGCCATGTGCTGGATGCCTCGCTGCAACCGGTGGTGCCGGGCGTGGCGGGCGAGCTGTACCTGGGCGGCGTGGGGCTGGCGCGTGGGTATCACCGCCGCCCGGCGCTGACCGCCGAGCGCTTCGTGGCCAGCCCGTTCGGCGACGGCGAGCGGCTGTACCGCACCGGTGACCTGGTGCGCCAGCGCCAGGACGGCGCGCTCGAGTACCTCGGCCGGCTGGACCATCAGGTGAAAATCCGCGGCCAGCGTATCGAGCTGGGCGAGATCGAAGCCCGCCTGCTCGAGGTGGCGGGAGGGGAGACCTTGGTGGTGGCCCGCAGCGACGAGCAGGGCCAGCACCTGGTCGGCTACGTGGCCGATCCGTTGCCGCCAGCCGACCTGATTGCCTGGCAGGAGCGCATCAAGGCCGAACTGACCGCCCGCCTGCCGGCTTACATGGTGCCCTCGCAGCTTGTGTGGCTGCCAGCCATGCCGCTGAGCCCCAACGGCAAGCTGGACCGAAAGGCCCTGCCTGCCCCTGAACCAGGCCAGGCGCGTCAGGACTTCCAGGCACCGGTCAGCGAACTTGAACGCACGGTGGCGGCCATCTGGGGGCAAGTGCTGCACCTGGAGCAGGTCGGCATGGCCGATCACTTCTTCGACCTGGGCGGGCACTCCCTGCTGGCGACCCAGGTGGTTTCCCGGGTGGCCCGGGAGCTGGACCTGGAAGTCCCGCTGGCCTTGCTGTTCGAACACACCACGTTGCAGGCTTTCACCCGGGCGCTGAGCACCCTGGAGGGCAATGGCGCGCAGAAGATCGTGGCCATCGACCGCAGCCAGCCTTTGCGCCTCTCATTCGCCCAGGAGCGCCAGTGGTTCCTGTGGCAGCTCGACCCGCACAGCGCCGCCTATCACATCCCGATGGCCTTGCGCCTGCGGGGTGAGCTTGATGTACGGGCGCTGGAAGACAGTTTCAACCTGCTGGTCCAGCGCCACGAGAGCCTGCGTACCACGTTTATCCAGGAGCACGACCAAGTGCGCCCGGTGATCCACGCCGCGCTGCGCTTGCCTGTCACGGTCGAGCCGCTGCCCGCGGGCGAGGAGCGGCACACGGGTATCCAGGCGTTTATCGCGGGGCAGACCGCGCATGCCTTTGACCTGGTGACCGGCCCGCTGCTGCGCATCGGACTGCTGCGCGTTGCCGAGGACGACCATGTGCTCACCCTGGTGCAGCACCACATCGTCTCCGATGGCTGGTCCATGCAGGTGATGGTCGATGAGTGGATGCAGAGCTACGCCAGCCTCTGCGCAGGACACCCGCCGGCGCTGGCGGCCCTGCCGATCCAGTACCTGGACTATGCGCACTGGCAGCGCCAGTGGCTCGATGCCGGGGCGCGCGAGCAACAGCTGGCCTACTGGACCGAGCAACTGGGCCGCGATCCCGTGGTACTGGAGCTGCCCACCGATCATGCCCGGCCCGCCGTGCAGAGCTATCGCGGTGCACGCCTTGAGGTGGCATTGCCCGCGCAGCTTGCCGAAGGCCTGCAAGCCCTTGCCCAGCAGCACAACGTCACCTTGTTCATGGTGCTGCTGGCCTCGTTCCAGGCCGTGTTGCACCGCTACAGTGGCCAGACCGATATTCGCGTCGGCGTGCCGGTGGCCAACCGGCACCGGCTGGAGACCGAGCGGTTGATCGGCTTCTTCGTCAATACCCAGGTGCTGCGCGCCCGCTTCGATACGCCGTTGCGGGTCAGCGATCTGCTCGAACAGGTGCGCCTCGCATCCCTTGGCGCCCAGGACCATCAGGACCTGCCGTTCGAACAACTGGTCGAGGCCTTGCAGCCGGCCCGCAGCCTGAGCCACAACCCGCTGTTCCAGGTGATGTTCAACCACCGCAATGCCCTTGACCAGCAGTTGGGCGAAGGCTTCCAGGTGCCGCGGTTGCACGTCGAGACCTTGGTCGGCGAGCACCAGACCGCGCAGTTCGACCTGTCGCTGGACACCTTCGAGACGAGCCTCGGGCTGGGTGCCACCTTGACCTATGCCACCGACCTGTTCGAGCCCGCCACCCTCGAACGCCTGGCCGGCCACTGGCAGCACCTGCTGCAGGGCATGGTGGCCGACCCACAGGCATGGGTGGGGGAGCTGGCGCTGATGGACGCCGGACAGCAGCAGGCCCTGCAGGCCTGGAACCATACCGATGTCCGCTACCCCGGCGAATACTGCGTGCAGCGCCTGTTCGAGCGCCAGGCGCAGGCCACGCCCGACGCGGTAGCGTTGGTGTTCGGTGACCGCCAGCTGAGCTACCGCCAGCTCAACCAGGCCGCCAACCGACTGGCGCTGACGCTGATCGGGCGCGGCGTCGGCCCGGAGGTGCTGGTGGGCGTCGCCGCCCGGCGCTCCCTGGAGATGGTCGTGGCCCTGCTGGCGATCCTCAAGGCCGGCGGCGCCTACCTGCCGCTGGACCCGGACTACCCCGGGGAACGCCTGGCCTACATGATCGAGGACAGTGGCATCGCCCTGTTGCTGCAGCAACGCAGCCTGGACGTGGCCTTGCCAGTACCGGCTGCGCTGCCGACGTTGCTGCTGGACGTGCCTGAAAACCTCGACACCGAGCTGGCCAACCCGCAGGTCGCGCTGTCGCCCGAGCACCTGGCCTATGTGATCTACACCTCCGGCTCCACCGGCAAGCCCAAGGGTGCCGGCAACCGCCACCTGGCCCTGGGCAACCGGCTGTACTGGATGCAGCAGGCCTATAGCCTGGACGCCAGCGACCGGGTACTGCAGAAGACCCCGTTCAGCTTCGACGTGTCGGTGTGGGAGTTCTTCTGGCCGCTGATCACCGGCGCCCAGCTGGTGATCGCCGAGCCGGGCGCGCACCGTGACCCGGCGCAGCTCACCGCGCTGATCGAGCGCCATGGCATCAGCACGCTGCACTTCGTGCCGTCGATGCTGCAGGTGTTCCTGCAGTCGCCGGACCTGGCCGGTTGCCACAGCCTGCGGCGCATCGTCTGCAGCGGCGAGGCCTTGCCACTGGAGGCCCAGGCCCAGGTGTTCGCCCGCCTGCCGAAGGCGGCCCTGTACAACCTGTACGGGCCGACCGAGGCGGCCGTCGACGTGACCCACTGGACCTGCGTGGAGGAGGGCGCGGACAGCGTGCCGATCGGCCATCCGATCGCCAACCTGCGCAGCCATGTGCTGGATGCCTCGCTGCAAATGGTGGTGCCGGGCGTGGCGGGCGAGCTGTACCTGGGCGGCGTGGGGCTGGCGCGCGGTTACCACCGCCGCCCGGCGCTGACCGCCGAGCGCTTCGTGGCCAGCCCGTTCGGCGACGGCGAGCGGCTGTACCGCACCGGTGACCTGGTGCGCCAACGCCAGGACGGCGCGCTCGAGTACCTCGGCCGGCTGGACCATCAGGTGAAGATCCGCGGCCAGCGTATCGAGCTGGGCGAGATCGAAGCCCGCCTGCTGGAGCTGGCGCAGGTTCGCGACGCGGTGGTCCTGGCCCAGCCAGGCCCTGCCGGCCAACAGCTGGTCGGCTATGTGCTGGCCGCACCCGAGCATCTTGAAAGCGAGCACCAGGCCCCTGTGCGCGAAGGCTTCAAGGCGCACCTGAAGGCCAGCCTTCCCGAGTACATGGTGCCTGCCCACTGGGTACTGCTCGAACGCTGGCCGCTGAGCCCCAACGGCAAGCTGGACCGCAAGGCCCTGCCCCTGCCGCAAGCGTCCCAACCGCAACACCCCCCTGTGGCGCCACGTACCCCGGTCGAATGCCAGCTGGCAGCGATCTGGCAAGACGTGCTCAAGCTGGAGAAGGTGAGTCTGAACGACCACTTCTTCGACCTTGGCGGCCACTCTCTTCTCGTCGTGAGCCTGGTTTCACGCATTCAACTCGAGCTTGGTATGAAGGCAACAGCGCAATTGATTTTCCAGTACCCGACCCTTGGCGACCTCGCCCAACAGCTTGAACAGGCTGGCGACGGCATGGATGACTCCACCCTGAACCAGCTCGAAAGCCTGCTCGACGAAATGGAGGAGGCGTAATGGACCGTTCCACCGCCCTGCGCATTGCCAGACGCTTCATTGCCCTGCCGTTGGACAAGCGTCGCCAGTACCTTGAAAAGATGGCCGAGCAGAAGGTTTCGCCGGCCAACCTGCCGATCCCTGAAATCCGCGACCAGCTGCAGACCCTGCCCTTGTCGTTCGCCCAGGAGCGCCAGTGGTTCCTCTGGCAACTGGAGCCCGGCAGCGCTGCCTACCACATCCCCACCGCGCTGCGCCTGCGTGGCCGGCTGCGGGTCGGCGCCTTGCGCCAGGCGTTCACCGCTTTGATCGAGCGCCATGAAACCCTGCGCACGACCTTTGTCGTCGACGACGAGCGTCCGCGCCAGCAGGTCCATGCGCAGATGCCGCTGGACATCGAGCTGGGCGAACTCACGCAGACCCTTGACGCCGCCGGGCGCGAAGCCCTGATCCAGGCCGAGGTGGAACGCCGGGTGGCGTTGCCTTTCGATCTGGAGCAGGGGCCGCTGATCCGGGTCAGCCTGCTGCGCGTGAGCGAGGACGAGCATGTGCTGGTGATGGTCCAGCACCATATCGTCTCCGACGGCTGGTCGATGCAGGTCATGGTCGATGAGCTGGTCCAGCTGTACCTGGGTTTCGCCGGGGACCATGACGTGAACCTGCCAGCGCTGGACATCCAGTACGCCGACTATGCGGTCTGGCAGCGGCGCTGGATGGAGGCCGGCGGCAGCGAACAGCAACTGGCGTATTGGCGTGCGCAATTGGGTGAGCAGCAGCCGGTACTGGAACTGCCCACGGACCGCCCGCGCGCGGCGCAGCCCAGTCATCGGGGCGCGCGCTTCGACCTGCCGCTTGACCCGGCGCTGGGGGAAGCCCTCCAGGCCCTGGCCCAGCGCGAACAGGTGACGCTGTTCATGCTGCTGCTGGCGTCGTTCCAGGTGCTGCTGCACCGTTACACCGGCCAGGATGACATCCGCGTCGGCGTGCCCACCGCCAACCGCAACCGCGTCGAGACCGACCGCCTGCTGGGGTTCTTCGTCAACACCCAGGTGCTTCGTGCCCAGGTCGACGGCGCGCAGACCTTCGGCCAGCTGCTGCAGCAGGTCAAGCAGGCCGTGCTGGGCGCCCAGGCGCACCAGGACCTGCCATTCGAGCAACTGGTCGAGGCGCTGCAACCGGACCGCAGCCTGAGCCACAGCCCATTGTTCCAAGTGATGTACAACCATCAGCGCCAGGATCGCCAGGCCCGTGACAATCGCGCCCGGCAGCTGCCGGGCCTGGAGATCGAAGGCCTGTTCTGGGACAGCCACAGCGCCTCGTTCGACCTGACCCTGGACACCGTCGAGGGCGAGCAAGGCCTGTGGGCCTCGCTGACCTATGCGAGCGATCTGTTCGACGCCGCCACCATCGAGCGCCTGGGCGGCCACTGGCTGACGCTGCTGCAGGGCATCGTCGCCGGGCCGTCCCAGCGCATCGCCGAACTGCCGATGCTCGACCCGGCGCAGCGCGAGCACCTGCTGATCGAGCGCAATGCGCCTGACCTGCGTCACGTGCAGGGGCCGCTGGTACACCAGCGCATCGCCGAGCTTGCCCGGCAGACGCCGGACGCCACCGCGCTGATCTTTGGCGACCAGCAGATGAGCTTTGCCGAACTCGACCTGCGCGCCAACCGCCTGGCCCATGCCCTGATCGCCGCGGGTGCCGGGCCTGAGGTCCTGGTCGGCATCGCGCTGGAGCGCGGCCTGGAGATGGTGGTCAGCCTGCTGGCGGTACTCAAGGCGGGTGGCGCCTACGCCCCGCTGGACCCGGAATACCCGCGCGAGCGCCTGGCCTACCTGATGCAGGACAGTGGCATGGCCCTGCTGCTCAGCGATACCGCACTGCTGAAGCGCCTGCCGGTGCCGCAGGGCCTCGACACCCTGGCCCTCGACCAACTGCGCCTCGATGACCTGCCGGCCCATGACCCAGAGGTCGCGCTGCACGCCGAGCACCTGGCCTACGTGATCTACACCTCCGGCTCCACAGGCCTGCCCAAGGGCGTGGCGGTGGCCCACGGGCCGATCGCCATGCACTGCCGGGCAATCGGCGCACGCTACGAGATGAGTGCCGAGGACTGCGAGCTGCACTTCATGTCGTTTGCCTTCGACGGTGCCCACGAGCGCTGGCTGACCGCGCTGACCCACGGCGCCTCGCTGCTGATCCGCGACCCGCAGCTATGGACGCCCGAACAGACCTACGCAGCCTTGCATGCCCATGGCGTGACGGTGGCGGCATTCCCGCCCGTCTACCTGCAGCAACTGGCCGAGCACGCCGAGCGTGACGGCAACCCGCCACCTGTGCGCGTCTACTGCTTCGGCGGCGACGCCGTGGCCGACGCCAGCTATACCCTGGCGCGGCGCGCGCTGCGCCCGCAATACATCATCAACGGCTATGGCCCGACCGAAACGGTAGTCACCCCGTTGATCTGGAAGGCCGCTGGGCACGACCGCTGCGGCGCCGCCTACGCGCCCATCGGGGAGCGTGTCGGCGAGCGCCGCGCGTATGTGCTCGATGGCAACCTTAGCCTGTTGCCGCTGGTGATTCCCGGCGAGCTGTACCTGGGTGGCCAGGGCCTTGCGCGTGGCTACCTCAACCGCCCGGCCCTGACCGCCGAGCGCTTTGTGCCGGACCCGTTCGGCGACGGTGCGCGGCTTTACCGCAGCGGCGACCGGGTGGCGCAGCGTGACGACGGCATCATCGACTACCTGGGCCGGATCGACCGTCAGGTCAAGGTGCGTGGTTTCCGCATCGAGCTGGGCGAGGTCGAGGCGCGGCTGCTCGACAGCGCCGCGGTGCGCGAGGCCGTCGTGGTGGCCTGTGAAGGCCCCAGTGGCCAGCAACTGGTCGGCTACGTGGTGCCGGAGGCTGCCCAGGTGCTGCTTGGCGACAGCCAGGCGCAGGCCACGCTGCGGGAGGCATTGCGCGGTCATCTCAAGGAGCGTCTGCCCGACTACATGGTGCCGGCGCACCTGCTGATGCTTGCCGAGCTGCCGTTGACGCCCAACGGCAAGGTCGACCGCAAGCGTCTGCCGCAGCCGGACTTCAGTGCCCTGCAGCAGACCTACCAGGCGCCGCAGACACCCGTGCAGCAGCAGATCGCCGAGATCTGGCAACAGGTGCTCAAGCTGGAGCGCGTCGGCCTTGCGGACAACTTCTTCGAGCTGGGCGGCGACTCCATCGTCTCCATCCAGGTGGTGAGCCGGGCGCGTGCCTTGGACATTCACTTCACGCCCAAGGACCTGTTCCAGCACCAGACGGTGATGGGCCTGGCACGGGTCGCCCAGGTCGGCGCCGCGTCGCTGGCCATCGACCAGGCGCCGGTGGCGGGCAGCACACCGTTGCTGCCCGTGCAGCAATGGTTCTTCGATGAGCCGATCGCCGAGCGTCATCACTGGAACCAGTCCTTGCTGCTGCGCGCCCATGCGCCCATGCAGCCCGAGGTGCTCGAGCAGGCGTTGCAGGCCATGGTGCGCCATCACGATGCGCTGCGCCTGGCGTTCAGCCACGGGGACGAGGGCTGGTCCGCGCGCTATCGCAGCGTCGAGGACGCCCTGGCCCAGCCGTTGCTGCGTACCCTTGACGTGGCTGACGCCCAGGCCCTGGAAGCTGCCTGCGAAGAGACCCAGCGCAGCCTTGACCTGACCCAGGGCCCATTGCTGCGCGCGCTGCTGGCGAGTTTGCCGGACGGTGAACAACGCCTGCTGCTGGTGATCCATCACTTGGCGGTGGACGGCGTGTCCTGGCGGATTCTGCTCGAAGACCTGGGCACCACCTGCGGGCGCCTGCTCGCCGGCCAGCCGGTCGAGTTGCCGCTCAAGACCAGCGCCCTGAAGACCTGGGCCATGCGCCTGCAGGACTGGGCGCGGGACGATCAACGCCAGGCCCAGGTGCGCCAGTGGCAAGAGCGCCTGCGCGATGCGCCGCGCGACCTGCCGCGTGACCGCCCGAGCGATGACCTGGGCAATGCCCGCGCCCGCCGCGTGCACACCCGCCTGGATGCCCAGGCGACCCGCCGGCTGCTGCAAGGCTGCAACGCCAGCTACCGGACCCAGGTCAACGACCTGCTGCTCACTGCCCTGGCGCGCGTCATGGTGCGCTGGACCGGCCAGCAATCGCTGCTGTTGCAGCTGGAAGGCCATGGTCGCGAGGCGCTGTTCGAGCAGGTCGACCTGAGCCGTACCGTGGGCTGGTTCACCAGTGTCTTCCCGGTCCTGCTGACGCCACAGGCCGAGATGGCCGACTCGATCAAGCAGCTCAAGGAGCAGCTGCGGGCCATCCCCGACAAGGGCCTGGGCTTCGGCGTGCTGCGTCACCTGGGTGACACGGCCACCCAGCAGGCCCTGGGCGTATTGCCGGTCCCGCGCATGACCTTCAACTATCTGGGCCAGTTCGATGCCAGCTTCGACAGCAGCGAAGACCGCTTGTGGTCGCCGGCCCCTGAACCGGCCGGTGCCGAGCAAAGCCCGGAGGCGCCGCTGGGCAACTGGCTGACCCTCAACGGCCAGGTCTATGACGGCCAGCTGAGCCTGGGCTGGAATTTCAGCGAGGCGCAGTTCGACACCGCTACCATCGAGCGCCTGGCCGAGCAGTATGCCGCCGAGCTGCAGGCGCTGATCACCCATTGCAGCGAGCCGTGTCACAGTGGCGTGACGCCTTCGGACTTCCCTCTGGCGGGCCTTGCCCAGGCGCAGCTCGATGGCCTCGCGGTGCCGGCCGCGCAGATCGAAGACATCTACCCGCTTTCGCCCATGCAGCAGGGCATGCTGTTCCACAGCCTCTATGAGCAGGGCGAGACTGGCTACATCAACCAGATGCGCATGGACGTCAGCGGGCTCGACCCGCAGCGGTTCGGCGAGGCCTGGCAGCAGGTGCTGGAGCGGCATGAAATCCTGCGCACCGGCTTTGTCTGGAACCTTGGCGAGCAGCCGCTGCAAGTGGTGCACAAGCAGGTGCCGATGCCGATGCGTATCGATGACCTGCGCGCCTCGGCAGCGCTCGACGCGACACTGGAGCAACTGGCTCGCGATGAACGCGCCGCGGGCTTCGACCTGGCACAGGCGCCACTGCTGCGCCTGGTGCTGGCCCGCACCGCGGAGCACCGCTACCACCTGGTCTACACCAGCCACCATATCCTCATGGACGGATGGAGCAGCGCGCAGCTGATGGGCGACGTACTGCAGCATTACCGTGGCCAGGTGTCGCACGCGGGCCCCGCACGGTTCCGCGACTATATCGACTGGCTGCAGCGCCAGGACCAGGCCCAGTGCGAGGCGTTCTGGAAGTCCCAGTTGGGCGAGCTGCAGGCACCGACCCGGCTGGCCGAAGCGGTCGCGGGGCGGGTGGTGGCCGACGCCGGCCATGACGATTTTCATGCACGCCTCGAGGCGGGGCAGACCCAACGCCTGCAGGCGTGTGCGCGTCAGTACAAGGTCACGGTCAACACCCTGCTGCAAGGCGCCTGGCAGTTGCTGCTGCAACGCTACTGCGGGCAGGCCTGCGTGGCCTTCGGCGCGACCGTGGCAGGGCGTCCGGCGTCGCTGCCCGGTGCTGGCGAAATGGTCGGCCTGTTCATCAATACCCTGCCGGTGATCGGCACACCCGACGCCCGGCTTGAGCTGGGCACCTGGCTGCAGTCCGTGCAGCAGACCAACCTTTCGGCCCGCGAGCATGAGCACACCGCGCTCAACGCCATCCAGCGCTGGGCAGGGCAGGGTGGCGAAGCGCTGTTCGACAATATCCTGGTGTTCGAGAACTACCCGATCTCCGAGGCGCTGGAGCAGGGCGCGCCGGAGGGGCTGGTGTTCAGCGGCATTTCCAGCGTGGTGCGGACCAACTATCCGCTCACCCTGGCGGTCAACCTTGGCCAGGCCTTGTCGCTGCACTACAGCTACGCCTGCGCCCACTACGATGCGGCAACCATTGGCCAGGTGAACCGTCACCTGCTCAACCTGCTGTTGCAGATCGTCGATGCCCCGGCGCACATGCGCGTCGGCGAGCTCGAACTGCTCGACGGCGCTGAACGTGAGCAACAGGTGCTGACGTGGAACGCCGTGCCCTCGATCGATCATGCAGGCGACGACCCTGTCCACGCCTTGATCGAGCGTCAGGCCCTGCACACCCCTGACGCCTGCGCGGTGGTCTTTGCCGGCGAGCGGCTGAGCTACCGCGAGCTCAACCAGCGGGCCAACCGCCTGGCGCACCTGCTGGTCGCCGAGGGCGTCGGGCCGGACGTGCGCGTGGGGATCGCCCTGGAGCGCAGCCTGGAGATGGTGATCAGTCTGCTGGCAGTGCTCAAGGCCGGTGGCGCCTACGTGCCCCTGGACCCGGAATACCCTGCCGAACGCCTGGCCCACATGATCGACGACAGCGGCATCGAGCTGCTGCTGAGCAACCGTGCCAGCCGTCCCGGCCTGC
>NZ_JBWGIF010000015.1:0-221170 GCF_056312565.1 Pseudomonas sp. JE3303
GCAATCTCAAATGACTACTATGATTGCTCATGTGGTCACTTGTGATGCTGATAATCTTGCAGACTATCAGTCCGTACTCACAAGCACCCACACGAATTGCTTGATTCAATTGTTAAAGAGCGGTTGGCCCGAAGCGCTTGGCTTGCTGAACCGAGGTGCGCATTCTACGCTTTCCTCTAAGTCTGTCAAGCGTTTATTTTGAAGTTTTCAATCTGCTTTCTTTCGAAAACCGTTCAACTCCAAGAGCCGCTTGACTCACCCTGCAACTCATCGCTGCGGGAGGCGAATAATACGTCATTCAGATTATGAGTCAACACCTTAGCGCAAAAAAATTCACAGCTCGCCAAACGCCTCCGAGGCAACTAATCCAGCCGCGGTAGATCACTAGAGAAACGCATCTACCAGTACAGCGAGTCGGATCATGAGCGAATCGGAAAACGGCAAGACCCCAGGACTGTCGGCGGACGAAGAACAGGAGGTCAGTCACAGCCAGCCACCCCGGGCTGCAGTGTTGCACGAGATAATCCGCTATCAAGGTGACCAGGAACTTGAACGGACAATCGCAGCCCTGTGGTGGTCGGCACTGGCCGCCGGGCTGACCATGGGCCTTTCATTGATGGCCATGGGGCTTTTCTATTCGCGCCTGCCCGACAGCGACAGCAGCCAGGTCATCGCCAGCCTCGGCTACAGTGCAGGCTTCCTGGCAGTCATCCTTGCCCGCCAGCAACTGTTTACCGAAAACACCCTCACCGCAGTGCTCCCCGTGATGACCACCCCTACCCTGTTCAACCTGGGGAGGTTGCTGCGTCTATGGGGCGTGGTGCTGGCCGGCAACCTCGCCGGCACATTGCTGGTCGCGTGGGTGATGCTGGAATTGCCGATCTTCGACAGCAAGACCGACGTGGCCTTTCTAGAGGTTGGCCGCAAGGTGATGAAGAACGACATCAGCCAGATGTTCGCCAAAGGCATTGTCTCAGGCTGGATGATCGCCACCATGGTCTGGATGATTCCCTCAATGGAGCACGCCAAGATCTGGATCATCGTGCTCATCACCTACCTGATGGCACTGGGCGACTTCACGCATATTGTCGTCGGCTCCGTTGAAGTGTCTTATCTGGTGTGGGCGGGGGATGAGACCTGGACTCATTTCTGGCTTGAGTTCGCCCTGCCCACACTAGCCGGCAACATAATAGGCGGCAGCTTCATCTTCGCCCTCATCAGCCACGCCCAGGTCCGCAGCGATAGCGGCAAGCCGGTCTCCAGGCTGCTTGAGGGCGACGAGGCGGCCGGTCGGCGCAAATCGGGCAAGAACAGGAAGAGCGACTAGAGCCCAAAGCTTTTCATTCAAGCACCTGAATGCTCGCTGTCATCCCGGCGCTCAGCCTGGTGCCTTCCGGGACGTTCTCCAGACGGATGCGTACCGGAATACGCTGGGCCAGGCGTACCCAGTTGAAGGTCGGCTCGACCTCGGCCAGCAACTGGGTGTCAGGGGTGGTATTGCGGTCGTTGATGCCGCGGCTGATGCTCTGTACAACTCCTTGCATGGGGGCTTCGGCGCTCATCAGCCAGACCTTGACCGGATCGCCCACGCGAATCCGCGGCAGCTTGGTCTCCTCGAAATAGGCCTGTACATAGAAAGTCGAGTCATCCACCAGGGCCATCACCGACTGCCCTGCAGTGACGTAGTTTCCCTCGGCCAGCCGCAAGTTGGTGACATGGCCATTGCGCGGCGCGCGCAGTTCGCTGCGGTCCAGGTTGATCTGTGCTACCCGGACCTCGGCTTCGGCCTGGTGCAACTCGCCGCGGGCGACGGCGGCATTGATCTGGGCGTTCTCGCGCAGCTCCGCGCTGATCGCGCCTGGCCCCAGCGCCGTACGGCGCGCCGCCTCGCGCTCACGCAGGTGCAATTGCTGCTGACGGGTTTCGGCAATCGCCCTGGTCCGGGCGAGCTCAGCCTCGAAACGGTCGCGGTCGATCGACATCAGCAAATCGCCTGCCCTGACCTGCTGGTTGTCCTGTACTTTCAACTCCCGCACCCAGCCGGAAACGTCCGGCGCGATGACCACGACATCCGCGCCGATCCGCGCGTCACGTGTCCAAGGGGTGAGCATGTAGTACTGCCAGAGCTTGAGCCCCGCAAAGATGGCGATCACCACCACGCAGAGGGTTATCGCGACACGTACTGCTGTGCGCATGGTCCTACTCCTCACAAAGGTCCCAGCAGGTGGACCACCAGGGACAAGATACAGATGAACAGCGCCACGTCGAACAAGGCTTCGTGCCAGATCCAGCGCCCCAGCGGCGTGACCCGCAGTACCATACGCAGCAGGCCGGTCAGCAGTAGCGCCAGCAGCACATAGATCAGAAACGGACTCAGCAGTACGCCGCCCAGTGCCCATTCACGCAGACCCATGAGTTTCCTCCTGCCAGCGGCACCATTTGCGCCAGCTTGCCTGCAGTTGCAGCACCGCGCCCTCGGCCAGGCGCAGCGCATCGCTCGCGGACTGGGCCCGCAAGGCCTCAATGAATGTATTGCTTGCCGCATCCAGCCGTCCGCCGCGGCCTGGCGCGGGACCTCGGCTCAATACAGCCTCAAGCTGTTGCAGGTAATGCCTCTGCGCAGCTGCCAGCGGTGCCTTGGCCATGGTCAGGCACAGGCGCAGGTGCAGCAACTCGTCACCGATGTCCAGGCTGTGCAGGCCATCGTCCCAGCGCCGACTCTCAGGCTCGGGCAGCTCACTGGAATGCCGCGCCAGCTGCATCAGCCGATCTGCCATGCGCCCGCCGAACCAGCTATCAGCGCCACGCAGATCGCGCCGGGTGAGGCGCACCAGGTCACTTTGGGTTGCTGCCCGCAGCCTTCGGCCGTGCCAGCCCGGGTGACGCAGCACCAACAGTCTGAAGGCCAGCACCGCAGCACCGACGCCCATGAGCATGGCCTGAGCATTGTTGAGCATGCCTGCTACATCGAATTGCATGGCGTTGAGTGGCGAGATGAGCACAATGCAGTGCAGGCAATAAGAGGTAGCAGTCGCGCCGGTGCGGGGATGGGCCATGCCGAGCGCACCGAAAAACAGCGGGACGCCCATGGCCAGGCAGAGCATGGCAAAGCTGCTCAGTTGCGGCAGGAGGATCTGCCCCACGACAAATGCCACCGGGATCGCCAGCAGAATGCCGCGCAAGAAACTCATGCCGATCTGAGCGCCGTTCTCGCGGCTGGCGAACAGGCTGCATACCACGCAGGTCAGCACCAGTCCGCCAGGGGCCGCTGGCCAGGCGGTAGCCAGCCAGAAAATGCTCATCACCAGAAACGCCAGGGCACTGCGCGAGCCGAACAACAGCGCCAGCGCCAGGTCACGATGCACCGCCAGGCCCGAGGGGGCGTCGGTCGCCGCTCTTCCTGCCTCGACATCCTCCACTGCCTGAGTCGCCGCCATGGCGGTGTCCAACAGCAACGTCAGGCGCGCCAGGCAGTAGTGTTCGGCTGAGCTGATCCGCTCATCATGGGCCGCGTCCCACAACCGCTGGCGCAGGAGCTGGCCTGGACGGTCAGGCTTCGCAAGCTGGCCGCGCACTTCTTCCAGCCAAGGCGCCAGGCGCAGCGACTCGGTAGCGTCGAGCTGACGCCATTGGCGACGCACCGAGCGAGAGATACGCAGCAGCACCATCAGCTTCTGGCTCAGCCCGCGAATGGCGCTGGCCCGCTGCCGCCCCACGCTACCCTCGAACCAGGCATGCTCACGCTGCGCGTCGATGGCGACAATACGTCCCAGTGTCTCGAGCAGCCCCTGGCGCGCCTGATCCTGCCCATCGAGCATGGCGCTGGCAGCCTGCATACCCTGTTGCCAGGCCTGGCGTGCCTGTCCGCTCAGCTGTTGCTCCACGCGCAGTGGCCAGAGCAAGGCGCTGGCAGCCGTGGCACAGACAATGCCGAGCGAAATTTCGGTGCAACGCGCCACTGCCTGTTCAAACACCTGCAAAGGATGGCTGATCGCGGGCAAGGCGATGATCGCGGCGGTATAGCCGGCCAGCACAAACGCATAGGACCAGGCGCTGCGCAACTGGGTAGAGGCCGCGGTGCACAGCCCCAGCCATAGCGCCAATGCGATCAGGAACAACCAGGGTGCCTGGGCGAACAGTCCCATGATCACCACGGACATGAAGGTACCGGCCAAGGTTCCAGCGAGGCGCGCCAGACCCTTCTGCACCACCATCCCCGACAAGGGCTGAGCAACGATGAACGCTGTCATCAGCGCCCAGGTCGGCTGGTCCAGCCCCCACCGTAACGCCAGCCACAATGCCAGACCGCCGCCCAGGAGGGTCTTGATGGCAAACTTGATGGCCAGGGTGCTGGGAGCAAACAGGGCCTGGAAAGTGATGGGCACGAGCGAAACCTTGCGCACTGTGATGAGTAGAACGATAGACAGAGCGCAAGGATAAGACCCAGAGATGTAATTAGCTAGCTAATCATCTAAAGAGCGATACCCGAGAAAAAAGCGACACGAAAAAATGGGCGACCGAAGTCGCCCTAAATGCCTTGCGTGCCCATGCACCGGGAAGGATCAGCGCGGCTTGCGCTTGTTCGAGTCCTTACGCCGTTGTTCGATGGGTGCACTGTAGCGAATTCGAGGGAGAGGGAAATTGATCGAGGTCAATGGGTGCCCGGGACCGGGCACGCGTGGCGCGCGCAGGTTTGAGCTGCGTCAGGTTTCAGCGCTTCTTGGGCTTGCCCTTGGATTTTTTCTTCGGCTTGGGCAGCGGCATGGCCTGTTCGAAAGCCTGGCGCACTTCGTTCAGGCGCTTTTCCTTCAGGTCGTGGATACGCTTGGTGCGCTCGGTGCCGAAATCGATAAGGTTGTCTTTGCTCATGGCGGGCTCGAAGGCTGACAGCGGAGGCGCTCATGATGAAGCCCCGTGGTCATGTTGGCCAGTCCCGAGCGGCTCAGATCTTGATATCGACCAGCAGGCCCTGACGTGGCTCGTCGCCCATCAAAGGTGCGACCGGCACAGTGTTGTCGGCATTGAGCTCATCGCCTGGGAGCGCCTCGAAACGCTCGTCATGCGCGTGCTGACGACGTTGCTGCTGGCGGCGCTGCTCCTCGCGAAGCAAGAGCGCCTGCTCTTGCGGATCGCGCTGTTGCTTGAGGTTGATGGTGCTTTCGCCAGAGTTCGACTGCGCGGGTACTACCGGCGCGATGGCGGGCAGCGGCTTGACCGGGTCGAACTGGGTGGTCACTGGGGCAGCACTGAGCGGGATAAGGGGCGGCAGCATTTGATGATCTCCTGTGGCCATTATATCGGCCTGCCGCCTGCATCCTTGAGCGTCAGGTACAAAGCGCGCCACGCCAGGGCAGTGTGCGTCAGCAGGATTCAGGGTGCCTCGGCGTCATCCGCTGCTGCACCGGTCTCGCTCCAAGGGCGTTTGTAGACCGACTGCCAGACAGTATCCAGATGATCGCGAAATGCCTGGGGTGCGTCCTTGAGCGTGGCGCTGTCATTGCGTTCGCCGCCTATGGGTTCCTCACCAGAGGGGCTGATCAGGGAGTCTCCGGTGATGCTGTAGCTGGCCTGACCCTCACGCAGTTCGATGACGATAGCGTGGGGTTCGATACCACCGCCGCAGAACGCATGGCTGGCAATGGTCGCCTCGGCCAGGCCGTCCTTGTTCAGGTCGCTGATATCGCTGACATCAGTATAGAAGTCGACATCCAGGTCAAGGCCCGGACAGCTGGTCTCCTGTTCGCTCTGCCAGCGGGCCTTGAACGCCCCTTGCGGGCCTGGGCGGGCAAACAGAGTTGCGCGGAGCACCACCTTGTCGACCTCTTGCGCGGTCTCGGCATCGGTGGCCTGGCCGTCGGTACGGCTGAGCACCAGCAGCCCTTCGCCCTCGCGGTCGCGAAAATGCACGCTCTTGATGGGGGTCTGGACGCCCAGTGCCTCCAGCTCGCCGACCGGGATCGGGGCCAGCGTCTCGAAGCTCTTCTGCTCGCAGGCGGATAGCAGCATAACGCCGCCAAAGGCTATCAAAGCATTCAACCAGCGGTGCTCGGCGCGCTTGTGCAAGTGAAGCCCTCGTAGGCAAAGGCAGGTTTCTTCGATGAAATTGCTAGACTCTTTGGTCTGCACGGACCTATCCGTTAACATAGTCGGCTTTTCATCGCGGGAGTCAGGCAGTATGGCGCAGCAGTATCAACCGGGGCAACGCTGGATCAGCGACAGCGAAGCCGAGCTCGGACTTGGGACCGTTCTGGCACAGGACGGCCGCTTGTTGACCGTGCTCTACCCGGCCACTGGCGATACCCGCCAGTATTCCCTGCGTAACGCGCCCCTGACCCGCGTGCGTTTCTCGCCTGGCGACCAGATCACTCACTTCGAGGGCTGGAAGATGACCGTGCGCGAAGTGGAGGCTGCCGATGGCTTGCTGGTCTACCACGGGCTCGATGCTCAGAACGAGCCGCGTACGCTGCCGGAAACCCAGCTGTCCAACTTCATCCAGTTCCGCCTGGCCAGCGACCGCCTGTTCGCCGGGCAGATCGACCCGCTGTCCTGGTTCTCGCTGCGCTACAACACCCTGGAACACACCAGCAAGCAGATGCAGTCGCAGCTCTGGGGCCTGGGCGGTATCCGCGCGCAACCTATCGCCCACCAGCTGCACATCGCCCGCGAAGTGGCCGACCGTAGCGCCCCGCGGGTATTGCTGGCCGACGAAGTGGGCCTGGGCAAGACCATCGAAGCGGGCCTGGTGATCCATCGCCAGCTCCTGACGGGCCGTGCCAGCCGTGTACTGATCCTGGTGCCAGAGAACCTGCAGCATCAATGGCTGGTAGAAATGCGCCGGCGTTTCAATCTCGAGGTTGCGCTGTTTGATGCCGAGCGTTTCATCGAGAGCGACGCCAGCAATCCGTTCGAAGATGCCCAGCTGGCGCTGGTTGCACTGGAATGGCTGACCCACGATGAAAAAGCGCAGGATGCCCTGTTCGCCGCAGGCTGGGACCTGATGGTCGTCGACGAGGCCCATCACCTGGTCTGGCACGAGGAAAAAGCCAGTCCCGAGTACTCCCTGATCGAGCAACTGTCCCAGGTTATCGCCGGCGTTCTGCTGCTGACCGCCACCCCAGAGCAACTGGGACAGGACAGCCACTTCGCCCGCCTGCGCCTGCTCGACCCCAACCGTTTCCACGACCTGGCCGCATTCCGCGCCGAAAGCGAGCACTACCGTCCGGTGGCCGAAGCCGTGCAGGAACTGCTCGACCAGGGCCGCCTGTCGCCCGAGGCACACGCCACAATCGAAGGTTTCCTCGGTGCCGAGGGCGAAGCGCTGCTTGCCGCCGTCACCGATGGCGATACCCAGGCCAGCGCGCGCCTGATCCGAGAACTGCTCGACCGCCATGGCACCGGCCGTGTGCTGTTCCGCAATACCCGGGCCGCGGTGCAGGGCTTCCCTGAGCGCAAGCTGCATCCCTACCCACTGGCCAACCCCGAGCAGTACCTGCTGTTGCCAGCCGACGAACACGCCGAGCTGTATCCCGAGGTCGCTTTCCAGGCACAGGGCGAAACCACTGAAGACGAGCGCTGGTGGCGCTTCGACCCGCGCGTCGATTGGCTGATCGACACCCTGAAGATGCTCAAGCGCACCAAGGTGCTGGTCATCTGCGCCCACGCCGAGACCGCCATGGACCTGGAGGACGCCCTGCGGGTGCGCTCCGGCATCCCGGCCACGGTGTTCCACGAGGGCATGAACATCCTTGAGCGTGACCGCGCCGCCGCCTATTTCGCGGACGAAGAATTCGGCGCCCAGGTGCTGATCTGCTCCGAGATCGGCAGTGAGGGCCGCAACTTCCAGTTTGCCCATCACTTGGTGATGTTCGACCTGCCTGCGCACCCGGACCTGCTCGAACAGCGGATCGGCCGTCTTGACCGGATCGGCCAGAAGCACACTATCGAGCTGCATATCCCCTATCTGCAGGACAGCCCGCAGGAGCGCCTGTTCCAGTGGTACCACGAGGCCTTGAATGCCTTCCTCGCCACTTGTCCGACCGGCAACGCCCTGCAGCACCAGTTCGGCCCGCGCCTGCTGCCGCTGCTCGAGCGCGGAGCGGACGACGACTGGGCCGAGCTGGTAGAGCAGGCGCGCACCGAGCGCGTACGTCTCGAAGCCGAATTGCACGGCGGCCGTGACCGCCTGCTCGAGCTCAACTCCGGCGGTGCCGGCGAAGGCGAGGCGCTGGTCGAGGCGATCCTTGAGCAGGACGATCAGTTCGCCCTGCCGATCTACATGGAAACCCTGTTCGACGCCTTTGGTATCGACAGCGAGGACCACTCGGAAAACGCCCTGATCCTCAAGCCAAGCGAGAAGATGCTCGACGCCAGCTTCCCGCTGGGCGACGACGAAGGCGTGACCATCACGTATGACCGCGTCCAGGCGTTGTCGCGTGAAGACATGCAGTTCATCACCTGGGAGCATCCGATGGTGCAGGGTGGCATGGACTTGGTGCTGTCCGGCTCGATGGGCAACACCGCCGTGGCGCTGATCAAGAACAAGGCGCTCAAGCCTGGGACTGTGCTGCTCGAGCTGCTGTACGTGAGCGAAGTGGTGGCCCCGCGCAATCTGCAACTGGGTCGCTATCTGCCACCGGCGGCGCTGCGCTGCCTGCTCGACACCAATGGCAACGACCTCGCGTCGCGCGTGGCCTTCGACACGCTCAACGAGCAACTTGAAAGCGTACCTCGCGCCAGCGCCAACAAATTCATCCAGGCCCAGCGGGACATTCTGTCAGGCCGGATCAACGCCGGTGAGGCCAAGATCCTGCCGCGTCATGCCGAACGCGTTGCCGAAGCGCAGCGTCGCCTGGCGGCCGAGACGGATGAAGAGCTCGCGCGCCTGACCGCGCTGCAAGCGGTCAACCCGAGTGTGCGCGACAGCGAGATCGAAGCCCTGCGCAAGCAGCGCGAAGACGGGCTGGCAATGCTCGAAAAAGCGGCATTGCGCCTGGAGGCAATCCGGGTGCTGGTCGCAGGATGATGTAATCCGTGGTACAGGGGGCGCAATGCCCCCTGTCCGGTGCCGCATGACCCTGACTGTTACCTCAGCAGCTTCCGGACCGTGCGACTGTTACCAACAGCCACTCGGTTGAACGCCAACAAGCACCAGGAAAGCCCGCCTGGGCATTTTCACGCACCGGCAAGGTGCGCTCTTATCCAGCCTCCTTCTCCTGGATCACAATGAACGGCGAGACCACTACTGCCCAGATCTGTGGATCCCGTTGCTGCAGGTCTAGCGCCTGCTCTGCCGTCAAGGCGCCTACCGTGCCAGCATCGCGCCAGCCAGCAAAGGCTTCACTGTGGTTTTCGGCCATGGCCTGGGCGACGGTGATCAAGTCCAGGCTGGGGTCGACCCAAATCAGGTCACCCTTTGCCCAGAAACGCTCCAATGCTTTCCACTCGATGATTGCTGTCTCGCCGAGCAATTTGGCATAGACGGTGCTTGTTTGATCAGTCATGGGTTACCACCGGCAAAAATTCGATCACTTGAAAGGGTCGCCATTTTTGCAGAAAAACCCGGTTTCAAATATGTAATTGGTCGTCAAGAGACACAGAGCCGAGGATTGCCGGGGGGTGAAGGCAATTTGATGGCGCTTTTCTGTATTTTTATGTCGACCAGGCGACACCCTCGAGAAAGGGCGCAAAAAGCGCGCTTTTCAAGCGCTCGAACGGCGCTCTACACTGTACCGGTACAGTTACCGGGACATGTTCCGGGGGAAGGTGGGGTTGCGGCTTTGGCGTCGCCACGCCGTATATCCCGCCCGGTCTGTAGCCCTGGCCGCCAGGACTATAAGAATTACAACAGAATGAGTGGAGCACTATGATCAAGATTTCCAAGCTGTTCGCCGCAATGGTACTGGCAGGGGTCGCCAGCCATTCGTTTGCCGCCGATACCATCAAGATCGGCATCGCCGGTCCCAAGACCGGCCCGGTCACTCAGTATGGTGACATGCAGTTCATTGGCGCCAAACAGGCCATCAAGGACATCAACGCCAAGGGCGGCGTCGATGGCAAGATGCTCGAAGCCAAGGAATACGACGACGCGTGCGATCCCAAACAGGCCGTGGCGGTCGCCAACAAGGTGGTCAATGATGGCGTGAAATACGTCATCGGCCACCTGTGCTCCAGCTCCACCCAGCCTGCGTCCGACATCTACGAGGACGAAGGCGTGATCATGATCACTCCAGCGGCCACCAGCCCGGAAATCACCGCCCGCGGCTACAAGCTGATCTTCCGTACCATCGGCCTGGACAGCGCCCAGGGCCCTGCCGCCGGCAACTACATCGCCGATCACGTCAAGCCCAAGGTGGTTGCCGTCCTGCACGACAAGCAGCAGTACGGTGAAGGCATTGCCACCGCCGTCAAACAGACCCTGGAAGGCAAAGGCACCAAGGTTGCCGTCTTCGAAGGCCTGAACGCAGGTGACAAGGACTTCTCCTCGATCATCCAGAAGCTCAAGCAGAACAACGTCGACTTCGTCTACTACGGCGGCTACCACCCAGAGCTGGGCCTGATCCTGCGCCAGGCGAAGGAAAAAGGCCTGAACGCCAAGTTCATGGGCCCGGAAGGCGTGGGCAACGACTCCATCTCTCAGATCGCCCAGAACGCCTCCGAAGGCTTGCTGGTGACCTTGCCCAAGTCGTTCGACGCCGATCCTCAGAACCAGGCAATCGTCCAGGCCATCAAGGCCGATGGCAAGGATCCGAGCGGCCCGTTCG
The DNA here is from genome assembly GCF_056312565.1 of Pseudomonas sp. JE3303. NCBI lineage: Bacteria > Pseudomonadati > Pseudomonadota > Gammaproteobacteria > Pseudomonadales > Pseudomonadaceae > Pseudomonas > Pseudomonas sp. JE3303. The sequence goes on from NZ_JBWGIF010000015.1 coordinate 10,761, forward strand.
TGTTCCCGGCCTACTCCGCTGTTCAACTGATCGCCGATGGCATCAAGGCAGCCGGTGACAGCGACAACGCCGAGAAAGTGGCCGAGGCCATCCATGCCGGTACCTTCAAGACTCCTACCGGCGAGCTGTCGTTCGACGCCAAGGGCGACCTCAAGGACTTCAAGTTCGTGGTCTACCAGTGGCACTTCGGCAAGCCGAAGACCGAAGTCTCTCCTCAGTAACCGCGTGACCAATAGCTGACCGTAGTAGCCCACTGTGCGAGCAGTGGGCTTTGTTTTATGAGGTTCATGGACTGATCCCCGCGATCCGGGGACCCGCCCACCTGAAAATCTTAAAACCGTCACTCGCGGTTTCCTGGCCTTACCCCCGCCAGCGAAATGCACTTCAGGTTTTTAGGAGCGCTGTAATGCCTGAGATCTACCACTTCTTCCAACAGCTGGTTAATGGCCTGACCATTGGCAGCACCTATGCCTTGATAGCCATTGGCTACACAATGGTCTACGGCATCATTGGAATGATCAACTTCGCCCACGGCGAGGTGTACATGATCGGTTCCTACGTGGCCTTCATTGCCCTTGCCGGGCTGGCCATGATGGGTATCGATTCCCTGCCGATCCTCATGACCGTCGCCTTTGTCGCGACGATTTTCGTGACCAGCGCCTATGGCTACAGTATCGAGCGGGTGGCCTACCGGCCGCTGCGCAACAGCAATCGCCTGATCCCGTTGATCTCCGCGATCGGCATGTCGATCTTCCTGCAGAACACCGTGCTGCTGTCGCAGGATTCCAAGGACAAATCCATTCCCAACCTGATTCCGGGGAGCATCTCCTTCGGCCCGGGGGGGGCGGAGGAAGTCCTGATCTCGTACATGCAGATCCTGGTATTCGTGGTCACCTTGGTGTCGATGATCGGCCTGACCCTGTTCATCTCGCGCTCCCGCCTGGGCCGCGCCTGCCGCGCCTGTGCCGAAGACATCAAGATGGCCAACCTGCTGGGGATCAACACCAACAACATCATTGCCCTCACCTTTGTCATCGGCGCCGCGCTGGCGGCCGTGGCGGCGGTGTTGCTGAGCATGCAATACGGTGTGATCAACCCAAACGCAGGCTTCCTGGTGGGCCTCAAGGCCTTCACCGCAGCGGTACTTGGCGGCATCGGCAGTATTCCGGGCGCCATGCTCGGTGGCCTGGTGCTGGGTGTGGCCGAAGCCTTCGGCGCCGACATCTTCGGCGACCAGTACAAGGACGTGGTGGCATTCGGTCTTTTGGTTCTGGTGCTGTTGTTCCGGCCGACCGGCATTCTGGGCCGTCCGGAGGTTGAAAAAGTATGAGCAAGAATATCAAACAGGCGTTTTTCAGCGCCTTGCTGGTCTGGGCCGTGGCGTTCCCGGTGCTGGGCCTGAAACTGAGTATCGATGGCATCAACCTGATTGTGCACAGCCAGGGGCCTTTCACCCTGACGGTGATCGCAGTCTGTTCGGTGCTGATGTTCCTGCGGGTGCTGTTCGACAAGCAATGGAGCACCGTGGTGCGCAGCCGCTCGGACCGCAAGCTGGTCTCGCCCGCCGTCAGCAACTTCCTGACGCTGCCGCGTACCCAGCGCTGGATCATCCTGGTCCTGATAGTGCTCGCTCTCGTCTGGCCGTTCTTCGGCTCGCGTGGGGCGGTCGACATCGCCACGCTCATCCTGATCTACGTGCTGCTCGGCCTGGGGCTGAACATCGTGGTCGGCCTGGCAGGCCTGCTCGACCTCGGCTATGTCGGCTTCTACGCCGTCGGCGCCTATACCTATGCCCTGCTCTCGCACTACTACGGCCTGAGCTTCTGGATCTGCTTGCCGCTCGCGGGCCTCATGGCAGCGACTTTCGGCTTCCTGTTGGGTTTCCCGGTACTTCGCCTGCGCGGGGACTACCTGGCGATCGTCACCCTGGGCTTCGGCGAGATCATCCGGCTGTTCCTGCGGAACCTGACTGGCCTTACCGGCGGGCCCAACGGCATCAGCAACATCGAGAAACCGACGTTCTTCGGCCTGAGCTTCGAACGCCGTGCCGCTGAGGGCATGCAGACCTTCCACGAGTTCTTCGGCCTGCCGTACAACTCGATCAACAAGGTCATCTTCCTCTATCTGGTCGCCCTGCTGCTGGCATTGCTCGCGCTGTTCGTCATCAATCGCCTGCTGCGCATGCCGATCGGTCGTGCGTGGGAAGCGCTGCGCGAAGACGAGATCGCCTGCCGCGCGCTGGGCCTGAACCCGACAGTGATCAAGCTCTCGGCCTTTACCCTCGGCGCCTGCTTCGCCGGTTTCGCCGGCAGCTTCTTCGCCGCGCGCCAGGGCCTGGTAACCCCTGAATCGTTCACCTTCATCGAATCGGCGATCATCCTCGCCATCGTCGTGCTCGGCGGCATGGGTTCGCAACTGGGCGTGATTCTCGCGGCCATCGTGATGATCCTGCTGCCTGAACTCATGCGCGAGTTCAGCGAGTACCGCATGCTGATGTTCGGCGCGCTGATGGTATTGATGATGATCTGGCGTCCGCAGGGCCTGCTGCCCATGCAACGTCCCCATATGGAGCTGCATCGATGAGCCGCGAAATTCTGCAAGTCAGCGGCCTGAGCATGCGCTTTGGCGGCTTGTTGGCGGTCAACGGCGTGGGCCTGACCGTCAAGGAAAAACAGGTGGTGGCGCTGATCGGCCCCAATGGCGCGGGCAAGACGACAGTATTCAACTGCCTGACCGGCTTCTACAAGCCAAGCGGTGGCACCATCCTGCTTGACGGTCAGCCGATACAGGGCCTGGCCGGTCACCAGATCGCTCGTAAAGGCGTGGTCCGCACGTTCCAGAACGTGCGCCTGTTCAAGGAAATGACCGCGCTGGAAAACCTGTTGATCGCGCAGCACCGGCACCTGAACACCAACTTCTTCGCAGGTCTGTTCAAGACCCCGTCCTATCGCCGCAGCGAGCGCGAGGCCATGGAGCGGGCGCAGTACTGGCTCGACAAGGTACACCTGACCGAGTTCGCCAACCGCACCGCAGGCACCTTGGCCTATGGCCAGCAGCGCCGTCTGGAGATCGCCCGCTGCATGATGACGCGCCCGCGCATCATCATGCTCGACGAGCCGGCTGCCGGTTTGAACCCGAGGGAAACCGAGGACCTCAAGGCGCTGATTTCGTACCTGCGCCAGGACCACAACGTAACCGTTCTGCTGATCGAGCATGACATGAAGCTGGTGATGAGCATCTCCGACCATATCGTGGTGATCAACCAGGGCACGCCGCTGGCCGATGGCACCCCGGACCAGATCCGCGACAATCCTGACGTGATCAAAGCCTACCTGGGGGAAGCGTAAATGCTGCAGTTCGAAAACGTCTCCACCTTCTATGGCAAGATCCAGGCGCTGCACAGCGTCAACGTCGAGATCCGCCAGGGCGAGATCGTCACCCTGATCGGCGCCAACGGCGCGGGCAAGTCGACGCTGTTGATGACCCTCTGCGGATCGCCGCAGGCGCACAGCGGGAGCATCCGCTACCAGGGTGAAGAGCTGGTTGGCCAGCCATCCTCGCACATCATGCGCAAGAGCATCGCGGTGGTGCCAGAAGGCCGCCGCGTGTTCGCCCGCCTGACCGTCGAGGAAAACCTGGCCATGGGCGGATTCTTCACCGACAAGGGCGACTACCAGGAGCAGCTGGACAAGGTACTGCAACTGTTCCCACGCCTGAAGGAGCGCTACAGCCAGCGCGGCGGCACCATGTCGGGCGGCGAGCAGCAGATGCTCGCCATCGGCCGGGCACTGATGAGCAAGCCCAAGCTGCTGCTGCTCGACGAGCCGTCGCTGGGGCTGGCGCCGATCATCATCCAGCAGATCTTCGACATCATCGAGCAGTTGCGCCGCGACGGCGTGACGGTGTTTCTGGTCGAGCAGAACGCCAACCAGGCGCTGAAGATCGCCGACCGGGCCTATGTGCTGGAGAACGGGCACGTGGTGATGCAGGGGACCGGCGAAGCGCTGCTGACCGATCCAAAAGTGCGCGACGCCTACCTCGGCGGATAACCCATGCAGGGGCGGAGGTGATACGGTAGCTCCTTCGAATCCCAGGAGCTCCTTCACAATGCGCCTCACCCCTCCCCTGCTGTTCGCCACGCTGCTGCCCCTGCTCGGCGGCTGCCAGATGCTGGCGGACAAACCTGTCGACCCCAACATCGGCACCACGCGGATGCAGGGCGAGCTGAGCGCTGCGGGCGGGCAACTGCTGTTCAAACCGTGCAACGAGAGCCGCCGCTTCGTGGTCAGCGACAGTGGCGGCACCGGTGTGCTTCAGGAAGCCTCCAACCTGGCCGACAACGCCAGCGACAAGCTCTTCGCCGATGTGCGCGCCAAGCTCGCCGGCAGCGTCACCGCTGGCAGCGACGGTCAACTGAACGTGCAACGCCTGTACCGCCTCGATCCCTCCAGCAGTGCCTGCAGCGATCCCAACTTCAAGCAGCTGACGCTGCGTGCCAGTGGCCATGAGCCCGAATGGGACATCAAGGCCAGCGGCCGCGGAATGGTGCTCGATCGCGCCGATCAACCACCCCTGCCCCTGCCCTTTCTCGAAGAGCAATTGCCCGGCGGAGGCCTGAGCCTGAGCAGCGAGGCCAACAACCAGCACATCGAACTGTGGGTTGCCCCGCAGCGTTGCGTCGACAGCGCCACCGGCGCGGTTCGGCACCTCAGCGCCGAGCTGCGGATCGACGGGCAGACCCTGCGCGGTTGCGGTTACTACGGAGGATCGCGCGCCGACTGATCACCGGCGGCGGTTTCTGCTGCCTGAAACGGCAACGAACAGCTTATACTTGGCGGTTTGAGTAAAGCCGCCGGCCGCCATGGCCGGGATACTGGACCCTGCCATGCTACGAATCAACGAACTGAAGCTGCCCCTGGATCACCCCGATGAAGCCCTGCGCGAAGCCATCGTGCAGCGCCTGGGCATCGCCGACGACCAGCTGCTCGACTTCACCCTGTTCAAGCGCAGCTACGACGCCCGCAAGAAAAACACCGAACTGCTGTTCATCTATACCATCGACCTCCAGGCGACCAATGAAGCCGAGTTGCTGACCCGGTTCGCCGATGACCGCAATATCACCGTGGCTCCGGATGTCAGCTACAAGTATGTCGGTCAGGCGCCGAGCGATATCGCGCAACGGCCAATCGTGGTCGGCTTCGGCCCGTGCGGTATCTTCGCCGGGCTGCTGTTGGCGCAGATGGGTTTTCGTCCGATCATCCTCGAACGCGGCAAGGAAGTGCGCCAACGTACCAAGGACACCTGGGGCCTGTGGCGCAAAAGCGTGCTCAACCCTGAGTCCAACGTACAGTTCGGCGAAGGCGGCGCCGGCACCTTCTCCGACGGCAAGCTGTATAGCCAGATCAAAGACCCTCAGCACCATGGCCGCAAAGTCCTGCACGAATTCGTGAAAGCCGGCGCTCCGGAGGAGATCCTCTACGTCAACAAGCCGCACATCGGCACCTTCCGTCTGACGGGTATGGTCGAGAACATGCGCGCCGAGATCATCGCCCTGGGCGGCGAGGTGCGCTTCGAGCAGAAAGTCACTGACGTGCTCATGGACGACGGCCAGTTGCACGGGGTAGTACTGGAAAGTGGCGAGCAACTGCATTCGCGCCACGTGGTCATGGCGCTGGGCCACAGCGCACGCGACACCTTCCGCATGCTGCACGGCAAAGGCGTCTACATGGAAGCCAAGCCGTTCTCGATCGGCTTTCGTATCGAGCACCCGCAGACGCTTATCGACCAGGCGCGCCTGGGCAAGTACGCCGGCCATCCCAAGCTTGGTGCCGCTGATTACAAGCTGGTGCACCATGCCAAGAACGGCCGTTCGGTCTACAGCTTCTGCATGTGCCCGGGTGGGACCGTGGTCGCGGCCACCAGTGAGCCGGGCCGCGTGGTCACCAACGGCATGAGCCAGTATTCGCGCAACGAGCGCAATGCCAACTCGGGTATCGTCGTCGGCATCCACCCGGAACAGGATTTCCCAGGCGGTCCGCTGGCAGGTATCGAGCTGCAGGAGCAACTGGAGGCCAAGGCCTACCTGCTCGGTGGCAGCAACTACCAGGCACCGGCGCAGCTGGTGGGCGATTTTGTCGCCGGTCGGCCATCTACCGAACTGGGAAGTGTCGAGCCATCCTACAAGCCAGGTGTCAGCCTGGGCGACCTGGCCCTCAGCCTGCCGGACTTTGCCATCGAGGCAATCCGCGAGGCGCTGCCGGCCTTCGACCGCCAGATCAAGGGCTACAACCTGCCGGACGCGGTGCTGACCGGTATCGAGACACGGACCTCCTCACCACTGCGCATCACGCGTGGCGATGACTACCAGAGTCTCAACCTGCGTGGCCTGTTCCCGGCCGGTGAAGGCGCCGGTTACGCCGGTGGCATTCTGTCGGCAGGTGTCGATGGCATTCGCATCGCCGAAGCGGTGGCGCGTGACATGCTCGGTCTCAACGGCTGAACAGTACCTGCCAGCGGCCATGAAAAAACCCCGACCGGCTGTTGCCGAATCGGGGTTTTTTTATTGCGGATCGATCAGTGCGAGACGCGGCTGGTGCCGTCGACCGTCATGATGCGCACGCGCTCACCCACGCGGAAAATCTCGTTGTCCTGCACTTGCTGCACATAGGCTCGGGTACTGCCATCGTCTTCCCGCACGGTGATTTCCACGCCCTGTGTACGAGTGATGCCTTCCTCGGCCGCTGAACCCGCCAGCCCACCGGCAACCGCACCGATCACCGCCGCGACGATGCTGCCCCGGCCTCCACCAATGGCACTCCCGGCCACACCCCCGACAACCGCACCTGCGCCACCGCCGATCGGCGTCTTGGTGCCCTCGATCTTGACCGGACGCAAGGCCTCGATGGTGCCCATGCGTACCGTTTGCACGCGTCGAGCTTCATCGCGGGAATAGGAATCGCCGCTCAGGTTCGAGGCACAGCCGCCGAGCAGCAACGACATGGTGGTAAAGCTGGCCACCAGCAGTACAGATTTACGCATGGGAAGCATCTCCATAAGTCAGGTATCCATTAGACCCTGCGCAAACCCGACTGTCACGACAGCCGAGGGATAAAATTATTGTCACCAAGTTAACAGGCAGATCAGGGCGCCAGACGCTCGCGTACCCACTGGCCGTCGACGTGACGGAAGTTGAGCCGGTCATGAAGCCGGCTGGAGCGGCCTTGCCAGAATTCGATACGGTCGGGCAGCAGACGGTAGCCACCCCAGTGCTCCGGGCAGTGCGGGTCACTGTCACTGAAACGCGTCTCGGTGGCCTTGACCAGGCTTTCAAGCTGTTCGCGATCGGCAATCACCTGGCTCTGCCGCGAGGCCCAGGCACCTAGCCGACTGCCCAGCGGACGCACCTGGTAGTAGTCGTCCGATTCCTTGGCGCTGACCTTCTCCACCCGCCCCTCTATGCGCACCTGACGCTCCAGCGCCGGCCAGAAGAACGTCATCGCCGCGAACGGATTGGCCAGCAAGTGCTGGCCCTTGGCGCTTTCATAGTTGGTGAAAAAGGTAAAACCCTGGGCATCGAGCCCCTTGAGCAACAGCACGCGGCAGTGGGGGCGTCCCTGGGCGTCGACGGTAGCCAAGGTCATGGCGTTGGCTTCGACCGGAGCCTGCTCGGTCTTCACCGCGTCGCCGAACCACTGATGGAACAGGGCGAACGGCTCATCCGGAGCCTGGGTTTCGGTGAGGCCATCGCGAGTGTAGTCGCGGCGCATTTCGGCAAGGGTCTTGGTCATTGCTGCGTTCCTTGTCGATCAGTTGGCCTTGGCGGCGACCTTTTTGTCGGCTGCCGCGACCTTCTTGGCGGCAGGCTTGGCGGGCGTGGCTTTCTTCTTAGCTACGGCCTTGGCGGCAGGCGCCTTGGCCTTGGCTACGGTTTTCTTCGCCGTGGCTTTGGCGGCAGGCTTCGCGGCAGGCTTGGCCTCGGCCTTGACGGGCGCCTTGGTGTCCTGGACGGCGACCATCTCGGCTGCGCTGAGGGTTGGCTGCTTGTACTTGGCCAACAGCGCCAGCATGGTGTTCTGCGGAGTGAGCAGCATTTCCACACGACGGTTCAGCGCCCGGCCTTCGACGCTGTCATTGGCTGCCCGTGGCATTACCGAACCCATCCCGCGCAGGGTCAGCCGGTCGCGCTGCAGACCGCTCAGACGGAAGATCGCCGACACGGAGGCTGCGCGCTCCTGGCTGAGTTTCTGGTTGAGCGCGGCGGCGCCACTGGTGTCGGCATGGCCAAGCACGAGCACGGCGGTCTTGGGATCGGCTTCAAGGACCTTGGCAACACGGGTGATCGGCCCCAGCGTGACGGGCAACAGCATGGATGGACGGTCAGGGTTGTAAGCACCTTCGACCGGGATGGTCACGACCAGGACGTCTTCGCGGCGTTCGAGCTCGAACTTGCTGTCCTTGATGGCTTCACGCAGCTTGGGCTCGTAGCTGTCCAGCCAGGCCTGGGTAGCCTTGTGGTCGATCTGTGGCACCGCCGCCTTGGCGGACGCCTTGGCTTCACCCCCGAACGGCCACCACCAGCGGCTGCTGCTCTCGGACTTGGCATCGGCTTGGGCGACCTTCTCGGTCACCACTTCCTTCACCTCCTTGTCGGCCACTTTGTCCGAGCCAAAGGGCCACCAGCCGTGGCCGCCATCGGCCGAGGCGTTCTGCGGGTGCTGGGCACAGCCAGTCATGGCCAGGCAGAGGGCGAGAGCTAAGGTTTTATGTGAAGACATCAGCGAGACACCATGAAAATGAAAGAATTTTTGCCCTGGCGGACCGGGCGTTGGAATTGAGAATAGTCAAAGGGTTCTGGCAACACCCGCGTTACCCGATCAAAGGCAATGTGCCAACACACGCACCAGCTTCTGCGCGCGAGGGTCCATCAGTACGTAGGGCCCGAGGGTATTGGTGACGAAGCCGAAGGCTACATCGTGCTCAGGGTCGGCGAACCCTACCGAACCGCCTGCGCCAGGGTGCCCGAAGGCTCTGGCGCCAAGTCCGAAGGTGGCATTGGCGACTCTGGGCTGGTCGAGCATGCAGCCCAGACCGAAGCGGGTCTGGGTCAGCAAGGTGTGGTCCTGTCCGATGCTGTGTTCACGGGTCAGCTCGTCGAGCAGTTCGGACTCGAGCAGGCTGCCGTCCAGCACACCGGCATAAAAACCGGCCAGGCTGCGGGCATTGCCGTGGCCGTTGGCTGCGGGCTGGTGCATGCGCCGCCACTCGGGCTTGTTGGTACTGGTGAGAATCGCCGGCGGATTGGTGAAGGCGCGGGTCGACAACGCGTTCGGCTCGCGCAGGGTCACCTGCAGCAGACGCTGGGCTGCCTCGTCGCCCATGTTGCCCTTGCCACGGGCGATATGGGCGACACGGTGGAATTCTTCGTCCGCCAGGCCGACATGGAAGTCCAGACCCAGGGGCTTGGCGGTGCGGGCCACGATGGAGTCACCCGGCGCACGGCCGTCGGCGCGCCGGATCAGCTCACCAATCAGCCAGCCGTAGGTGATCGCGGCATAGCCATGCGCAGTACCCGGCGTCCACCACGGGGTTTCGGCGGCCAATGCATCGGTCATGAGCTGCCAGTCATACAGCGCCTCGGCGGGCAGCAGCTCGCGAATCGCTGGGAGGCCCGCACGGTGGCTGAGCAACTGACGCAGGGTCACGCTCTGTTTCCCAGCCTGGGCGAATTCAGGCCAGTAGCGGGCGACCGGGGCATCCAGGGACAGTTTCCCCTCGCCCACCAGTTGCAAGGCAGTGACGGCGGTGAACGTCTTGGTGCAGGAAAACAGGTTTGCGATGGTATCGCTGTGCCAGGCCTGCTGGCCGTCCTTGTCGGCGCTGCCAGCCCACAGGTCGATCACGGTTTCCCCACCGACCTGTATGCACAGCGCGGCGCCACGCTCCTGGGAATCGTCGAACAACGCGGCGAACGCCTCGCGTACCGCCTCGAACTTCAGCTCATAGTGACCCTGGATCTGCACCCGCCAATTCCCCCGACCTACCTGTTTCAAATGGCGTGCATTGTTTCAGCACCGGGCGCTTTTGCATACAGGTTATGGCCGGGTGGTCGTCACCCCAGGCGTTGGCGGCGGGGGCGCAAGCGGCTGCAAGCCCTTGCGCAGTTGCTCGAGGGCCTGCTGGTTGACCTTGCGCACGGCATCGACAAATCCGGCATACGGCACATCCGTGATAGCCACCAACCCGAGATGCCCATTCTCGCCATCGAGCAGCCGCCCGCTGGCAGGCTGGTCGAGGTACTGGAACCAATGCACGCCGACAATCGACGGCTGGGCCAAGGCCGCCTTGACGAAATTGCCATAGGCCGGCCCTCGGTCCTCCTCCCGCGGCAGTTCAAGCGGCCCTGGCCAGAACGGGCCGCGGTCACGCGAGCCGAACTGGAATTCGGATACCAGCACAGGCTTGTCCAGCGCGTTGAGCTGGGCAAAGTCATAGCCATCATCGGGCTTGAGCGTATAGAAGTTGAAACTCAGCACATCGCAGTAACGTGCACACGCCTTGACCGCCTCCGGGGTGCTCACCGCAAAACGGCCGCCGAGCAGCAGGTGATTGGGGGCATGCCACTTCAAGGAGTCGGAGATGGTCTTGAAGTAGGTTTCCGCGAATACCTGCTGGAAATACTGGAGGTCGCGTTCGATTTCCGGATGCTCCGGGTTCGGCAGCGGCGCTTCGAAACCGGGGTCTTCCATCAGCTCCCATGCCCTGAGGTCGATGCCCCAGGCGCGGGACAGGCCATTCTGGTTGCGGTACTTGTCGCGCAACTGCTTGAGGAAGGCCCGCTTGGCCGGCACGTCGGTGGTCAGCCGCAAGGTGCCGTAGGCCAGTGCGTACCGAGCTTTCGGATCGTTGCCTGGCGCGGCCCAGGCCAGCTCGTTGTCGGCGAAATAGCCCACAAGCCAAGGGTCGTCGCGGTGGTCACGGGCCGCGATGGCCACGGCCCGTTCCGTGGCCATGGCGAAGCGGGGATCGAACGGATCGGGCATGCCACCCCACCAGTCCTGGCCCGTGCTGATGCTGGCGTAATCGCCGCCGATCAGTAGAGGCAGCGTGTAGGGCACACGCTTGGCCTGGCTCAGCGCCGGATCACTCCAGTTGCCCAGGGTGTTGAAACCCCAGGCCTGCATGCGGTCCAGGCTTTGCGCCTGCCAGCGCTTGGCATCGAAGGCCACGACAGGACACGGGCTGGCGGCCTGGGGCTGGGCGGCGGTCGGGCAAGGCGTGCCATGCGCCCGCTCGAGATTGGCGGCATAGAAGTCGAACCAGCGGCCCTGGTTGAAGTTGCGCCCACGCGAGGCACCGGTCCCGTCGTTGTTGTTGCCTTCGCCGTAGAACGGCGCCAGCGGCTCACCTTCGGCGGGCAAGGCGGTGAACATGGCCTCGCGCCCCGTCACGTAGGTGCGGCCAGCATCGGCGGCCACTGCATTGACGCCCAGCGAATAGAACGGATTGCCCTGCGGCGTCACCAGGTACCAGCGGCCCTCGCGCTTTTCGGTGCGAAAGAACCCCTTCGCCTCGAAGCTGACTTCGCCTTGCAGGCCCCCATAGCTGTCGAGTGGCTGCTTTGCGCGCTCGGCGAGCCAGCCCTGCAACTGCTCATGTTCACGGGTGGCAGCGGTCTTGAGCTGCTCGTCGCCGAGGATCTTTTCTGGCCAGCGGCCACGGGTCGACTGGCCGTAACCGTCGACAAGACCGGTGTAGGCAGCTTTCTGCGCCTCGTCGTCGTCCTGCAGGCCGACGCGTTCGATCAGCAGGCTCTGGGCGACATTGGGCTGGGGAATCGACAGGCTGATGGATGTCACCTGGGCCAGGTCGAGCTCACCCACGCTGCTGGTCAGCAGCAGACGTTGGCCCTGGTAGTTCCACGGCATCGGCGGGCCGGCGCGCATGCCCTGGCCCAGTGGCGAAGTGGCCTTGAGCGGTACCAAAACGGTCTGCGCGGGCCCAGCCGGCACGTCGATGCGGCTGGTCAATGTACGGCCATCGCTGCTCTGCACGACGACGTCGACGCTCAGTGCCCAGTCCATGCCGCTCTGCAGTCGCAGGGTAAGCGCCTGGGCGCTGGACCAGTCCCAGGCACCCTGCTGCGGGCTCAGGCGCAGGGTCGGGCGCGGCGAGGGATTGAACACCACGCGGCGCAGCACCTCGCCCTGAGCTGTCTGCTCGGCGTTGTACTGCGGCAGGCTGGTGTTGTCGGTCGCCACGTTGACCACCGAGGCCGGGCGCACGAAGCTGAACAGCGTCTGCTGGGCGGCGAGCAGCGGCGTGCTGAACAACAGGGTAAGAACGGCGGGCAAGGTACGGCGAATCATGGGGCTGATACTCTCCTGCAAGGCCCGTCCCGGGCCAGGTCTGAGTGATAGACAACAGGCCGCAGCCTTGCGCTCCGGCGTCAGGAAATTTCCCGGCGAAACGGCGGCAGCGCGTTGAGGATAGCCTTGCCATAGCGCTGGGTTACAACGCGGCGGTCCAGCAAGGTGATGGTGCCGCGGTCCTGTTCGGTGCGCAGCAAGCGCCCGCAGGCCTGAATCAGACGCAGCGAGGCGTCGGGCACGGCGATTTCCATGAACGGGTTGCCGCCACGGGCCTCGATCCATTCGGCCAAGGCTGCCTCCACGGGATCGTCCGGCACGGCAAAGGGAATCTTGGCGATGACCACGTGCTCGCAATAGGCACCGGGAAGGTCGACGCCCTCGGCAAAGCTGGCCAGACCGAACAGTACGCTGGACTTGCCGTCATCGACCCGCGCCTTGTGCTTGTTGAGGGTTTCCTGCTTCGACAGATTGCCCTGGATGAACACTTGCTTGCGCCAGTCGCGGTCAAGCCCGTCGAACACTTCCTGCATCTGCTTGCGCGAAGAGAACAGCACCAGCGAGCCGCGTGACCCTTCCACCAGGTCGGGCAGGTCGCGGATGATCGCCGCGGTGTGCGCTGCGGCATCACGCGGGTCTGCGCGCAGGTCGGGCACTCGCAGCACACCCGCGTCGATGTGATGGAAAGGGCTCGGCACCACGGCAGTGACGGCGTCGCGCGGCAGGCCGGCGCGCATGCGGAAACGGTCGAACTTGCCCAGCGCCGTCAGCGTGGCCGAGGTTACCAAGGCGCCATGGGCGACATTCCAGAGGCTGCGGCGCAGCATCTCGGCGGCAAGAATCGGGCTTGCATTGACCTCGATATCGAACAGCGCGCCACTTTCGGCCAGCGTCAGCCAGCGCGCCATGGGCGGGCTGTCCTCCGGGTCTTCGGCGGTGAAGGCGGTCCACAGCTCCCAGTTGCCCTGGGCTCGGGTGAGCAAGGTGCCAAACAGTGGATACCATTCCTCGGCCTGGTGACTGGCAATGCCGATGTTGACCTCGCCGTCCATGCCTTCCTTGAGCAGGTCGGCCAGGCGGGTGAACAGGTCGTTGAGGCGGGAGAAGCCCTTTTTCAGCTCGATGCCGACCTCGCGGATCTCCTCTGGCACCACGCCGCCTTCGAAGCGGTAGCGCGGGCGGTCACGGCCTTCCATGTCTTCGCCCGGGCGGAAGTCGGCAACCTGCTCGCAGAGGCTGAACATGAACTGCTGCTGGGTGCGGACTTCACGCGCGAGTTCAGGCACTTGCTCGATCAGCTTGCCCAGGTCCCCCGGCAGCGGGTGCTGGGCCAGCAGCTTGGTGAGATTCTTGGCGGTCTGCTCCAGCCACTCGGACGTGGAGCGCAGTCGCGAATAGTGAGCGAAGTGGCCGATGGCCTTGTCTGGCAGGTGATGCCCTTCGTCGAACACATAGATGGTATCGCGCGGGTCGGGCAGCACGGCGCCGCCACCCAGGGCCAGGTCGGCCAGGACCATGTCGTGATTGGTGACGATCACGTCCACCTTGCCCATGCCTTCACGCGCCTTGTAGAAAACGCACTGCTGGAAATTCGGGCAATGCCGGCCGGTGCACTGGCTGTGGTCGGTGGTCAGGCGCGCCCAGTCCTGGTCTTCCAGGGCTTCGGGCCAGCTGTCACGGTCGCCGTCCCAGCGGTTGCCGGCGAGTTTTTCGATCATGCTGGTGAACAGCTTCTGACTGCGCTCGTCCACCTCGATGCGAAAACCTTCGTCCTCGAACAGCTGGGCAGTGGCCGATTGCGCCTCGCCCTCCTGCAGCAGCACATCGAGCTTGGACAGGCACAGATAGCGGCCACGGCCCTTGGCCAAGGCGAAGCTGAAGTTCAGCCCGCTATTGCGCATGAGGTCGGGCAGGTCCTTGAAAACGATCTGCTCTTGCAGGGCCACGGTGGCGGTCGCCACCACCAGGCGCTTGCCGGCCGCCTTGGCGGCGGGGATGGCAGCCAAGCTGTAGGCAACGGTCTTGCCGGTACCGGTGCCGGCCTCGACCGCGACCACGGCCGGGTCGCCGGCACGCCGGCCTTCGTCGTCGCAGGCGATATCGCCCAGCACCTTGGCGACTTCAGCGATCATCAGACGCTGGCCGTAGCGGGGCTTGAGGTTCTTGGCTTCGAGAAAACGCGTGTAGGCGCCCTGGATGGTGGTCTTGAGTTCGTTACTGATCATGGTCTGGGGGCGCCCGAAGGGCTGGATAAATTTTCAGTGTTTCGCATGGGCGGCTATCATACCCCGCTATTGCCCTTTGCGCCGCATGGAGATCCCGATGACCGCCTTCGCATTGCCCTACACCCTGCATGTTCTGGCCACATTGGTGTGGGTTGGCGGCATGTTCTTCGCCTGGCTGGTCCTACGGCCTGCGGCGGTTGCAGCCCTGGAAGGACCCGCCAGGCTGAGACTCTGGGTAGAAGTGTTTCAGCGTTTTTTCGTGTGGGTCTGGGTGGCGATCGCGGTGCTGGCGATCACTGGTGTCGGCATGTTGCACATGCGGTTTTCGGGGTTCGAGACCGCCCCCAGGTATGTGCAGATAATGATGGGCGGGGCGATCTTGATGGTGGCGTTGTTCATGCGGATTCAGACATTGCTGCTGCCGGAACTGCGGACGGCGGTCGAGAGACAGGATTGGGCGGGCGGCGCTGGGGTGATGGCACGGATCCGACGGATGGTTGGAGTGAATCTTCTGCTGGGGATCGGGGTTGTCGTGGTAGCGAGTTCGCGGATAGTGACCTGAGACACGCGCTCACGCAGGTCGTACCTTCCGGGCTGGACGAGGGATCGACATGATGTGGAATATCCCGGTCAGCAGGATCTGCAGGCGGTCGAACCAGCGGTGACTGCGCTCGCGCAGGCTGCCATTGAAAAACAGCAGCTCGAGCACATGCAACGTGAGGAGGAACAGACCCGCTGCGCTGATCAGCAGGTTGAGCGGACTTGGCTGCGGGACCAGCAGATTCATCACCACCACGCCCCAGAAGATCACTGTCAGGATCTTGCCCAGCATCAGAATCAGTTTCATACCTGCTCCAACCGTTATCGTTGTGTCGGCGCGGCCCTCCGGAGCGGGCAGTCTGCCGGCATTGACGCCCTGCTCTGGCGTGGAAGTGCGCCAGAGCAGGGATGAAGGTGCGAAAACACGTCTCAGCGCTGGATCTTGATCTCGGTACGGCGGTTCATGGACCGGCCTTCGGCCGTGGCGTTGTCGGCCACAGGCTGGGTCTCGCCCGCACCGGCCACCGACACGAAGCTGTTGCGCGGCACGCCGCTGCTGACCAGATAGTCGGTCACCGAATGAGCGCGGCGCTCCGAAAGGTTCTGGTTATAGCGGTCGGAGCCGGCGCTGTCGGTGTGCCCGGTGACGCTCAACCGAGCACTGGGGGCTTCGTTTTTCAGGCGGGTGGCAATGGTGTTCAGGCGTTCCTTGTCGGCTGCGGTCAGGCGGGCTGAGTCGAACTCGAAATGCACATCGCGGATGACGATGACTTCTTCCTTCTCGACCACGACCACCTCTTCGACCACCGGCGCCGGCGCCTCGGGCGGACAGCCATTGGCGTCAACCTGCACTCCGCGTGGAGTGCCCGGGCACTTGTCACGGCTGTCCGGCACGCCATCGCCATCTTCGTCACCGTCGCCATGGGCCCAGCAGTAGCCGGCCGCCAGGCCGCCACCGAGCAACGCGCCCCAGCCTGCCCAGCTGGAACTTTCGATGGCGCCCAGGGCTGCACCGCTCACGCCCCCGACGGCAGCGCACTTGGGCCAGTCGGTTTTCTGCAAACCTGCACAACCAGTCAACACACTGGTGAGCAGAACCAGGGGTATCGCCGTGCGTACTATGCTCATGATGTTGCGTCTCCGTGGGGGGAATCGGTTGAAACCGATGCTCTGGGAGTAAAGACCGCGCAGTCCGTCTCTGCCAGCGGCAGGCCACGCTGGAGCGCCCAGCCTCTATGCCGAGCGGGCTCGGACCGATAGTCTTGTACAACCTGAGCGAGGATTGGCAATGACCGAGGTTTACTCACAGCGTACCCCCCAGCAGGCCCTGGCAGCCCTGCTTGAGCGCTTCACACCCCAACGCCTGCTGCTGGTGGGAACCCGCTTTCCGGCGCTGGACGCTTTTGCCCAGGCCCACCCGCACGTGAGCATCGAGAGCGCCGCGCCTGGGCCCCTGCCCACTGAACTGGCGGCGCAGCGTTTCGACCTGGCGCTGCTGGTCGACTGCCTGGAACATCTGCCCAAGCGCACTGGCCTGGAACTGCTGGGCGGCATTCGCAATCTCAACTCCAACAGAGTGGCGGTGCTGGCCGACCTTCCGGCCTGTGGCTGGCAAGAGACCGATTTCTTTGCCCTGGCCCTGTCGGTCAGCGAGCGATTCCAGCGTGACCAGCAGGTGTTGAGCCTGTTCACCTATGATCTACGTGAGTACAAACAGGTTCCGGACTGGTTGAACGCCAGGTTCTGGGCCAATCCGCAAAATTTTGGCAAGTACTGGTGGTGATCAGATGAGTGTTTCGGTTTGCCCCTGTGGCAGCGGCAGTCTGCTTGACGCCTGCTGCGGGCACTACCACGCCGGCACCCCGGCCCCCGATGCGCAGACCCTGATGCGTTCGCGCTATAGCGCCTACGTGCTGGGCCTGGTCGACTATCTGGTGCAGACCACCCTGACCGCGCAGCAGTCTGGCCTGGACCAGGCCGCCATGGCGTCCTGGAGCGCTCAGAGCACCTGGCTGGGCCTTGAAGTGGAAAGTGCCGAAGTGCTGGGCGGCCTGCCCGAGCATGCCTTCGTGACGTTCAGCGCGCGTTGGCACGACCTTGAAGGCGATCACCAGCACCGTGAACGCTCGGCATTCGTGCAGCACGGCGGGCGTTGGTACTTCATCGATCCCACGGTTGCACTCAAGGCCGGACGAAACGATCCCTGCCCCTGTGACAGCGGGCAGAAATTCAAGAAATGCTGCGCCGGATACCTGGATACCTGACCATGAAGAACTCGGCCCGCCTGCTTGTCCTCAGCCTGCTGCTGACGCTGCTGTCGGGCTGTATCAGCTGGGGCGGCGAGCCCTGGCGCGATCCGGAGGTGCACCTGGTCAAGGTCGAGACGGTCAAGGCGCGCCTGCACCAGCAGGAGTTCATCCTGCACCTGCGCGTCGACAACCCCAACGACGGAAGGCTGTTCATTCGCAACATCGCTTATTCGATACGCCTCAACGACCTCCTGCTGGTAGACGATGAAACCAGCCTGTGGCGCAGCGTCGGGGGGCATGCCGCGCGCACGTTCAAGATTACCGCGCGGACCAACCTCTGGAAGCAGATCAAGCCCTTGGCCAAGCTGCTCGAGAGCGAAGAGCCGCTGCAGTATCGCCTGCAAGGCGAGCTGGACACCGGATTAATCTTTCATCGCGAACTGCACTTGTCGCGCAGTGGTGAGATAATTCCCGGCGATCTATTACCGGAGTGACCCGCAATGACCCAGCAACCCCATGTCCATGGCCCAGACTGCAACCACGATCATGACCATGACCATCATCATGACCACGGCCATGTGCACGGCCCGCACTGCAACCACGAACCTCAAGAGCCCGTCCGCAATGCCCTGAAGGACGTAGGCCGGAATGATCCGTGCCCGTGCGGCAATGGCAAGAAGTTCAAGAAGTGCCACGGGGCCTGAGATTTCACAGACCTCGGTTCGAGCGCCGCCCGCGCGGGCGGCGCTCGATGCCTGCGACACTGCAAAGCTCAAGGCATGCTCCTTCCCTGCAAAATAATCCCATGCAGCGTCTTGCATGCCGCCCCCCTGCTCAATAACGTAGCGCCTTTCTCCACCCCCGCCCCGCCCTGCAGGAGCCTTGTCATGGCCGCGCCCGCCTTTCCACCTTTCATCCCCCGGTTCGGCGTCGCCGCGACACTGCTTGGCCTGCTTGGCCTGGGCGGCTGCCAGACGGCGGGCGTGCAGGACAACCTGCCGCCCACCACCGGCGTGCTACCACTCAAAGGTCTGGCGCAGAATGTCTCGGTGCGCCGCAATGCCATGGGCATGCCGCTGATCGAAAGCAGCAGCTTCCATGACGCGTTGTTCACCCTGGGCTATGTGCACGCCAGCGACCGCATCGGGCAGATGGTCGGCATGCGCCTGCTGGCGCAGGGCCGCCTGGCCGAACTGGCCGGGCCGGATGTGCTTGAGGTCGACCGGCTGATGCGCGCGGCCAACCTCCGGCAGAGCGCCAACCAGCTCTATGCAGATGCCTCCCCACGCCTCAAGCGCTTCTTCGAGGTATATGCCCGCGGCGTCAACGCCTACCTTTTCCGTTTCCGCGACAAGCTGCCGGGTGATCTGGCCCAAAGCAGCTATCGCCCGGAGTACTGGAAACCCGAGGATTCGGCGCTGATCTTCAGCTTCTATGCTTTCAGCCAGTCGGTGAACCTGCAGGAAGAGATCGCCGCGCTGACCCTGGCCCGGAAAGTCGGCAGCGACAAGCTCGCGTGGCTCCTCCCCGCCGCCCCGGACGAGCCGCTGGCAGAGGCCGAGGTCGATAAACTCAAGGGTATCGACCTGAATCGCCAATTGCCGGGACTTGAGCCGCTGGCGGCGGTCAGCCAGCAACTGGCCGACCTCGACCTGCTGGGCAGCCCGGGCTCCGCCAACTGGGCACTTTCCCCTCTGCGCAGCCGCAGCGGCAAAAGCCTGCTGGCCAGCGACAGCCGCGCCGCCTGGGCACTGGGCCCGGTGCAGATCCACACGGGAAAGTACCAGGTTGCAGGCCTCTCCCTGCCTGGCTTGCCCATCGTGCTCGCCGGCTACAACGGCAAGGTCGCCTGGAGCAGCAGCGCGGTCATGGCCGACAACCAGGACCTTTACCTGGAACAGCTGCGCCGCCAAGGCAACCATCTGGCGTACCTCGCCGACGGCAAGTGGCAGACCACCCGCGCGCGCAACGAAACCTTTCTGGTCAGTGGGCAACGCGCCCAGCGCGAGGTGTTCCATGACACCCGCCATGGCACTCTGATCGGCCAACCCGGCAATAACGGCCTGGGGCTGGCCCTGCACCTGCCGCAACTCAAGGATGACAAGAGCCTTGACGCCCTGTTCGACCTTACTCGTGCAGGCACCGTGGAACGCGCCTTCGACACTACCCGGGAAATTGCTGCCGCGCCCCTGAACTTCATTTTCGCCGATGCCGCGCACATCGGCTGGCAGGTCGGCGGCCGTTATCCCAATCGCCGCGAGGGCCAGGGGCTGCTGCCCTCCCCGGGCTGGGACGGGCGCTACGACTGGGATGGCTACGCTGACCCGATGCTGCACCCCTACGACCAGGACCCGCCCGCAGGCTGGCTTGGCCATGCCAATCAGCGCAGCCTGCCCCGCGGCTACGGCATGCAGCTGTCCAACAGCTGGTACTACCCTGAACGTGCCGAGCGCCTGGCGCAGTTGGCGGGCAATGGCCGCCATGACGGCCGCAGCCTGGCAGCCATGCAAAACGACCAGACGACCCTGCTGGCGGACAAGCTGAAGAAGATGTTCGAAGCGCCCGGGATGGCGCAGCCGCTCAAGCAGGCCATCGACAGCCTCCCCCCTGCCCAGCGCGACAAGGCGCGCGAGGCCTATGCCCGCCTGATGGCGTTCGACGGTCGACTGAGCCAGGTGTCGGCCGATGCCGCGTTGTACGAGCTGTTTCTTCAGGAATCTGCCCGCCAGACCTTCCTCGACGAGTTGGGTCCTGAGTCGAGTCCCGCGTGGCAAGCCTTTGTCAGCAATGCGCGGCTGTCGTACTCGGCGCAGGCCGACCATCTGCTTGGCCGTGAGGACAGCCCGTTCTGGGATGACCGCGGCACGCCGCAACGAGAAGACAAGCCCGCTATCCTTGCTCGCAGCCTGGCCGCTGCGGTCGATGCCGGTGTCGCGCAGATGGGTGCCGACCGCCGCGCCTGGCAATGGGGCAAGCTGCACCAGTACCGCTGGCCGGCCCCGGCTTTCCATGGGCTGGGCGACGCCCTGGGCCGTGCGCCACTGGCTGCGGGGGGCGATTTCAGTACACTGGCAATGACCCCGTATGCCTGGGGCAGCAGCTTCGACACCCGCCTGCCATCGTCGGCACGCATGGTGGTGGACTTTGGTCAGGTCGAACCGCTGCAACTGCTGACCAGCAGCGGCCAGTCCGGCAATCCAGCCAGCCCCCATTTCGGTGATGGGCTGGATGCGTGGTTCAAGGGCAGGTTCATGAGCCTGCCCGTGCAGCCGCAGAATTTCGACAGGGCGTATGGCAGCCAGCGACTGACGTTGGTGCCGGGACGGTAACGGATCGGCGGCCGCCAGATCTGCTTCGAACTTAGGGCTCGTGCTGGGGCTCATAACTCTTACCACCCCCAGCCGGCAGCCGAGCCATGGACCTTGTCATCGCCCGCCCCGAAGGCCTGTACTGCCCGCCGGGAGATTTCTACATCGACCCGTGGCGCCCCGTAGAACGATCGGTCATCACCCACGGCCACGCCGACCATGCGCGCACGGGAAACGAGCATTACCTGTGCGCCGCCCCCGGCGAAGGCATCCTGCGCAGCCGCCTGGGCCAGGACATCAACCTGCAGACCTTGCCCTACGGTGAGCGCCTGGTGCACCACGGCGTCACCTTGAGTCTTCACCCCGCCGGCCACGTGTTGGGCTCGGCCCAGGTGCGACTCGAGTACGAGGGCGAGGTGTGGGTCGCTTCAGGCGACTACAAGGTCGAGGCCGACGGCACCTGTGCCCCTTTCGAGCCCGTACGCTGTCATACCTTCATCACCGAATCGACCTTCGGGCTGCCGATCTACCGCTGGCCTTCCCAGGCATCGGTCTTCGCCGAAATCAATGACTGGTGGCGTGGCAACAGTGCCCAGAACAAGGCCAGCGTCCTGTACTGCTACTCGTTCGGCAAGGCCCAGCGCATCCTTCATGGGCTGGACGAGAGCATCGGTCCGATCCTGGTGCATGGCGCGGTCGAGCCGCTCAACCGGGTGTACCGCGAGTCCGGTGTCTACCTGCCACCGACCCTGTACGCCGGTGACGTCCCACGCAACGATCCGATGTTGCGCAACGCGTTGGTGCTGGCACCTCCGTCGGCTGGCGGCAGCAGCTGGATCCGCCGTTTCGGGGATTACAGCGATGCCTTCGCCAGCGGCTGGATGCGCCTGCGCGGTACCCGGCGCAGGCGAGGGGTCGACCGGGGCTTCGTGCTGTCGGACCACGCCGACTGGCCCGGACTTTTGTGGGCCATCGAGCAGACCGGTGCCGAACGGGTCATGGTGACCCACGGATCGGTCAATGTGCTGGTCCGCTACCTGAACGAACTGGGCCTCGACGCCCGAGGCTTCGTGACCGAATATGGCGATGAAGATGACGCAACGGCGACGGCCACCGCTACTACGGAGGCCGAGGCATGAAGGCCTTCGCCGAGCTCTATGCCAATCTCGATGCGACCACCTCGAGCAATGCCAAGCTCGCCGCGCTGCAGGGCTATTTCAGCCAGGCGCCAGCGGCCGACGCGGCCTGGGCCGTGTACTTCCTGGCCGGGGGCCGGCCCCGGCAACTGGTGCCAACGCGAATGCTGCGCGAACTGGCCACGGCCATGGCCGGCCTTCCTGACTGGCTGTTCGAGGAGAGCTACCAGTCAGTGGGCGACCTGGCCGAGACCATATCGCTGCTGCTGCCGGAGGTGGCCCATACCAGCGACGAAGGACTCGCGCATTGGGTGGAGCATCAGCTTCTGCCCTTGCGTGGCCAGCCGCCGGAAGTCATCCAGCAGCGGCTGCCTGAACTCTGGTCGCAGCTGGACCGGGCAAGCCTGATGCTATGCCTGAAACTCATTACCGGCAGCTTCCGTGTCGGGGTGTCCAAGCTGCTGGTCACCCGCGCCCTGGCGCAACTGGCGGATCTGGATGCCAAGCGCGTCGCCCAGCGCCTGGTCGGCTACACCGACCTCAGCCACCGCCCCACCGCGGACAGCTACCTCAAGCTGGTCGCGGACGAGTCACCCGACGAGCACGCCCAGCGTGGCGGGCAGCCCTACCCCTTCTTTCTTGCCCACGCCCTGCAGCAACCCACGGACCAGTTCGATGCGCTACTGGGGCCTGTCAGCGACTGGCAAGCGGAGTGGAAGTGGGATGGTATCCGCGCCCAGGTGGTCAAGCGCGACGGCCAGTTGTGGGTGTGGTCACGCGGAGAGGAGCTGGTCACCGACCGTTTTCCCGAGCTGCACGCCCTGGCCGAGACCCTGCCGGACGGCGTAGTGCTCGACGGCGAGATCGTGGTCTGGAAACCCGGCGCTGATCCTGCCGCCGTTGCCGTCCAGCCCTTCGCCCTGCTACAGCAACGCATCGGCCGCAAGAACCTGGGCAAGAAGCTGCTGGCCGACGCGCCGGTGGTGTTGCTTGCCTATGACCTGCTCGAATGGCAGGGCCATGACCTGCGCAGCGTCCCCCAGCATGAGCGTCGCCGGCAGCTTGAACAGGTGGTCGAGCAGTACCCGCTGGCGCCCCTGCATCTGTCTCCCGTGCTGCAGGCAAGCGACTGGAACGATCTGGCCCGGCAGCGCGAAGCGTCGCGCAGCCTGGGCGTCGAGGGCCTGATGCTGAAGGCGCGCGACGCCCTCTACGGGGTCGGTCGTACCAAGGACATGGGCTTGTGGTGGAAATGGAAGATCGATCCCTTCAGCGTCGATGCCGTGCTGATCTACGCCCAGCGCGGCCATGGCCGGCGCGCCAGCCTGTACAGCGACTACACCTTCGCCGTCTGGGACACTCCGCCGGGTAGCCGCGACCGCACCCTCGTGCCTTTTGCCAAGGCCTACTCCGGACTCACCGATGCCGAGATGCGCAAGGTCGACGCGATCATCCGCAAGACCACGGTCGAAACCTTCGGCCCGGTGCGCAGCGTCACCCCGACCCTGGTGTTCGAGCTGGGCTTTGAAGGCATCGCCCTGTCCAAGCGCCACAAAAGCGGCATCGCCGTGCGTTTCCCGCGGATGCTGCGCTGGCGCCTGGACAAGCCGGTGGACGAAGCCGACGACCTGGCGACGCTGCAGGCGCTGCTCGGCTGATTCCTCACCGTTTGAGGCGGCGCAATCGGCAAGGTTATGCTTGTATGTTTCCTTGCCCTTTGCCGCAGAGCGGACCGCACCGCCGCCCAGGATTGCCATGCATCATTCGACCCACGCACTGCTCACGCCTGTCCCAGGTATCGCCCGCCAGGTTCACAGCTTTCATTTCGGCCCGCAAGGTAGCCGCAAGGTCTACATCCAGGCCTCGCTGCACGCCGACGAACTGCCCGGCATGCTGGTGGCCTGGCATCTCAAGCAGCGCCTGGCCGAGCTCGAGCGCCAGGGCCGTCTGCAAGGCGAGATCGTGCTGGTGCCGATCGCCAACCCCGTGGGGCTCGAACAGGTGCTGCTGGATGCACCGCTGGGGCGTTTCGAGCTGCAGAGCGGCGAGAACTTCAACCGTCACTTCGTCGACCTGAGCGACAGCATCGGCGACCAGATCGAGGCGCACCTCACCCAGGACCCGGCCCACAACGTCACGCTGATCCGCGAGACCCTGCGCCTCGCGCTCGACGCCCACACCGCGCGCACGCCACTGCAATCGTTGCGCCTGGCTTTGCAACGCCTGGCATGCGAGGCCGACCTGGTACTCGACCTGCATTGCGACTACGAGGCGGTCGAGCACCTCTACACCACGCCCGAAGCCTGGCCGCGGGTCGAGCCGCTGGCCCGCTATCTGGGCGCCCAGGCGAGCCTGCTTGCCACCGACTCCGGCGGGCAGTCCTTCGACGAGTGTTTCACGTTGGTCTGGTGGCAGTTGCAGCAACGCTTCGCCAAGCGTTTTCCTGTTCCGTTGGGCAGCGTTTCAGTGACCGTCGAGCTGCGTGGTCAAGGCGATGTCAGCCATGAGCTGGCGAGAGGCGACTGCCAGGCGATCCTCGACTACCTCACGCACCAGGGGATGATCGAAGGCGAGGTTGCGCCCCTGCCCCAGCTGCCCTATCCCGCCACCCCGCTCGCGGCGGTCGAGCTGGTGGCGGCGCCGCTGGGCGGGCTGCTGGTGTTCCACGCCCATCCTGGGCAATACCTGCAGGCGGGCGAGCTGATCGCCGAAGTCATCGACCCGCTGAGCGATCAGGTCACCCCGCTGCGCAACGGCCAGGCGGGGTTGATGTACGCCCGCACGTCGCGGCGGATGGCCACGGCGGGCATGGTCATCGCCCATGTCGCAGGCGAGCAGGTATGCCGCAGCGGCTACCTGCTGGCGCCCTGAGTCACCGCGAGCCCGGTAAAACTAATGCGCGCGGCCAGAGGTCTGTGAAGACACACCCTTCACGCCGTGGCCGAATGCATGCCCTCACCCGCTGACCTTGCAGGTTCCTGGTTCGCCACGCGTGGCTGGACGCCCTTCGCCTTCCAGCGCCGTGTCTGGGCAGCCGTGGGCCGTGGCGAGTCAGGCATGCTGCATGCCAGCACCGGGGCGGGCAAGACCTACGCGGTCTGGCTTGCGGCCCTGCGCGCCCTGGCCCGGCCCGCGCCGCCTGTCACAGGCAAGCGCGCGCCACCGCCCGCGCCGCTGCAGGTGTTGTGGATTACCCCGATGCGTGCACTGGCTGCCGACACCGCCCGGGCCCTGCAGGCCCCAGTGGATGAACTGGGTCTGCCTTGGAGCATCGGCGTGCGCAGCGGCGACACCGGCAGCGCCGAGCGCGCACGCCAGGCCCGGCGCCTGCCCAGCGCACTGATCACCACCCCGGAAAGCCTGACCCTGCTGCTGACCCGTGAAAATGCCATCAGTGATTTTTCCAGCCTGCGCATGGTCGTGGTGGACGAATGGCATGAACTGCTCGGGAACAAGCGTGGCGTGCAGCTGCAACTGGCCCTGGCACGGCTGCGGCGCTGGCACCCGGGCCTGGTGGTATGGGGCCTTTCAGCAACGCTGGGCAACCTGCCCCATGCCCTTGAGGTGCTGCTGCCTGCAGGTGGCGAGTTGGTGGAGGGCCGCCAGGACAAGCGCATCGTCGTCGATACCTTGCTGCCCGCCGAGATCGAGCGATTTCCGTGGGCCGGCCACATGGGCCTGAGGATGCTCGATCAGGTCCGCGAGCAGATCGATGTCAGCCAGAGTTGCCTGGTCTTCACCAACACCCGTGCACAGGCCGAGTTGTGGTACCAGGCGCTGCTCGATGCCCGGCCCGACTGGGCGGGGCTGATCGCCCTGCACCATGCCTCGCTAGCACGCCATACCCGCGACTGGGTCGAGCGCAGTCTCAAGGAAGGTGCCTTGAAAGCGGTGATCTGTACCTCGAGCCTCGACCTGGGCGTGGACTTCCTTCCCGTGGAGCGTGTACTGCAGATCGGCTCGGCCAAAGGCATCGCCCGCCTGATGCAGCGCGCCGGCCGCTCGGGCCACGCCCCCGGCCGCCCATCACGTATCACCCTGGTGCCCACTCACAGCCTGGAGCTGGTCGAGGCGGCCGCAGCCCGGCACGCCCTGGCGGCCGGTCACATCGAGGCACGCCGCTCGCCGCAGCTGAGCATGGATGTGCTGGTACAGCATCTGGTGAGCATGGCGCTCGGGGCAGGCTTCCGTCCGGATGAGCTGCAGGCG
This sequence comes from Pseudomonas sp. JE3303, assembly GCF_056312565.1. Taxonomy (NCBI): domain Bacteria; kingdom Pseudomonadati; phylum Pseudomonadota; class Gammaproteobacteria; order Pseudomonadales; family Pseudomonadaceae; genus Pseudomonas; species Pseudomonas sp. JE3303. The sequence continues at coordinate 36,793 of NZ_JBWGIF010000015.1, forward strand.
GAAGTGCGTGCCACCTGGGCGTTCCGCGACCTGCGTGACAGCCAGTGGCAGTGGGCGCTGGATTTTGTCTGCCACGGCGGTAGTTCACTCACTGCTTATCCAGATTATCAGCGCGTCGAAGCGCACCCCGACGGAGTCTGGCGGGTGGCCAGCGAGCGTCTGGCACGACGTCATCGCATGGGCATTGGCACCATCGTCAGCGACGCCAGCATCCAGCTGAAGTACTGGAGCAAGGGCGGGGGCGGCAAGACACTGGGCAGTGTCGAGGAAGCTTTCATTTCACGTTTGCGCCCCGGGGATACCCTGGTGTTCGCGGGCCGGGTGCTGGAGTTGGTGCGGGTGGAAAACATGACGGCCTATGTGCGCCGCAGTACCGCCCGCAAGGCGGCAGTGGCGCGCTGGAATGGCGGGCGCATGCCGCTGTCCAGCGAGCTGGCCGACGCCCTGGTCGAGCAACTGGACGCTGCCGCCCACGGCCGTTTCGACGGCCCGGAACTGCGTGCGGTGCGTCCTTTGCTGAGCCTGCAGGCCGAGTGGTCGGCACTGCCGACCCAGACGAGCCTGCTGGCTGAGACCCTGAGCACCCGCCAGGGCTCGCACCTGTTTCTCTATCCCTTCGCCGGACGCATGGCCAACCTGGGGCTCGCCAACCTGATCGCCTGGCGTGTGAGCCGCCATCAACCCCTCAGCGTTTCGATCGCGGTCAATGACTATGGCTTCGAACTACTCAGCCCCAGCGAGGTGGACTGGGCCAATCACCTGCCCGCAGCCCTGGATCCGAACAACCTGCTGGAGGATGTGCTGGCCAGCCTGAACGCTGGCGAAATGGCCCTGCGCCGCTTTCGGGAGATCGCGCAGATTTCCGGGCTGGTGTTCGGCGGGTACCCGGCGGCGCAGAAGAGCATGCGGCAGATCCAGGCATCGAGTGGATTGTTCTATGAAGTATTCCGCAAACACGACGCGGGCAACCTGCTGCTAGGGCAGGCCCGTGACGAAGTGATGCGTGAAGAGCTGGAAATCGAGCGACTGCAAGCACAGCTCCACAAACTGGGCGCCCTGCGGCTCGACCTGCAACCCCTGCGCAGGCCGGGGCCGCTGGCGTTTGCCCTGCTGGTCGAGGGCATGCGCGAAACACTGACCACCGAGAAACTGGCCGACCGCATCGCGCGGATGGTGGCTGACCTGGAAAAAGCCGCGAGCAGAGGACTGTAGATGGAAGACTACCTGGCGGTGGAGCACTGCGGCGAAATCCTCTGGCTGCTGGGCGATCACGGGATCTACTGGCCATCGCACAAAGCACTGCTGCTGGCCGACGTGCACATCGGCAAGGCGGCCAGCTATCGGGCGTTGCATCAGCCTGTCCCGCGTGGCACCACCGAAGCGACCCTGGCACGGCTGGATGCGCTGCTGGCCGCCTATCCCAGCGAGCAGTTGATCGTGCTTGGGGACTTTCTGCATGCCCGCACGGCCCGGGCACCGGCTACCATGACACGCTTGCAGGGCTGGCGCGAAGGGCACCCTGGTTTGCGGATAGTGCTGATTCGAGGCAATCACGATCGCCATGCGGGCGACCCGCCTGAAAGCCTTGGGATGAAGGTAGTGGATGAGCCGCTGATGATGGGACCGTTTGCCCTGCAGCATGAGCCTGAGCCGCATGCAACGCATCCGGTACTGGCAGGACACGTGCATCCCGTGCATATCCTGCGGGGGCGGGGACGGCAGCGCCTGCGGCTGCCCTGCTACGTGCTGGACGAGCGGGTAAGCCTGCTACCGGCCTTCGGTGAATTCACCGGCGGCTGGAACGTCGACCCCTCGCCCGCAACCCGCTTGTATCTTGCGGGAGCCGGCAAGGTGTGGCGCGTGCGCGGGTAATCAGGCCACAGGGGCGGGTGGTGGCTCATCCGGCAGGGTCGGCTCTCCGGGCTCCATCGGCGGAGTATCCCCGGGCTGCGCAGGTTGAGGGGTATCCGGATCGGGCTGGCCGGGCACACCCCCTGCGTGCAGTGACACCTGCGGGTGCGCCAGAAGCGTCCACGCCAGCATCCCGATATGATTGGGCTGCAGCACGGCGAGCTTGGCGCTGATGACGGGATCGAGTTTCATAGGCTGCTCCTGGGCGTTGGATGGCACGCGTCATGCGCGCCGGCATACACCCTGTTGGAGTGCCAATGAGGAAACTAATTCCCGCGCTTCGTCGATTCAGGTGCGCGGCAGGGTCACGCCACGCTGCCCCTGGTACTTGCCGCCGCGGTCCTTATAGGAAACTTCACACTCCTCGTCGGACTCCAGGAACAGCATCTGGGCCACGCCTTCATTGGCATAGATCTTCGCTGGCAGCGTGGTGGTATTGGAGAATTCCAGGGTCACATGGCCTTCCCACTCCGGTTCCAGCGGCGTCACGTTGACGATGATGCCGCAACGGGCGTAGGTGCTCTTGCCCAGGCAGATCGTCAGCACATTGCGCGGAATGCGGAAGTACTCGACCGTCCTGGCCAGGGCGAAGGAGTTCGGCGGGATGATGCACACGTCGCTCTTCACGTCGACGAAGCTGCCGGCATCGAAGTTCTTCGGGTCGACGGTGGCCGAGTTGATGTTGGTGAACACCTTGAACTCGTCGGCGCAGCGCACATCGTAGCCGTAGCTGGACACGCCGAAGGAAATGACCCGGCTGTCGCTGTCGCCACGTACCTGACGCTCGACGAACGGTTCGATCATGCCGTGTTCCTGCGCCATGCGGCGAATCCACTTGTCCGATTTGATGCTCATGGCGGGTGTCCTGAAATAGCGGGATGAAAAAAGATGGGGCATCTTACCGGGCTCGGCTCCGGCTATAAAGTTCCATCGCCGGGCGGTGTCCTCAAATCCACGGCTGACGGGCCCTGCCGGCTCACCGGCAGCCGCCAGTCCGATTTCGCGCAAAGCGCTCGTTGGCCATTGGCAGGTTCTGGAAAGTGGGGTAAGGTGTCGTCACTGTGCTGCACGTGTCACCGAGAATATCTGTCAGATGCAAGATTACGATCGCCCATCCTCGAATTTTCCTGCTCTTTGCACTCAGTCTCGGCCAGGGCATTTCCTGCGCCGTTGTTAACTCAGTCCAAGGAGACTCACCATGTCCAATCGTCAAAACGGCACCGTCAAGTGGTTCAACGATGAAAAAGGCTACGGCTTCATCACCCCACAATCCGGTGACGACCTGTTCGTACACTTCAAAGCCATCCAAGCTGACGGCTTCAAGACCTTGAAAGAAGGCCAGGCTGTTACCTTCGTCGCTACCCGCGGCCAGAAAGGTATGCAGGCTGAAGAAGTGCAGCTGGGCTGATTTAGCCGCTAGCTGAAAAAACCCGCCAATTGGCGGGTTTTTTTATGCCTGTCCCTCAACGCGCGGCTGTTAGTCCTCGCTGATGGTGATGCTTGGCATGGCGGGCGCGGCAGCTTCCTGAAGCACAATGCGCGCACCGACCTGACGCGCCAGCTCCTGATACACCATCGCAATCTGACTTTCCGGCTCGGCGATCGCGGTGGGCTTGCCACTGTCGGCCTGTTCGCGGATCAGCATCGACAACGGCAACGAGGCCAGCAGCTCGACACCGTATTGCGTGGCCAGCTTCTCGCCGCCGCCCTCACCGAACAAGTGCTCGGCATGGCCGCAGTTCGAGCAGATGTGCACCGCCATGTTCTCGACCACGCCCAGCACCGGGATGTTGACCTTGCGGAACATCTCCACACCCTTCCTGGCATCCAGCAGCGCCAGGTCCTGAGGCGTGGTGACTATCACCGAACCGGCCACCGGCACCTTTTGCGCCAGCGTCAGCTGAATGTCGCCCGTACCCGGCGGCATGTCGATGACCAGGTAATCAAGGTCATCCCAGGCAGTCTGGGTAACCAGCTGCAGCAAGGCGCCAGATACCATCGGACCGCGCCACACCATCGGCGTGTTGTCGTCGGTCAGGAACGCCATGGACATGACTTCGACACCATGGGCCTTGATCGGCACGAACCACTTCTGCTCGCGGATCTGCGGCCGGGTGCCCTCGGCGATACCAAACATCACCCCTTGGCTCGGGCCATAGATGTCGGCGTCGAGAATGCCCACCCGGGCCCCTTCCCGTGCCAACGCCAGCGCCAGATTGGCAGCGGTGGTCGACTTGCCGACGCCGCCCTTGCCCGAGGCCACGGCGATGATGTTCTTGACGTTGGCCAGGCCGGGCACCTGGGCCTGGGCCTTGTGTGCGGCAATCACCGTGGTGATCTCGACGCGGGCGCCGGCGACGCCTTCGATTCCTTCGATGGCCGTTTGCAATACCTGGGCCCAGCCATTGCTGAACAGACCCGCGGCATAGCCCAGCTGCAGGCGTACAGTGACCTGCCCGCCCTGGATATCAATGGCCTGGACGCAACCGGCGCTGACTGGGTCCAGGTTCAGGTAAGGGTCATTGTACAGGCGAAGCACGGCTTCGACGGCGGCACGCGTGACGGCACTCATGGAGGCTCCCAATGTGAAGGCTGAGTGAAAAACAGGTGCCTATGCTAACCCGTCAACCGTCAGCAGATGCGTGCATGGGGTGAAATAAATCGCCTGGGCCTTTATAGTGGCCGATCACCCTTTCATCACCCAAGTAGCCGAAGATAGCCGAGCCAACATGTCCGAGCCCCGTCAGATTCTCGTTACCAGCGCCCTGCCCTATGCCAATGGTTCCATCCACCTGGGCCATATGCTCGAGTACATCCAGACTGACATGTGGGTACGCTTCCAGAAGCTGCGCGGCAACCAGTGCATCTATGTCTGCGCCGACGACGCCCACGGTTCGGCCATCATGCTGCGCGCCGAGAAGGAAGGCATCACGCCCGAGCAGCTGATCGCCAACGTGCAGACCGAGCACAGCGGCGATTTCGCCGACTTCTTGGTCGACTTCGACAACTTCCACTCGACCCATGCCGAAGAAAACCGCGAGTTGTCGAGCCTCATCTACCTGAAGCTGCGGGACGCCGGCCATATCGCCACCCGTTCGGTGACCCAGTACTTCGACCCGGACAAGAAGATGTTCCTGGCCGACCGGTTCATCAAGGGCACCTGCCCCAAGTGCGCCGCGGACGACCAGTATGGCGACAACTGCGAGAAATGCGGCGCAACCTATGAGCCGACCGAGCTGAAGAATCCCAAGTCGGCAATTTCCGGGGCGACCCCGGTGCTGCGCGACTCCCAGCACTTCTTCTTCAAGCTGCCTGACTTCCAGGCCATGCTGCAGGAGTGGACCCGCAGCGGCACCCTGCAGGACGCGGTAGCCAACAAGCTCGCCGAATGGCTCGATTCGGGCCTGCAGGAGTGGGACATCTCCCGCGATGCGCCGTACTTCGGCTTCGAGATCCCCGATGCGCCGGGCAAGTACTTCTATGTATGGCTCGATGCCCCGATCGGCTACATGGCCAGTTTCAAGAACCTCTGCGACCGTCGCCCCGAGCTGGATTTCGACGCATTCTGGAACAAGGACTCCAAGGCCGAGCTGTACCATTTCATCGGCAAGGACATCGTCAACTTCCACGCCCTGTTCTGGCCAGCGATGCTCGAAGGTGCCGGTTTCCGCAAGCCGACCGCAATCAATGTGCACGGCTACCTGACCGTCAACGGCGCCAAGATGTCCAAGTCGCGCGGCACCTTCATCAAGGCCCGCACCTACCTCGACCACCTGCAGCCCGAGTACCTGCGCTACTACTACGCGGCCAAGCTGGGCCGTGGCGTCGATGACCTGGACCTGAACCTGGACGACTTCGTGCAGAAGGTGAATTCCGATCTGGTCGGCAAAGTGGTCAACATCGCCAGCCGCTGTGCGGGCTTCATCCACAAGGGCAATGATGGCGTGATGGTCGAAGGCGACGCAGCGCCCGAGCTGACCGAAGCCTTCCTCGCTGCCGCTCCATCCATCGCCGAGGCCTACGAGGTTCGCGACTTTGCCCGCGCGATGCGCGAGATCATGGGCCTGGCCGACCGTGCCAACGCCTGGATCGCCGACAAGGCGCCGTGGTCGCTGGCCAAACAGGAAGGCAAGCAGGATGAGGTGCAGGCGATCTGCGCCCAGGGCGTCAACCTGTTCCGCCAGCTGGTGATCTTCCTCAAGCCGGTGCTGCCACTGCTGGCTGCCGATGCCGAGGCGTTCCTCAACGTCGCGCCGCTGACCTGGACCGATCACCTGAGCCGTCTTGAGAACCACAAGCTGAATCCCTTCAAGGCGCTGATGAGCCGCATCGAACCTGCCAAGGTCGAGGCCATGGTCGCGGCCAGCAAGGAAGACCTGGCCGCTGCCCAGGGTGACACCGCCCCTGTCGGCAATGGCGAGCTGGCCAAGGACCCGCTGTCGGCTGAAATCGAGTTCGATACCTTCGCCGCAGTTGACCTGCGCGTCGCCCTGATCCTCAAGGCCGAAGCTGTGGAAGGTGCAGACAAGCTGCTGCGCCTGACCCTGGACATCGGCGACGAGCAGCGCAATGTGTTCTCCGGCATCAAGTCCGCCTACCCCGAGCCGTCCCAGCTTGAGGGTCGCCTCACCATGATGGTGGCCAACCTGAAGCCGCGTAAGATGCGTTTTGGCGTGTCCGAAGGCATGGTCATGGCCGCAGGCCCCGGGGGTGAAGAGATCTATCTGCTGAGCCCGGACAGCGGCGCCAAGCCGGGCCAGCGCATCAAGTAAGTCCCCGCCCCGGCCAACCATGGCCGGGGCATCCCTCTCCTCGCTCGCTGACCTGACTCAATGAACGCTGCCAAACGCCTCGAAATCTTTCGCAGGCTGCATGAAGACAACCCCGATCCGAAGACCGAGCTGGCCTACACGACGACTTTCGAGCTGCTGATTGCCGTGATTCTTTCGGCCCAGGCGACCGATGTCGGCGTGAACAAGGCCACTGCCAGGCTGTACCCGGTGGCCAATACGCCGGAAGCGATCCTTGCCTTGGGCGTCGAGGGCTTGAGCACCTACATCAAGACCATCGGCCTCTACAACAGCAAGGCGAAGAACGTCATCGAGACCTGTCGCCTGCTGGTGGAGCAGCATGGCAGCGAGGTGCCCCAAAGCCGCGAGGCGCTCGAAGCCTTGCCTGGAGTTGGCCGCAAGACTGCCAATGTCGTGTTGAATACTGCATTTCGCCAGTTGGCGATGGCCGTCGACACGCATATCTTCCGCGTCAGCAACCGCACCGGCATCGCGCCCGGCAAGAACGTGCTGGAGGTGGAGAAGAAGCTGCTCAAGTTCGTCCCCAGGGATTACCTGCTCGACGCACACCACTGGCTGATCCTGCATGGCCGGTATGTGTGCCAGGCGCGCAAGCCTCGATGTGGCAGCTGCCGCATCGAAGACCTGTGCGAGTACAAGCATAAAACCTCCGACGATTGAGGTGATAGCCAGGATCCGCCCATCGCGATTGAAAAAATCTTTTTTACCCGCTTCGCATTTCTCGTTATAAGGTCGGCCAACGGCCCTGATGGCTTGGAGTGACTCATGAGCACCGATGAAAAAGAAGACCTGGCGATCGACGAAGATTTCACCAGCACCGATGACGACGAGCCTCGGGCGGAAACCGCCAAGACCAACCTCGACAAACGCCGCACCATCGACAATCTGCTGGAAGAGCGGCGGTTGAAGCGGCAATTGGCCGATTACGATTTTGATGTGTGATGTGTGATGTGCGCCCTTGAGCGTTCTGGCGCCTCTGGAACCAGCGCCGCCCGCGCGGCGCTCTTCCTACAGCGGCGCTCCAAAGCTCAAGGCTTGGACTGCGCAGTACTGCTCACGCGATCCCATGACGCTGGGCGAGCTCGATCAGGTCGACCAGCGACCGAGCATTGAGCTTTAGCAACAGGCGCGTCTTGTAAGTGCTCACCGTCTTGTTGCTGAGGTACATGCCTTCAGCTATCTCTTTGTTGGATTTGCCCTTTGCAAGCTGCTGCAGCACCATCATTTCCCTCCCTGACAGACGCCCGACCATTTCGGCCTCGCTGCCGCCGTTGAGGTTGGTTCGCACTTTGTGCAGTGCCTGGTTGGGAAAGTAGCTGTATCCCGACAACACAGCCTTGATCGCGCTGAGCAGTTCTGTCAGGTCCTGTTGCTTGCAGACGTAGCCCGCTGCTCCCGCCTGCATGCAGCGCATCGAAAAATGGCCGGCGGACTGGGACGTCAGCACCAGCACCTTGGTCTCGGGGTGGGCGGCTACCAGCCGTGAAACAACTTCCATGCCATCGAGCTTGGGTATGCCGATGTCGAGTATGACGATATCCGGACGGCCTTCCCGCGCCAGTTGCAGTGCATCCACACCATTGTCCGTTTCCGCCACGACCTCATAGCCATGCCGCTCCATCAGCATGCGTACGGCCAGACGAATAACCGGGTGATCATCCACGATCAACACTTTATTCATGGGATATCCAAAGTTTCGGTATTTTTCTAGTTTTGAAGTCGCACGATAGCCTAACAGGACACAGTCGAGGACCACGACCACCCTCACACTTACATGCAAGGAGAGAACCTACGCGATTAACGGAAACTTCCTACAAAGCGCATCATTCTGTAACGGTTGTCGATCAACTAGCATGAATCGACCACGCAGCAAAACTAGCACTACCCGTCAGTCGGCTCCCCCTCAATTCATCCGTTCGTAGTGCAGGAAATTTCTTTATTTAGGGATGGCAAGCATCATCCAATTGCACACCAACCGGAATTGATTCCGCATGGCGAAATGCCGCACGGTTCTGCACGTTGAACAGCCGTGCTAAAGGTGATCCACGCACCGAAAGGCAACCCAGAAATGAGCCGTGTAGAACCTACCAGTCCGCTGACCATAATCGCCATATTCGCCGGCATCATCGAAGCCTCGGCCCTGGCATCGTTACCTTTTCTGAGCGAGGGCAGCCAGACTATCTACACATGGTTTCTCGTGTGCTTCCCCTTTTTCCTGACAGTGCTGTTTTTCCTGACCCTCAACTTCAACTACAAATCACTGTATATCCCGGTAGCCAAAGCAGAGCCCACGCCTCCGCCAGCAGCGGTTGCCGAGGACGCGCCACCAGACCCGGGACGTGCACATGCGCTGCCCAGCCTGGCCGCACCCCGTGGCGGAGCGGCGCCGCCAGCAGAGGCCAAGGATGTAATCACCATCGCGCTGTCGGGCGATGACGCGCGGGCGGTCATCGAGAAGCAGCTCTCGCGCAGCATGGACCAGCAACCCGCCAAGGCATTCAGCTGGGTGATCTACAACCTGGACACGCAGACGTGCATCACCGTCAATGTGCGCCCCATGGAGGCGCACGAACCCGTTGCATGAGGGCAAGGAAGCTTTCCAGCGCCCATGAAAAAACCCGGCCAGGCCGGGTTTCTTGTACAGCGATCAAGCCTTACAGCAGCGAGCGGCCTTTGTTGGCGGCAATGCGCATGCGCAGGGCGTTGAGCTTGATGAAGCCAGCGGCATCAGCCTGGTTGTAGGCGCCGCCGTCTTCCTCGAAGGTCGCGATGTTGGCATCGAACAGCGAGTCATCCGACTGGCGGCCGACAACCATGACGTTACCTTTGTACAGCTTCAGGCGAACCACGCCATTCACGTTGACCTGGGAGGCGTCGATCATCTGCTGGAGCATCACGCGCTCCGGGCTCCACCAGTAGCCGGTGTAGATCAGGCTGGCGTACTTGGGCATCAACTCGTCTTTGAGGTGAGCGACTTCGCGGTCCAGGGTGATCGACTCGATGGCGCGGTGGGCCTTGAGCATGATGGTGCCGCCCGGGGTCTCGTAGCAGCCGCGGGACTTCATGCCGACGTAACGGTTCTCGACGATGTCCAGGCGACCGATGCCGTTGGCACCGCCGATCTGGTTCAGCTCGGCCAGTACGGTGGCTGGGGTCTTCTCGACGCCGTCGATGGCAACGATGTCACCATTGCGGTAGGTCAGCTCGATGTAGGTTGCCTTGTCCGGGGCGTTCTCTGGCGAGACGCTCCACTTCCACATGTCTTCCTCGTGCTCGGTCCAGGTATCTTCAAGGACACCGCCCTCGTAGGAGATGTGCAGCAGGTTGGCGTCCATCGAGTACGGCGATTTCTTCTTGCCGTGGCGCTCGATAGGGATGCCGTGCTTCTCGGCGTAGTCCATCAGCTTTTCGCGGGACAGCAGGTCCCACTCACGCCATGGAGCAATGACCTTGACGCCCGGCTTGAGCGCGTAGGCGCCCAGTTCGAAACGAACCTGGTCGTTGCCCTTGCCGGTAGCGCCGTGGGAAATGGCGTCGGCGCCAGTTTCATTGGCGATCTCGATCAGGCGCTTGGCGATCAGCGGACGGGCGATCGAAGTACCCAGCAGGTACTCGCCTTCGTAGACAGTGTTGGCGCGGAACATCGGGAATACGTAGTCACGCACGAACTCTTCGCGCAGGTCGTCGATGTAGATTTCCTTGACGCCCATGGCCTGTGCCTTGGCGCGGGCCGGCTCGACCTCCTCGCCTTGACCCAGGTCAGCGGTGAAAGTCACCACTTCGCAGTTGTAGGTATCCTGCAGCCACTTGAGAATCACCGAAGTATCAAGGCCGCCGGAATACGCCAGTACGACCTTTTTTACGTCCGCCATGCCATCACTCCACGCGTTGTACGGAAAGCCGTCGATTCTACCGCTCTTGCCGCAGAATTTACAGTGGGGCGACAGCTTGTGACGACAAAGCGACAAGAACTGTCGACAGCGCGACGAACGGCAGCGCTCAGGGCGTCTTCGTGACCGCGGCTGCCTGGGGCGCAGGCGGTGGAGCAGCGGGCGGCTGCGCCTCAGCCGGCTTCACATCTCCCGCAGCCCCGGCCTGCAGTGGCTGGGCAACCAAGGCTTCCCTCTCCAGGTGGATGTTGACCCGCCGGTTCCGCGCCCGGTTGGCGGGCGTGGTATTCCTGGCCAGCGGATACCGCTCGCCATGGAAGCGCACGATTATCTGCTCCTCCCGCACACCATGGGCCTTCAGGTATTCGAGGACAGCCAGTGCACGACGGCGCGACACGTCACGGTTGGTCAGACGGTTGCCGCTGTTGTCGGAATGGCCGTCGAGTTCGATGCGGTTGACCGTGGGATCAGCCTTCATGTAGTCGAGGATCAGGTCGAGCCGGGCCCGGGCACTGCCGTCCAATTCGATGCCGCCTCCGGGAAAGCCGACCAGAGTCTGGCGGATCTGGTCGTAGTTCATTGCCAGCAGCTTGCCGGCACATGCCTGATAGTCATCGAACGCCTTGCTGAAGCTCACCGGCAAGACACGTACTTCCATGACCCGGCCGCCCTCGCCGGTGTGATTGCGCACTACCGTGCTGCGGCCATCGAGCAGCCCGTTGATCAAGCGGCTGGCCTGGCCTTGTGAAGTAGTGAACAGCACTCCACTGCGCGCCAGGCGAACCGCGCCAAGATTGATGTCGCCCCGCCCTGGCTGCCAGGGGGCCGCTGCGGCGAGGAGGGTCGCGGTGCCGCCACCCAGCACGCTGCCGCTGGAACGCAGCTGAAAAGTCGCCTGTTCGCCGGCCCGGCGCACGAACTCGCCGCTGCCGAAACCGCTGATAGGCTGGATCAGCCGACACTCGAACTGATCGCCCTCGACTTTCCACTCGATGTTCTCCATGCGAGTCTGGAACGTCAGCGCCATGGCCGGCAGGCTGGCAAACATACTGAACAGGGCTAGATAACGCTGGCGCACGGTCGGCTCCACAGATTTTCACGGCATACCTGCAAGCTATCGGTCGGAACCTGCAAAACTTGATAGCCAGTGCTCGTCCCCGGCTTTTCCGGTAGCATTGATCCTTGAGTTCGACCCGCCTGGAAACCCCAATGTCCGATCGCCTGACCCTCCTGCGTCCCGATGACTGGCACATCCATCTTCGCGATGGCGCTGTCCTGCCACACACCGTCGGTGACGTGGCGCGCACCTTTGCCCGCGCCATCATCATGCCCAACCTGGTACCGCCGGTGCGCAACGCCGCCGAGGCTGGTGCCTACCGTGAGCGCATTCTTGCCGCACGCCCGGCAGGCAGCCGCTTCGAGCCGCTGATGGTGCTGTACCTCACCGACCGTACCCAGCCCGAGGAAATCCGCGCGGCCAAGGCCACCGGCTTCATCCACGCCGCCAAGCTCTACCCGGCAGGCGCCACGACCAACTCCGATTCCGGTGTCACCAGCGTCGACAAGATCTTCCCGGTGCTCGAAGCCATGGCCGAAGTGGGCATGCTGCTGCTGGTGCATGGTGAAGTGACACGTGGCGAGGTCGACGTATTCGATCGCGAGAAGCTGTTCATCGACGAGCACCTGCGCCGAGTCGTCGAGCGTTTCCCGACTCTCAAGGTGGTCTTCGAGCACATCACCACCGCTGATGCCGCGCAGTTCGTCCACGAAGCCCCAAGCAACGTCGCCGCGACCATCACCGCCCAGCACCTGCTGTACAACCGCAACCACATGCTGGTTGGCGGCATCCGCCCGCACTTCTACTGCCTGCCGATTCTCAAGCGCAACACTCACCAGGTGGCGTTGCTGGATGCGGCTACCAGTGGCAGCAGCAAGTTCTTCCTCGGTACCGACTCGGCGCCCCACGCCCGACACGCCAAGGAAGCCGCCTGCGGCTGTGCCGGCTGCTATACCGCCTACGCTGCCATCGAGATGTACGCCGAGGCGTTCGAGCAACGTGGTGCGCTGGACAAGCTTGAAGGCTTCGCCAGCCTGCACGGTCCCGCCTTCTATGGCCTGCCTGTGAATACCGACACCATTACCCTGGTCCGCGAAGAGTGGACCGCACCCGACAGCCTGCCCTTCGGTGAGCAGACAGTCGTTCCGCTGCGCGCCGGTGAAAAACTGCGCTGGCGCCTGCTGGAGGAAAACGTGTGAGCGAAGATCGCTATGATGACGACCAGGACGGTCAAGCGGGCGGCCCGCGTCACCCGATGGCCGAACGCTTTCGCGGTTACCTGCCGGTAGTGGTGGATGTCGAGACCGGCGGTTTCAACAGCGCGACCGACGCACTGCTGGAAATCGCCGCCGTCACCATCGGCATGGATGAAAAAGGCTTCCTGTTCCCTGAACACACCTACTTCTTCCGCGTCGAGCCGTTCGAAGGTGCCAACATCGAGCAGGCCGCCCTGGAGTTTACCGGGATCAAGCTGGACCACCCGCTGCGCATGGCGGTGAGCGAGGAATCAGCCCTGACCGACATCTTCCGAGGTGTGCGCAAGGCGCTGAAAGCCAATGGCTGCAAGCGGGCGATCCTGGTCGGACACAACAGCAGCTTCGACCTGGGGTTCCTGAACGCGGCTGTCGTGCGCAACGACCTCAAGCGCAACCCGTTCCACCCGTTCTCCAGTTTCGATACCGCGACCCTCGCTGGCCTCGCCTACGGCCAGACAGTACTGGCCCGTGCCTGCCAGAGCGCCGACATCGACTTCGATGGCCGTGAGGCTCACTCGGCCCGCTACGACACCGAGAAGACCGCCGAGCTGTTCTGCGGCATCGTCAACCGCTGGAAAGAGATGGGCGGCTGGCGCGACTTCAACGACTGAGTCGTGCTGTAATCGCCACGCATAAAAAAACCGGCCGTAATGGCCGGTTTTCTTATGCGTGGCGATTACAGCTTGCCAGCATTCTCGCTCAGGTAAGCAGCAACGCCTTCAGGCGATGCGGTCATGCCCTTGTCGCCTTTCTTCCAGTTGGCCGGGCAGACTTCGCCGTGCTCTTCGTGGAATTGCAGGGCATCGACCAGACGCAGCAGCTCGTCCATGTTGCGGCCCAGCGGCAGGTCGTTGACGATCTGCGAGCGGACTACGCCCTTGTCGTCGATCAGGAATGCGCCACGGAAGGCCACGCCGCCTTCGGACTCAACGTCGTAGGCCTTGCAGATCTCGTGGGAGATGTCAGCTGCCAGGGTGTACTTGACCTGGCCGATGCCGCCCTTCTCGACCGGGGTGTTGCGCCAGGCGTTGTGAGTGAAGTGCGAGTCGATCGAAACGCCGATCACTTCGACGTTGCGCGCCTGGAAGTCAGGGATGCGATTGTCCAGGGCGATCAGCTCGGACGGGCAGACGAAGGTGAAGTCCAGTGGATAGAAGAACACCAGGCCATATTTGCCCTTGATGGCCGAAGCCAGGTTGAAGCTGTCGACGATTTCGCCATTGCCGAGTACGGCGGCGACGGTGAAGTCCGGGGCTTGTTTACCAACGAGCACGCTCATTCGATATCTCCTGATGGTGTTGAAAAGGCGGCCCGAGCGACCTATGCCGCTCGGCGCACACAAAGGCCGGCCATCATACACCGCTTGAGGTGACAGGCCGAATGCAACCGCTGGTCGGCCGGCGCACAAAGCTCACGCCTGTGCTTTGACAAGCATTCTCATTACCATTAGTCTCCAGAACATCAAGCCGCAACCAGTGATGGTCAGACTTTATGTATGTGTGTCTTTGTGTTGGTGTAACCGACGGACAGATCCGCGATGCGATCTATGAAGGATGCTGCAGCTACAAGGAAGTTCGAGCCGCCACCCAGGTTGGCACCCAGTGTGGGAAATGTGCCTGCCTTGCCAAGGAAGTGGTACGTGAAACCCTCACCGAACTGCAGGCCAGCCAGGCTGCCCTGCCCTATCCCGTGGAATTTACCGCGGCGTAAAAGTGCCCAATTTCAAGAACCGGACTCAGTGTCCGGTTTTTTTATGCCTGTAATTCAAACAGTTAGGACTAAGACGCGGTTCAAAAACATTCTTATTCCGATTAATTTTCATTTATTATTCAATAACTTAGGTTTGACAGCAGAACTGCTCAAGCTCAAAATCCTGCTTATCGGCACATTTGAAGGGCAGGCTCCACCATGAAAGGCGACATTAGCGTCATCCAGCATCTCAACAAGATCCTCGGAAACGAGCTGGTCGCCATCAACCAGTATTTCCTGCATGCGCGCATGTACGAGGACTGGGGCCTGGAGAAGCTCGGCAAGCACGAGTACAAGGAATCCATCGACGAGATGAAGCACGCTGACAAACTGATCAAGCGTATTCTCTTCCTTGAAGGCATTCCCAACGTCCAGGACCTGGGCAAGCTGCTGATCGGCGAGCACACCCGCGAGATGATCGAGTGCGACCTCAAGATCGAGCAGAAAGCGCTGATCGACCTGAAGGCGGCCATTGCCCACTGCGAGACCGTCGGCGACTTCGGCAGCCGCGACATGCTCGAAGACATTCTCGAGTCCGAGGAAGAGCACATCGACTGGCTTGAAACCCAGCTCAGCCTGATCGACAAGATCGGCCTGGAGAACTACCTGCAGTCGCAGATGGGGGAGTAAACCAGCACTGCTGTACTGCGCAATAAAAAAAGCCCCGCATCAGCGGGGCTTTTTTATTGCATGCGGCTTATGCCTGATCGGCAGCCTTGGCAACAGCGTCCTTGATCAGGGTCTGCAATTCGCCGTTGGCGTGCATCTCGATCATGATGTCGCTACCGCCGACCAGCTCGCCGCCTACCCACAGCTGTGGGAAGGTCGGCCAGTTGGCGTACTTGGGCAGGTTGGCGCGGATTTCGGGGTTCTGCAGGATGTCGACGTAAGCGAACTTCTCGCCGCAACCCATAACGGCTTGCGCCGCCTTGGCCGAAAAGCCGCACTGCGGGGCATTCGGCGAGCCTTTCATGTAAAGCAGAATGGTGTTGTTGGCAATCTGCTCTTTGATCGTTTCGATGATATCCATGAAGCACCTCGGCTGAACTTTCCGACTCCATCGTCGGCACGGTGACGCATTGTATCGGAAAGCCGAGCGGCATGCTCGGCCTTGCCTCGTCAGGCCGCTACCACTTCTACCGGCACGCCGTTCAGGGCGGCATTGCCCGATACGGCGTCGCGCAGGTGTTCGTCGGTCAGGTCGTTGGCGCTGACGCCGGGCTGACCGTTGGCGATCTCGAGTTGCGCGCCTTTCAGGCCGTGTCCGTAGCCATGGGGCAGGCTCACCACGCCCGGCATGACTTCATCACTGGCCAGGACCTGCACTCGCACGCTGCCGACCCGGGATTTCACTTGCACCCATTGACCATCCTGCAGGCGACGCGCTTCGAGGTCGCTTGGATGCATCAGCAACTGGTGACGCGGCTTGCCTTTTACCAGCCGGTGGAAATTGTGCATCCAGGAGTTGTTGCTGCGCACATGCCGACGGCCAATCAACTGCAACTGGTCTGGCGCTGGCGGCACTTGCCGGGCAAGGCGTTGCAGGTCGTCGAGCACGACCTGAGGCGCGGCATCGACGACCTGACCCGGCGTTTTCAGGCGCGATGCCAGATTCGGCTGCAGCGCACCCAGGTCCAGACCATGCGGGTGCTTGTCCAAGGTATCCAGCGACAGCTGCCACGGTGAGGCATCTCCGTAGCGCCCCTGGCGCAGGCCGGTATCGATCATTCGCGCGGGCGGCACTGTGGGCTTGAGCTCGACCTGGGTGCGCTCGGCGAGAGCCTGGGCCAGGCCGACGAAGATTTCCCAATCGTGCAGCGCACCTTCTGGCCGGGGCAGGATCGCCCGGTTGAAGCGGGTGACGTTGCGCACCGCCAGCAGGTTGAAGGTGGTGTCGTAGTGGTCGTTTTCCAGTGCCGAGGTGGAGGGCAGGATCAGGTCGGCATGGCGCGTGGTTTCGTTGATGTACAGGTCGATGCTGAGCATGAACTCCAGCCCTCCCAACGCCTTGTCCAACTGGCGCCCATTGGGGGTGGACAACACAGGGTTGCCGGCCACCGTGACCAGCCCCCGCACCTGCCCTTCCCCCTTGCCGAGAATCTCCTCGGCCAAGGCCGCTACAGGCAGCTCGCCGCCGTACTCGGGCAACCCGGACACCCGGCTCTGCCAGGCATTGAAATGCCCGGCCGGGGTGCTGGCCACCAGGTCGACCGCGGGCTCTGTGCACAGTGTCCCACCGACCCGGTCCAGATTACCGGTCACCAGGTTGATCAGCTGCACCAGCCAATGGCAAAGCGTGCCAAAGGATTGGGTGGACACGCCCATGCGTCCGTAGCAAACGGCTTTTTCGGCTGCGGCGAAGTCCCGAGCCAGCTGACGGATGCGCACGGCGTCGATGCCGCACAGCGGACTCATCGCTTCGGCATCGAAAGGCAGGATCGCCTCTCGCACTGCTTCGAGCCCTTGCACCGGCAAGTGCGAGCCACGCGCCAGGCCTTCGGCGAACAGCGTATTGAGCAGCCCACACAGCAGCGCGGCATCACCCCCAGGGCGAATGAACAGGTGCTGATCGGCCATGCCCGCCGTTTCGGTACGGCGAGGGTCGACGACTACCAAGCGGCCGCCGCGGGCTTGCAGCGCCTTGAGCCGCTTGGCGACGTCCGGCACAGTCATGATGCTGCCGTTGGATGCCAACGGATTGGCGCCCAGCACCAGCATGAAGTCGGTGTGATCGATGTCGGGAATCGGCAACAGCAGGCCATGGCCATACATCAGGTAACTGGTCAGGTGCTGGGGCAGTTGGTCGACCGAGGTGGCAGAAAAACGGTTGCGGGTCTTGAGCAGGCCCAGGAAGTAGTTGCTGTGGGTCATCAACCCGTAGTTGTGCACGCTGGGATTTCCCTGGTACACCGCCACCGCGTTGCGCCCATGGGCTTGCTGAATGGCCCAGAGCCGGTCGGCGGCGAGGGCAAATGCCTCCTGCCAGCCGATGGCTTCCCAGCGCTCGCCAATGCGCCGATGAGGCTGGCGCAGACGGTCCGGATCGTTCTGGATATCCTGGAGCGCAATCGCCTTGGGACAGATATGGCCGCGGCTGAACGGGTCGTCGTGATCGCCCTTTATGGAGCTGATGCTTGCCGGGCCATTGTCCGGTCGGAAGACTTCGATATTCAGGCCGCAGATGGCCTCGCACAGGTGACAGGCACGGTGGTGCAGGGTGCTGGGCATGGCCGCCTCTGCTGATGGTTGTCTGAAATCCGACTATGCGCCAGCGATCAACCCGGCACCAGCCGGTTTCGCCGCATGAATCGAACGCCATCAGGCGGAGCAATTTGCGACCTTGGTTTGCAAAACCGAGCACGGTCGGTGTAAAAACGCCTGTAGCAAATAAGAAACAGCGTCCCCCCAGGGTTTACGACACCCTTTGATACACCGAGCCTGCCGTCCCTATTGGTTTCAGGCGACATTTAATTATAGTATTGCGCCTTTCCCTAATTCCGTCGCCCCGTGCGGCTAACGCCGCAGGTCACCTCCGTTGTTCAAAACCGTCAAGGAAACCGGTACGGTCGACCTGCAGTCCGATGCAAACAAGGTAGTCAATCATGAGCGCTAGGCACTTTCTCTCCCTGATGGATTTCACGCCCGACGAGCTGCTGAGCGTAATCCGTCGCGGCATCGAGCTGAAGGACCTGCGTAACCGCGGCGTACTGTTCGAACCCCTGAAAAACCGGGTGCTGGGAATGATCTTCGAAAAATCGTCGACGCGGACCCGCCTGTCGTTCGAAGCCGGCATGATCCAGCTCGGCGGCCAGGCCATCTTCCTCTCGCCGCGTGACACCCAGCTGGGCCGCGGCGAGCCGATCGGCGATTGCGCCATTGTGATGTCGCGCATGCTCGACGCCGTGATGATCCGCACCTTCGCCCACAGCACGCTCACCGAGTTCGCCGCCAATTCACGGGTACCGGTGATCAACGGCCTTTCCGATGATCTGCACCCCTGCCAGTTGCTGGCCGACATGCAGACTTTCCACGAACACCGTGGCTCGATTCAGGGCAAGACCGTGGCGTGGATCGGTGACGGCAACAACATGTGCAACAGCTATATAGAGGCAGCCATCCAGTTCGACTTCCAGCTGCGCGTGGCCTGCCCCGAGGGCTACGAGCCCGACCCGCGCTTCGTCGAAGCCGCTGGCGAACGCGTGCGGATCGTGCGTGATCCCAAGGATGCGGTACGTGATGCGCACCTGGTCAGCACCGATGTCTGGACTTCCATGGGTCAGGAGGAGGAAACTGCTCGGCGCCTGGCGCATTTCGCGCCTTTCCAGGTCACCCGTGAACTGCTCGACCTGGCGGCATCCGACGCCCTGTTCATGCATTGCCTGCCCGCCCACCGTGGTGAGGAAATCAGTCTGGACCTGCTTGACGACCCTCGCGCGGTCGCCTGGGACCAGGCTGAAAACCGCCTGCATGCACAGAAGGCCCTTCTCGAATTTCTTGTAGAACCGGCTTACCACCACGCATGAGTCAACCCCTACTGCTCAACCTGCGCAACCTCGCCTGCGGCTATGGCGACCAGCGCATCGTCCAGAACCTCAACCTGCACTTGAACGCAGGCGACATTGGTTGCCTGCTGGGTTCATCAGGCTGCGGCAAGACCACCACCCTGCGCGCCATCGCCGGCTTCGAGCCCGTGCACGAAGGTGATATCACCCTGGCGGGCGAAGTGATCTCGCGCGCAGGCTTCACCCTCGCCCCGGAGAAACGCCGGATCGGCATGGTGTTCCAGGACTACGCGCTGTTCCCTCACCTTACCGTGGCGCAGAACATCGCCTTTGGCATCGCCAAGCACCCGCAGCAGCGCGACGTCATCCAGGATATGCTCGAGCTGGTCAAGCTCGGTGGCCTGGGCGGCCGTTACCCGCACGAACTGTCAGGTGGCCAGCAGCAGCGCGTCGCCCTGGCCCGTGCACTGGCTCCGGAGCCACAACTGCTGCTGCTCGACGAGCCGTTTTCCAACCTTGACGTCGAGCTGCGCCGGCGCCTCAGCCATGAGGTGCGTGACATCCTCAAGAGCCGCGGTACCAGCGCCATCCTCGTCACTCACGACCAGGAAGAAGCCTTCGCGGTCAGCGACCACGTCGGCGTGTTCAAGGAAGGTCGGCTTGAACAGTGGGATACGCCCTACAACCTTTATCACGAGCCGCTGACGCCTTTTGTCGCAAGCTTTGTGGGCCAGGGGTATTTCATCCGTGGCCAGTTGCTCAGTCCTGAAGCTGTCAGTACCGAGCTGGGCGAATTGCGCGGCAATCGCGCCTACACCATGGCGGTAGGCAGTGCGGTGGACGTGCTGCTGCGCCCGGACGATATCGTGCATGCCCCGGGCAGTGCATTGCAGGCGCGGATCGTAGGCAAGAGTTTCCTGGGGGCCTCGACCCTGTATCGGCTGCAACTGCCGACCGGCAGCCAGCTCGAAGCGATCTTCCCCAGCCATGTCGATCATCTGATCGGCCATGACGTAGGGATCGAAGTGGCGGCGGATCATCTGGTGCTGTTCGCCGTAGCGGGGAGCGTGGCGGCGCAGTTGCACTCCCAGGACGCAGGTGTGCGCCGGTACAGCTCGGTGACCTGAACGTCCGGACCGCATCGCGCCTGTTGCGGGGCAAGCCTGCGAATGGCGCGATGCAGCTCCCGTAGAGCATTCACACCCTGCCAATCGAGGCAAACTGGCCCAGGGTATTCGCGGCAAGTACGTCAGCGGCCAGTTCGACCTCCAGCCCACGCCTCCCGGCACTGACGTGAATCGTCTCGAACGCTTGAGCGGACTGGTCGATAAAGGTGCGCAAGCGCTTTTTCTGTCCCAGCGGACTGATTCCCCCCACCAGATATCCCGTCGCCCGCTGCGCCGCTGCGGGGTCGGCCATCTCGCACTTCTTTACCCCAGCTGCATGGGCGAGAGCTTTCAGGTCAAGTGTCCCGCCGACAGGAACCACCGCCACCAGCAACTCCCCCCTGTCACTGCTCGCCAGCAGTGTCTTGTAAACGCGCAGTGGGTCTAGCCCAAGCTTCTCAGCGGCTTCCAGTCCATAGGACGCCACTTTCGGATCGTGATCGTAGCTGTGAATTCGATGTTCGGCGCGAACCTTCTTCAACAGATCCAGGGCAGGTGTCATGCAGTGCTCCATTGGGCGGCAGGCCAGGGTTTGCGCGTACTTTAGGGGAAAAGTCAGGGACCGGCCAGCGAGTGGCGGCCGCGTCGCGTCGCGAATGAAGTCACTTTGCCAGCCAACAGTCAGAATATGTCCAATGGTTCACTTTCGACCTTTGACATAAGCGTTTCTTGTCTATATTTTTTCGTTTCTGAATAAATGACGCCCTGATAAGGTGCATTTCCTTTACCCACCCGGCCTCAATGGGGATCGATGCCGGGCCTTGCTGTCGAGCGCACCCAGCGCCTTACAACAACAAGAATCGAGGTCATACATGACGACTGCTCTACGTCCACCTACGCTGTCCAGCCAATGCATCGCCGAATTCTTCGGCACCGCGCTGCTCATCTTTTTCGGCACGGGCTGCGTCGCCGCGCTCAAGATCGCGGGTGCCAGCTTCAGCCTGTGGGAGATCAGCATCATCTGGGGCATCGGCGTCAGCATGGCCATCTACCTGACCGCTGGCGTATCTGGCGCGCACCTGAGCCCGGCCGTGAGCATTGCGCTCTGCCTGTTCGGCGGTTTTGAAAAGCACAAGCTGCCCTTCTACATCATTGCGCAGATCGCCGGCGCGTTCTGCGGGGCTGCATTGGTCTATACCCTCTACAGCAGTCTTTTCTTCGATTACGAACAAGCACACGCCATGGTTCGCGGCAGCCAGGAGAGCCTGGAGCTCGCCTCGGTGTTCTCGACCTACCCGCACCCTGCGCTTTCCACGGGCCAGGCGTTCCTGGTGGAGGTGGTGATAACCGCGATCCTGATGGCCGTGATCATGGCCCTGACAGACGACAACAACGGTCTGCCGCGCGGCGCCATGGCCCCCCTGCTGATCGGCCTGCTGATCGCCGTGATCGGCAGCGCAATGGGCCCGCTCACCGGTTTTGCGATGAATCCGGCACGAGACCTTGGGCCCAAGCTGATGACCTTCATGGCCGGCTGGGGCGAGATGGCACTGACCGGTGGCCGTGATATTCCTTATTTCCTGATTCCGGTGTTCGCGCCGATCACCGGGGCGTGCCTCGGCGCGGCCCTGTACCGCATGGTAATCGGCCGCAACCTGCCCGATGCCGAGGCAGCGACCATCCAGACCGACGATAATTCTCAGGGCAAGACCCAGGTTTCCTGATGCCGGCGCTGAGCCCAACGCTCGCCCACGCCCTGATCTACTCCCTATCTTGTGCAAGGCCAACGACATGACAGACACCCAGAACAAGAACTACATCATTGCCCTGGACCAGGGCACGACCAGTTCGCGGGCCATCATTTTCGATCGTGACGCCAATGTGGTCGGCACCTCCCAGCGCGAGTTCGCTCAGCACTATCCGCAAGCGGGTTGGGTCGAGCACGACCCCATGGAAATCTTCGCCACGCAGAGCGCAACCATGGTCGAAGCCCTGGCCCAGGCGGGCCTGAGCCACGCTCAGGTGGCCGCTATCGGTATCACCAACCAGCGCGAGACCACCGTGGTGTGGGACAAGGAAACCGGTCGCCCGGTCTACAACGCCATTGTCTGGCAGTGCCGCCGCAGCACCGAGATCTGCGAGCAGCTCAAGCGCGACGGTCATCAGGAGTACATCCGCGAGACTACCGGCCTGGTCACCGATCCGTATTTCTCCGGCACCAAGCTCAAGTGGATCCTGGACAACGTCGAGGGTGTGCGCGAGCGTGCCGAGCGTGGCGAGCTGCTGTTCGGCACCATCGATACCTGGCTGATCTGGAAATTCACCGGCGGCAAGGTACACGTCACTGACTACACCAACGCCTCGCGCACCATGCTCTTCAACATCCACACCCTGGAGTGGGACGAGAAGATGCTTGAGGTGCTGGACATTCCGCGCCAGATGCTGCCCCCGGTTCGCCCTTCGTCCGAAGTCTATGGCCACACCAAGAGCGGCATCGCCATCGCTGGCATTGCTGGCGATCAGCAGGCCGCGCTGTTCGGCCAGATGTGCGTCGAGCCAGGCCAGGCCAAGAACACCTACGGCACTGGTTGCTTCCTGCTGATGAACACCGGCACGCAAGCTGTCAACTCTTCCCACGGCCTGCTGACCACCATCGCCTGCGGCCCGCGCGGTGAAGTCGCCTATGCCCTGGAAGGTGCGGTATTCAACGGTGGGTCCACCGTGCAGTGGCTGCGCGACGAGCTGAAGATCGTCAACGATGCCCACGACACCGAATACTTCGCGAGCAAGGTCAAGGACAGCAACGGAGTCTATCTGGTGCCGGCCTTCACCGGCCTGGGCGCCCCGTATTGGGACCCGTATGCCCGTGGTGCGCTGTTCGGCCTGACCCGCGGGGTGAAAGTCGACCATATTATCCGCGCCGCGCTGGAGTCGATCGCCTACCAGACCCGCGACGTGCTCGACGCCATGCAACAAGACTGCGGCCAGCGCCTGAGCGAGCTACGGGTGGACGGCGGCGCGGTCGCGAACAATTTCCTCATGCAGTTCCAGGCCGACATCCTGGGAACCTGCGTCGAACGTCCGCAGATGCGCGAAACCACTGCGCTGGGTGCGGCCTACCTCGCGGGCCTGGCCTGCGGGTTCTGGGGCAGCCTGGACGAATTGCGCGGCAAAGCGGTCATCGAGCGTGAATTCAGCCCGCAGCTGGACGAGGCACGCAAAGAGAAACTGTACGCCGGGTGGCTGAAGGCCGTCGACCGCACCCGCGACTGGGAACCGCACGAGGAGTGATCTGCGCGTACATGAAGCCGTAGCGACTGGTCGTCAGACCCGTCCTGCGGCATCATTGCAGCATTTGTCCGGCAGCCCGAAGGACCGCCCATGAATCTGCCCCCACGCCAACAACAAATCCTCGAACTGGTGCGCGACCGCGGCTATGTCAGTATCGAGGAAATGGCGCAGTTGTTCGTCGTCACTCCCCAAACCATCCGCCGTGATATAAACCTCCTCGCAGAGGTCAACCTGCTGCGCCGTTACCACGGTGGTGCCGCCTATGACTCGAGTATCGAGAACACCGCCTACGCCATGCGCGCCGACCAGATGCGCGATGAGAAGCAGCGCATCGCCGACGCCGTGGCCAAGCAGATTCCCGACCATGCCTCGCTGTTCATCAATATCGGTACCACCACCGAATCCATCGCCCGCGCCCTGCTCAACCACAACCATCTCAAGGTGATCACCAACAACCTCCACGTGGCGTCGATTCTCAGCGCCAAGGATGACTTCGAGGTGCAGCTGGCGGGCGGAACCGTCCGCCGTGATGGCGGCGTGGTCGGCCAGGCCAGCGTGGATTTCATCCATCAATTCAAGGTGGATTTTGCCTTGGTGGGCATCAGTGGTATCGACGAAGACGGTAGTCTCCTGGACTTCGACTACCAGGAAGTGCGTGTATCCCAGGCGATCATCGCCAACGCCCGCCAGGTGATCCTCGCCGCCGACTCCAGCAAGTTTGGCCGCAATGCCATGGTACGCCTGGGCTCGATCAGCCTGGTCGACTGCCTGGTGACAGACCAGGCGCCCTCTCCTGCCTTGGCCGAGCTGCTCAGCCAGAACAAGATCCGCCTCGACGTGGTCTGACTGCCTCCCGCGCACGCCACTGGACCCAGTGGCGTCACTTATGTTCGTTAATGTTCGAAACTTTATTATCCGATCAATATTTTCTATGGGATCGGACTGGCTACTGCCTGTGCATTGCGCTAGTATTTTCGGAAACGAACATAGATGTTCACATTCGATGTGAAATGCCCCAGGAGGCCTTGCCGTGTCCCAGCCTACTTCGTCCCAGCCGCCCGTTGCCGACTGCTATGATCTTGCCGTGATTGGCGGGGGGATCAATGGCGTGGGCATTGCCGCTGACGCAGCCGGGCGCGGTCTCTCGGTATTCCTTTGCGAAAAGGATGACCTGGCCAGCCACACCTCCTCGGCCAGCAGCAAGCTGATCCACGGCGGCCTGCGCTACCTGGAGCACTATGAGTTCCGCCTGGTACGCGAAGCGCTGGCAGAACGAGAAGTATTGCTGGCCAAGGCTCCGCACATCGTCAAGCCGATGCGCTTCGTGCTGCCCCATCGCCCGCACCTGCGTCCGGGCTGGATGATCCGCGCGGGCCTGTTTCTCTATGACCACCTGGGCAAGCGCAAGCAGCTGGGTGCCTCGCGCGGCCTGCGTTTCGGCCCGGGCAACCCGCTCAAGCCGGCCATCACCCATGGCTTCGAATATGCCGACTGCGCCGTGGATGACGCGCGTCTTGTGGTAGTCAACGCCATGGCCGCCCGTGAACACGGTGCACACATTCGAACCCGCACCCGCTGCCTGAGCGCCAAGCGCGCCGGTGGACTGTGGCAGGTCGAGCTGGAGCATGCAGACGGCAGCCGTCAGAGCATTCGTGCCCGCGCATTGGTCAACGCAGCGGGCCCATGGGTCGCCAGCTTCATCAAGGATGACCTGCAGCTCGATGCGCCATACGGTATCCGCCTGATCCAGGGCAGCCACCTGATCGTGCCGCGTCTGTACGAGGGCGAGCATGCCTACATCCTGCAGAACGAAGACCAGCGCATCGTGTTCGCGATTCCCTACCTCGATCGCTTCACCCTGATCGGGACCACGGACCGTGAGTACACCGGTGACCCGGCCAAGGTTGCGATCACCGATGTGGAGACCGACTACATTCTCAAAGTGGTCAACGAGCACTTCAATCATCAACTCAGCCGCGCCGACATCCTGCACACCTATTCTGGCGTGCGGCCGCTGTGCAATGACGAATCGGACAACCCTTCGGCGGTGACCCGCGACTATACCCTTGCCTTGTCCGCCAGCCAGGGCCAGGCACCGCTGCTGTCGGTCTTCGGTGGCAAGCTGACCACCTACCGCAAGCTGGCCGAGTCGGCGATGGTCGAGCTCAAGCCGTTCTTCACCCAGATGCGTGGCAGCTGGACGGCCAGCGCGCCCCTCCCAGGCGGCGAGCGGATGACCACCGTGCAAGCACTGGTCGACGCCATCCTGGCCCGTTGCGGCTGGTTGCCGGTCGATATCGCCCGCCGCTGGGCGCAAACCTACGGCAGCCGCGTGTGGAACCTGCTCGAAGGCGTTCAGGGTCCCGACGACCTTGGCCAGGCTATCGGCGGTGGGCTGTTCACCCGGGAAGTGGATTACCTGCGCGAGCAGGAGTGGGCGGTCGGCGCTGACGACATCCTCTGGCGCCGCAGCAAGCTTGGGTTGTTCACCACCGATGCCGAGAAGCAGGCGCTGCGCGATTATCTGCAGCAGCTGAATCGTCAAAACGCTGCCTGAGCCCGGGACAACGGCAATCCCAGTCCATGATGCAGTCCGGGAATCCATTCGGATTCCCGGATGGCTAATCGCCACCCGTTCGGAATCCCGGACAAACCCTCCCCTCACAAAACCTTCATAAAACCTTGATCACCAGCCTTTGCGCGGCGTTATGATCGATGCCAGGGCTTGGCACGACTCATGCTCTACACTCTTCACCCGAATACATCACCGCTTCAGGCTGTGTTCGTTGAACGAAAGAGTCCGCCAACGGCTCCATAAAAAAAACAAACGTCGAGGAAAATTTGATGCGTATCGTTCGTCACCTGTTGGGCGCCGCCATCGCGGCTGCCGTCATCAGTTCCCCGGTCATGGCCGAAGAACTGACCGGCACCCTCAAGAAGGTCAAGGATTCGGGCACCATCACCCTGGGGCACCGAGACTCTTCCATTCCGTTTTCCTACATCGCCGATGCTTCGGGTAAGCCCGTGGGCTATTCCCACGACATTCAGGTCGCCATTGTCGAGCACTTGAAGAAGCAGCTCGACACCCCTGAGCTCAAGGTCCGCTACAACCTGGTCACCTCGCAGACCCGTATCCCGCTGGTGCAGAACGGTACCGTCGACGTCGAGTGCGGCTCCACCACCAACAACGTCGAGCGCCAGCAGCAGGTCGACTTCTCGGTTGGTATCTTCGAAGTAGGCACACGCCTGCTGGCCAAGAAGGATTCCAAGTACAAGGACTTCCCGGACCTGGCCGGCAAGAACGTGGTGACTACCGCCGGTACCACCTCCGAGCGCCTGCTCAAGGCGATGAACGCCGACAAGCAGATGAAGATGAACGTCATCTCGGCCAAGGACCATGGCGAGTCCTTCCAGATGCTCGAATCGGGCCGCGCCGTGGCCTTCATGATGGATGACGCGCTGCTTGCCGGCGAAATGGCCAAGGCCAAGAAGCCGGGCGACTGGGCCGTGACCGGTACGCCACAGTCGTACGAGATCTACGGCTGCATGGTGCGCAAGGGCGATGCGCCGTTCAAGAAGGCGGTCGATGAGGCCATCGTTGCCTTGTACAAGTCGGGCGAGATCAACAAGATCTACGACAAGTGGTTCACCCAGCCCGTACCCCCCAAAGGCCTGAACCTCAACTTCCCGATGAGCAACGAGCTCAAGGAACTGATCGCCAACCCCACCGACAAAGCGGCAGACGACAAGAAGTCCTGACCCGCAGCCTCGTTAGTGTCTAACCTTTCATCCGAGGGCGGCTACCGCCCTTGGATGCTCGAAGGTGCCCGTGAAACAACTGAGGGGAAATCCCGATGAATTACAACTGGGACTGGGGCGTGTTCTTCAAGTCCACCGGCGTCGGCGACGAAACCTACCTGGACTGGTATATCACCGGCCTGGGCTGGACCATCGCGATCGCCATCTGCGCCTGGATCATTGCCCTGCTGCTTGGCTCGGTGCTGGGCGTCATGCGCACCGTGCCCAACCGCCTGGTGTCGGGTATCGCCACCGCCTATGTGGAGCTGTTCCGCAACGTGCCGCTGCTGGTGCAGCTGTTCATCTGGTACTTCCTGGTGCCTGACCTGCTGCCCGAGGGCCTGCAGGAATGGTTCAAGCAAGACCTCAACCCGACCACCTCGGCGCTGATCAGCGTGGTCGTCTGCCTCGGCCTGTTCACCGCAGCCCGTGTCTGCGAACAGGTGCGCACCGGCATCCAGGCGCTGCCCCGCGGCCAGGAGTCCGCCGCCCGCGCCATGGGCTTCAGCCTGCCGCAGATCTACACCAACGTGCTGCTGCCGCAAGCCTACCGGATCATCATTCCACCGCTGACATCCGAATTCCTGAACGTCTTCAAGAACTCCTCGGTCGCCTCCCTGATCGGCCTGATGGAGCTGCTGGCCCAGACCAAGCAGACCGCCGAGTTTTCCGCCAACCTGTTCGAGGCCTTCACCCTGGCCACGCTGATCTACTTCACCCTCAACATGGGCCTGATGCTGTTGATGCGCATGGTCGAGAAGAAGGTCGCGGTTCCCGGCCTGATCTCCGTGGGAGGTAAATGATGGACATGGACTTCACTGGCATCATCCCTGCCCTGCCCGCGCTGTGGAACGGCATGGTGATGACCCTGCAACTGATGGTGATGGGCATCGTCGGCGGTATCGTGCTGGGCACGATCCTGGCCCTGATGCGCCTCTCCTCGAGCAAGCTGATGTCGAGGATCGCGGGCGCCTACGTCAACTACTTCCGCTCGATCCCGTTGCTGCTGGTCATCACCTGGTTCTACCTCGCGGTGCCATTCGTGCTGCGCTGGATCACCGGTGAAGACACCCCGGTGGGCGCGTTCACCTCGTGCGTGGTCGCCTTCATGATGTTCGAGGCGGCGTACTTCTGCGAAATCGTCCGCGCGGGCGTGCAAGCGATCTCCAAGGGCCAGATGGGCGCCGCACAGGCCCTGGGCATGACCTACGGCCAGACCATGCGCCTGATCATCCTGCCCCAGGCGTTTCGCAAGATGACCCCGCTGCTGCTGCAGCAGAGCATCATCCTGTTCCAGGACACCTCGCTGGTCTATACCGTGGGCCTGGTCGACTTCCTCAACTCGGCACGCGCCAGTGGCGACATCATCGGGCGCTCGAACGAGTTCCTGGTGTTCGCCGGGGTCGTGTATTTCCTCATCAGCTTCTCCGCTTCGTGGCTGGTCAAGCGTCTGCAGAAAAGGATCACCGTATGATTTCCATCAAGAACGTGAACAAGTGGTACGGCGACTTTCAGGTACTGACCGACTGCAATACCGAGGTGAAGAAGGGTGAGGTGGTGGTGGTCTGCGGTCCGTCCGGGTCAGGCAAGTCGACGTTGATCAAGTGCGTCAACGCCCTGGAGCCGTTCCAGAAAGGCGACATCGTGGTCGATGGCACTTCGATTGCCGACCCGAAGACCAATCTGCCCAAGTTGCGCTCGCGCGTCGGCATGGTGTTCCAGCACTTCGAGCTGTTCCCGCACCTGACCATCACCGAGAACCTGACCATTGCCCAGCGCAAGGTGCTGGGCCGCAGCGAGGCCGAAGCAACCAAGAAAGGCCTGGCCCTGCTGGAGCGGGTCGGCTTGAGCAACCAGGCGAAGAAACACCCTGGCCAACTGTCAGGCGGCCAGCAACAACGGGTGGCAATTGCCCGTGCACTGTCGATGGACCCGATTGTCATGCTGTTCGACGAGCCAACCTCGGCGCTCGACCCCGAGATGGTCAGCGAGGTGCTCGATGTCATGGTGGAGCTCGCTCACGAGGGCATGACCATGATGTGTGTCACTCACGAGATGGGTTTCGCGCGCAAGGTGGCCAACCGGGTCATCTTCATGGACAAGGGCAACATCATCGAGGACTGCACCAAGGAGCAATTCTTTGGTGACCAGAACGCCCGCGACCCCCGTACCCAGCACTTCCTCAGCAAGATTCTGCAACACTAAGACATGGCACGCGCCCGCTGTCCGGTGAACACCGGGCAGCGGGCGCTGGTCGCGACAAGGCCACTGTGATGAAATGCGACCCCGCACACTTTCGCCCAGCTCAGCCTGCCCTTGCCGTGAAACCCCGTCTGATCCGCCAACTGCTGCTCCCGCCCTTGATCATCCTGCTGATGGTTGGCCTGGGTGTGGCCGGTTTCATGATCAGCGAGAACAACGGCATCCGCACCTTGAGCGATACTGGCGAGCGCCAGCTCGAACTGCATGCGCGCACCGTCGAGAGCGAAATCAGCAAGTACACCTATCTGCCGAGCCTGCTCGAACTCGAAGACAGCGTATCCAGTCTGCTCACCCGCAGCGACGACAGCCACCGCCAGGCGGTGAACGAATACCTCGAGGGCCTCAATCGGCGCAGCCGCAGCCGGGCAATCTTCGTGCTCGACACCAGCGGCCGGGTACAGGCCACCAGCAACTGGCGCGATGCCGATTCGTTCCTGGGCGAAGACCTGTCGTTCCGTGCCTATTTCCAGGACGCCGTGCGCGGTGAGCCGGGACGCTTCTATGGCATCGGCAGCACCACCGGCGAGGCCGGCTATTTCCTCGCCCACGGCCTTGAAGAGCACGGCAAGATCATCGGGGTGGCGGTCATCAAGGTGCGCCTCGACACGCTGGAAGAGCGTTGGCAACGTGCCCGCCTTGAAGCTTTTGTCAGCGACGAGAACGGCATCATCATCCTCTCCAGTGACCCGGCCCGCCGTCTCAAGTCGGTCCGCCCGCTGACCCCACAAGTCAAGGAGCGCCTGGCGCGCAGCCTGCAGTACTACTGGTGGCCGCTCAACGAACTGCAGCCCCTGGCGCGCGAAATCCTGGCGGACGGCGTCGAGAAGCTCACCTTCCCGGCCAATAGCGAGACCGACAAAGGCAAGCACCACAAGGTCGCCTATCTCGCGCAGACTCGCCGCCTGGCCGACACCCCCTGGCATTTCACCTTGCTCACGCCCCTGCAGGACCTGCGCCGCGAGTCCATGGTGCAGGGCGTGCTGGTGGGAGTGGCCTTTGCCCTGCTCGCAATCGTGCTGATCGCCTGGAACGAGCGGCGCAAGGTGCTGGCCACGCGCCTGGCAGCCCGTGAAGCGCTACAGGAAGCCAACAGCCAGCTGGAGCGCAAGATCGCCGACCGCACCGCCGACCTGCGCGCCAGCAACGACCGTCTCAAGGGCCAGATACGCGAACGCCGGCATGCCGAGCAGACCTTGCGCCACGCCCAGGACGAGCTGGTGCAGGCCGGCAAGCTGGCTGCCATCGGGCAGATGTCCACCAGCATTGCCCACGAGCTCAACCAGCCATTGGCGGCGCTGCGCACCTTGTCGGGCAATACCGTTCGCTTTCTCGAGCGCGGCGCCCTTGAAACCGCCAGCACCAACCTGCGCACCATGAACGAGCTGATCGACCGCATGGGCCGGATTACCGCCAGCCTGCGTTCCTTTGCCCGGCGTGGCGACGACCGCGGTCAGGCGTCGCTGGTCAAGGCGGTGGATGCCAGTCTGCAAGTGCTGGCCAGCCGCGTAGCCGGCTGTGGCCTGCAACTGCACAGCCACTTCGAAGACCAGCAGCTGGCCATCGATCAGACCCGACTCGAGCAGATTCTGGTGAACCTTGTCGGTAATGCCCTGGACGCCATGGCGGCCCAGCCGCAGCCCGAACTGTGGCTCGAAGGCGAGCCTCAGGGCGACAAGTACCGCCTGCGGGTACGCGACAACGGCCACGGTATCGATGCCGAGACCCGCAAGCACCTGTTCGAACCTTTTTTCACCACCAAGCCGGGTGATCACGGCCTGGGCCTGGGCCTGACCTTGTCAGCAAGCCTGGCCGCCGCTGCAAAGGGCAACCTGAGCGTCGAGCATCCCGCCAATGGCGGCACCGCCTTCGTTCTCGCCCTGCCCCTGGTTGCACGCCCCGCGGACGCGTCCGAGCGAATATGAGCAGAGAGCATTCATGAACCAAGCGCCCCTCACCGTCCTGATCGTGGAAGACGACCCGCATGTGCTGCTCGGTTGCCAGCAGGCGCTGGCGCTGGAAGACATCGCTTGTGAAGGTGTCGGCAGCGCGGAACAAGCCCTGGAAAGGATCGGGGATGACTTTGCCGGGATCGTCGTCAGCGATATCCGGCTGCCGGGCATCGACGGCCTCGAGCTGCTCAACCGCCTCAAGGCACGTGACCGCAGCCTGCCGGTGGTGCTGATCACCGGGCACGGCGATATCGACATGGCAGTAGGTGCCATGCGCAGCGGCGCCTACGACTTCATGGAAAAACCCTTTTCTCCCGAGCGTCTGGTGGAGGTAGTGCGCCGCGCCCTTGAGCAGCGCGGCTTGTCCCGCGAGGTGTTTGCCCTGCGACGCCAGCTGGCAGGCCAGAGCAGCCTGGAAGGGCGGATCATTGGCCGCTCGCCGGCCATGCAGAACCTGCGCGAATTGATAGCCAACGTCGCGGACACCTCGGCAAACGTGCTGATCGAAGGTGAAACCGGCACCGGCAAGGAACTCGTCGCCCGCTGCCTGCATGACTTCAGCCGTCGCCAGGCCCAGCCCTTCGTCGCGCTCAACTGTGGTGGCCTGCCCGAGAACCTGTTCGAAAGCGAGATTTTCGGCCACGAGGCCAATGCCTTCACCGGTGCTGGCAAGCGGCGCATCGGCAAGATCGAGCACGCCAATGGCGGCACGCTGTTTCTCGACGAGGTCGAGAGCATGCCGCTCAACCTGCAGATCAAGCTGCTGCGGGTGTTGCAGGAGCGCACCCTGGAGCGCCTCGGCTCGAACCAGAGCATCGCCGTGGACTGCCGCGTCATCGCCGCCACCAAGGCCGACCTCGATGCCCTGGGCCAGAGTGGGCAATTTCGCAGCGACCTGTACTACCGCCTCAACGTGGTCACTCTCGAGCTGCCGCCGCTCAGGGACCGTCGCGAGGACATCCTGCAGTTGTTCGAGCACTTCCTGCAGCAATCGGCGCTGCGCTTCGACCGCGAAGCCCCAGAGCTCGACAGCCAGACCCTGTCGCGGCTGATGGCCCACGATTGGCCCGGCAATGTGCGCGAGTTGCGCAATGTCGCCGAACGCCACGCCTTGGGCCTGCCCGCGTTCAAGAAGGCCGGCGCCAGCGCCAGCCAGGGCCTCGGGTTCGCCGAAGCGGTGGAAGCGTTCGAGCGCAACCTGCTCAGCGACGCCTTGCACCGCACCGGCGGCAATCTGAGCCAGGCCAGCCAAGAGCTGGGCATGGCAAAGACGACCCTGTTCGACAAAGTGAAAAAATACGGACTTGGCTGATCATAAGGAAACGACATCGTGGATCTGATACTCAAGGCCGCCTTGGGCGGTGCCGTGGTGGTGCTGCTCGCCCTGCTCGCCAAGACCCGCAACTACTACATCGCGGGGCTGGTGCCACTGTTTCCCACCTTTGCCCTGATCGCCCACTACATCGTCGGCAAGGGCCGCTCGTTGGCAGACCTCAAGGCCACGATTGTCTTCGGCATGTGGTCGATCATTCCGTATTTCGTCTACCTGGCGGCGTTGTACATACTGGTCGACCGCATGCGCCTGGAGGTTTCGCTGGCGCTTGCCACTGTTGCCTGGCTGGTGGCTGCCACTGTGCTGGTCACGGCGTGGGTGCGGTTGCACTAACGCCGCGCCTGCAGGGCTCCACCGCGGCCGGCCTGAACCCTGCCGGCAAGCTCCTGCGGATCTTCGCGGTGGTCCTTGAGGTAGGGCAACACCGCCCCTAGCAATGGCTCCTTGAACGGCTCCTGAAACCGATGGGCCAGCCCTGGAATCAGGCGCAGCTGGCTGCCCTGCAGATGCGCCGCCAGGTGCACGCCGTGCATCACCGGCAACAACGGGTCGGCGGTGCCATGCACCACCAGGGCCGGCAGGCGCAACTGGTTGAGCAACCCTACCCGGCTTGGCTCGGCGAGGATCGCCATGATCTGGCGCTTGGCGCCTTCGGGATTGAAGGCCCGGTCATAGGCCGCGGCAGCCTCCTGCAGCAGAGCGGCGCGATTGTCGTGGATCCGCGGACTGCCCAGCGCCGCAAGCAGGTCGGCCTGCTGTTCGAGGGCGGCTTCACGGCTCGGGGCACTGCGCCGGGCAAGCAACTCCACCAGCGCGGGGCTCGGCGCCGGCAGACCCGCCGCGCCTGAACTGGACATCACCAGGATCAGGCTGCGAACCCGCGCAGGCGCCACGGCGGCCATGTGCTGGGCGATCATGCCGCCCATGCTGGCGCCCAGCACATGAAACTGCCGGATCTGCAGCTCATCCATCAAGTGCAGCCCGTCCGTGGCCATGTCGGTCAGGGTGTAGGGCGCCGTCATCGGCAAACCGAGCTTGTAGCGCAACACCTGGAACGCAAGATTCGCCGTGGGCGGTGCCTGGTTCCAATGCGACAGCCCCGCGTCGCGATTGTCGTAGCGGATCACCCGGAATCCTTGCAGGCACAAGGCCTCGACGACGTCATCCGGCCAATGGATCAGTTGCCCACCCAAGCCCATGACCAGCAGCAGGGCCGGGTCCGCCTGGTCGCCGACACTCTGGTAGGCCAGGCTCAGCGCACCCAGCTCAGCCCGCTGAACGAGCACCGTGGTATCGCACCGCAAGCCCGCGAAGGCCCCAGGTACGCCCATGAGGAAACAGAAGAAAATCATCAAAGCCCGCATGCGAAAACACCAGAACGCAGATCCCCAGTAGTGCGCGAGTCTGATGAATTGCGTACGGGCGCGCTGCCACCGTTGCGTGACAATTTGATGAAGGCAGCCCAGCGGTCATCGAATAATCATCGACTACCACCGCTGCAGGGCCTGCCGTTGTCGACAACCCACGGCATCATGAGAGAAACTCACTCTCTTCCTGATTTGTCTCAAATGTTGTTCATGGAGCCCGCTGTGCTGGAAATCCGTCACCTGAAAACCCTGCATGCCCTGCGCGAGGCCGACAGCCTAGTCGAGGCCGCCGAGCGCCTGCACCTGACACAGTCGGCGCTCTCGCACCAGTTCAAGGAGCTGGAGGAACGCGTGGGCATGCAACTGTTCGTGCGCAAGAGCAAGCCGATCCGCTTCACCAGCGCGGGCCTGCGCCTGCTGCAACTGGCCGATGCCACTCTGCCGCTGCTGCGCGGCGCCGAGCGCGACATTGCCCGCCTGGCGGGCGGTACTGCAGGTCGCCTGCACATGGCCATCGAGTGCCACAGCTGTTTCCAATGGCTGATGCCGACCATCGACCAGTTCCGCGACGCGTGGCCCGAGGTCGAGCTGGACCTGGCCTCCGGCTTCGCCTTCGCTCCCCTGCCGGCCCTGGCCCGTGGCGATCTCGACCTTGTCGTCACCTCCGATCCGCTGGACCTGGCCGGGATCACCTACGTGCCGCTGTTCACCTACGAAGCGATGCTCGCGGTGGCCAATCAGCATCCGCTCGCCAGCAAGCCCTTCATCGTGCCCCGGGACCTGATCGACCAGACATTGATCACCTACCCGGTGGAGCGTGACCGCCTGGACATCTTCACCCGCTTCCTGGAGCCGGCCGATATCGAGCCTGCCGCCGTGCGGACTTCGGAGCTGACGGTGATGATGATGCAGCTGGTGGCCAGCGGCCGGGGCGTCTGCGGCATGCCGCACTGGGCCCTGCACGAGTACAGCTCGCGCGGCTATGTGAAGGGCAAGCGCCTGGGTGAGAAAGGCCTGTTCGCGACCCTCTACGCGGCAGTGCGCACCGACATGCTCGATGCGCCGTACATGCGCGATTTCCTGCTGACCGCCAAGGACACCTCGTTCGCCACGCTTGAAGGCGTCAGCGCGGTGCGGTAGGCCTTGCGCCACCGTCCGGGTCACCGCGCCATCTGCGAGTCCAGACGAACGCCCCTTGCCATTCAAGGTGCTGCGCCCCATAAACAGCAGATGAACCTTCCCGCCCAGCAGCACCCGGTCCTTGAGCTGTTCCACCCGGCGGTCAGCGCCTGGTTCCGGCAGCAGTTTGCCAGCGTCACCGGCGCGCAGGCGCAGGCCTGGCCATTGATCCAGCGCGGCCAGTCGATGCTGCTCGCAGCGCCGACGGGCTCGGGCAAGACGCTGAGTGCGTTCCTGGCGGTGCTCGACGAGCTGTTTCGCCAGGGTCTGGAGCAGGAGGGAGAACTGCCGGCACAGACTCAGGTGGTCTACGTCTCGCCGCTCAAGGCGCTGTCCAATGACATCCGCCTGAACCTGCAAGCGCCGCTGGATGGCATCAGCGACGCACTCACCGCGCGCGGACTGAAACCGCCGCGGATCACCACCGCCGTGCGTAGCGGCGACACGCCGCAGAAGGAGCGCGCGGCGATGCGTCGTCACGCGCCACATATCCTGGTCACCACGCCCGAATCGCTGTACGTGCTGCTCGGCTCGAC
Organism: Pseudomonas sp. JE3303; assembly: GCF_056312565.1. Lineage (NCBI taxonomy): Bacteria > Pseudomonadati > Pseudomonadota > Gammaproteobacteria > Pseudomonadales > Pseudomonadaceae > Pseudomonas > Pseudomonas sp. JE3303. The sequence continues at coordinate 72,790 of NZ_JBWGIF010000015.1, forward strand.
GTCCGGCCGCCAGGGCCTGGCCCATGTGCACACGGTGATCGTCGACGAGATCCACGCCCTGGCCGGCAACAAGCGCGGCTGTCATCTGGCACTGAGCCTGGAACGCCTGCAGGTGCTGGCCGGCCGGCCGTTGCGCCGTATCGGCCTGTCGGCGACCCAGCGGCCAGTGGAGCGGGTGGCGCAGTTCCTGGCCGGGCACGGCCGGCCCTGCGCCATTGTCGACGTTGGCCATGCCCGCCAGCGGGACCTGGCCATCGAAGTGCCGCCCGTGCCGCTGGGCGCGGTGATGGCCACCGATGTCTGGTCCCTGGTCTACGACCGCCTGGCCGAGCTTGCCCGGGCACACCGAACCACCCTGGTGTTCGTCAATACCCGGCGCCTGGCCGAGCGCCTGACCCGCCACCTGAGCGATCGGCTGGGCAAGGAAGCTGTAGCCGCCCACCATGGCAGCCTGGCCAAGGAATATCGCCTGGATGCCGAGCAGCGGCTCAAGCGTGGGTCATTGCAGATGCTGGTGGCCACCGCTTCGCTGGAGCTGGGTATTGATATCGGCGAGGTCGACCTGGTCTGCCAGATCGCCTCCCCTGGCTCCATTGCCGCCTTCTTGCAGCGGGTCGGACGCTCCGGCCACCAAGTGGACGGCGTACCCAAGGGGCGCCTCTTCGCCACCTCACGAGACGACCTGATCGAGTGCGTGGCTTTGCTTGACTGCGTCCGTCGCGGCGAACTGGACGTGCTGCACATTCCCAAGGCACCGCTGGACGTGCTGGCCCAGCAGATCGTCGCCGAAGTCAGCAACCAGCCCTGGCACGAGCGTGCGCTGTTCGATTGCCTGCGCCAGGCCGATCCCTTCGCCGAGCTCGACTGGGCCCACTACCAGGCCCTGCTGCGCATGCTCGCGGAGGGCTATAACGGGCGCCAGGGCCTGCGCAGTGCCTACGTGCACCGCGATGCGGTAAGCGGCATGCTGCGAGGCCGCCGTGGCAGCCAGCTGACAGCCCTGACCAGTGGTGGCACCATTCCGGAAAGCGCCGACTACGCCGTGCTGCTCGAACCCCAGGCGCTGAGCATCGGCAGCGTCAACGAAGACTTCGCGGTCGAGAGCATCGCCGGAGATATCTTCCAGCTGGGCAACGCGTCGTACCGCATTCTGCGAGTGGAAGCGGGGCGAGTGCGGGTCGAGGACGCCCACGGGCTGCCACCGACCATCCCGTTCTGGCTGGGTGAGGCGCCTGGGCGCAGCGACGAGCTCTCTGCGGCAGTTGCCCGCCTGCAAGCCGAGATCGATCAGCACCTCACCGCCAGCGGCGGCGACTTCGGCCCGTTGCGGGGATGGCTGCACGAAGCGTTCGGCCTGGGCGACGACAGCGCCAGCCAGTTGCTCGACTACCTGGGCCGCACCCGGGAAGTGCTCGGCGCCCTGCCCTCGCAGCAAACGCTGGTGATGGAGCGGTTCTTCGATGAATCCGGCGGCACGCAGCTGATCATTCATTCGCCATTCGGCAGCCGTATCAACCGAGCCTGGGGGCTGGCCCTGCGCAAGCGCTTTTGCCGCACGTTCAACTTCGAACTGCAGGCCGCGGCCAGTGAAGATGCCATCGTGCTGTCATTGTCCACCAGCCACAGCTTCGATCTGGAAGAGGTCTGGCGCTACCTGTCGAGCAAGACCGCCGAGGCGATCCTGATCCAGGCGCTGCTCGAAGCGCCGCTGTTTGGCGTGCGCTGGCGCTGGAACGCAGGCGTGGCCATGGCCCTGCCGCGCTTTGTCGGCGGGCGCAAGGTGGCGCCGCAGATCCAGCGCATGAAGAGCGAGGACCTGATCGCCGCAGTGTTCCCCGACCAGATCGCCTGCCTCGAAAATGTCGCCGGCGAGCGGCAGATCCCCGAGCATCCACTCGTCGAGCAGACCCTCGACGACTGCCTGCACGAAGCCATGGACAGCGAAGGCTGGCTGGCCTTGCTGCGGCGCATGGAAAGCGGCGACATACGCCTGGTCAGCCGAGACCTGCCCGCGCCCTCGCCGCTGGCTGCAGCCATTCTCAATGCTCGGCCCTATGCCTTTCTCGACGATGCACCGCTTGAAGAGCGGCGAACCCAGGCCGTGCTCAACCGCCGCTGGACCGAAGTCCGCAGCGCCGACGACCTGGGCGCGCTGGATGCCGACGCCATTACCGCCGTGCAGGCCGAAACCTGGCCGAATCCTGCGGGCAGCGACGAGATGCATGAAGCGTTGATGACCCTGGGGGTGATCACCGAGGCCGAGGTCATGGCCAATGAAGGCTGGGGGGACTGGCTCGAACAACTGGCCAAGTCCGGACGCGCCACCCGCTTGACCGGCACCGACCACGCCATGTGGCTGGCACGCGAACGCCTGAACCTGCTGCCGCCATTGTTTCCGGGCGCGCAGTTGCAACCGGCGCTTGGCGTTCTGCCGGGCTTCGACCAGCCCCTTGATGCCAACGTGGCGCTCACCGAACTGCTGCGCGGTCGCCTGAGCGGCCACGGCCCGCAGACCTTGGCCCAGGTCGCCGTCCCGCTTGGCCTGCCCCAGAGCGATGTAGAGCAAGCCCTGGCGCGGCTGGAGAATGATGGATACGTGATGCGCGGGCATTTCAGCCCTGGTGTCGAAGCGCTGCAGTGGTGCGAGCGGCATCTGCTGGCGCGCATCCACCGCTACACCGTCAAGCGCCTGCGCCGTGAAATCGAACCCGTGAGCCTGCAGGATTTCATGCGGTTTCTGTTCGACTGGCAGCACCTGTCCTCGGAAGAGCGTCTGCAGGGACCCCTGGCGGTCGCTGAAGTACTCGGCCAGCTGCAGGGTTTTCCCTCGGCGGCCAGCGCCTGGGAGGCCGACCTGTTGCCCAGCCGCATCAAGGACTACAGCCGGCAATGGCTCGACGATGCCTGCCGCAGTGGCCAATGGACCTGGAGCAGGCTCGCGGCTACCGCCTCCAGCAGTACCTTGCCCAGCACGCCCCTGGTGCTGCTGCCAAGAGAACACTTGGGCCTGTGGCGCAGCCTGGTCATCCTGCCGGACACCGACACCTTGGGCCCGCGTGCGCAACGGGTGCACAGCGCGTTGCAGGAGCAAGGCGCACTGTTTTTCGACGAACTGACCAGCGAAGCCCGTCTGCTGCCCAGCGAGCTTGAAACGGCCCTGCAGGAATTGGTAGGCGCCGGCCTGGTCAGCGCCGACAGCTTCACCGGGCTGCGCACCCTGATCACTCCGGCGGCCAAGCGCAGCGCGCGCATGGGCCGTCGAGGGCATGCGCCCTTGTCGAGCAGCATGGTCCATGCGGGGCGCTGGGCCCTCTTGCGCAAGGGCAGCAGCAACCAGGACAGCGATCAGCGCCTGGAGCATGTGGCCCGCAGCCTGCTGCGCCGCTACGGTGTGGTCTGCTGGCGGTTGCTGGAGCGCGAAAGCGAAGTGTTGCCCTCGTGGCGCGAGCTGCTGCGGTGCTACCACCGGCTGGAAGCGCGCGGCGAAATCCGCGGAGGACGCTTCATCGGCGGGTTGGCCGGCGAGCAGTTCGCCCTGCCTGAAGCGGTCGGCCTGCTGCGCCAGGTGCGCCGGCGCCCGGTGGATGAAAGCCTGGTGATGATCAGTGCCAGCGACCCGCTGAACCTGGTCGGCACCCTGCTGCCCGGCAGCAAGGTCCCCGCCATCAGCGGTAACCGCGTGCTCTATCGCGACGGGGTGCCGGTGGCGGCGCGAGTGTCCGGGAAACATGTGTACTGGGTTGAGGGTGACGCGGTCGAACAAAACGCCTGGCGCCAGCGCTTGCTGCGCACCTCGGCCCAGATACTCTGATTGAGAGTGCGATTGGGACCGCATCGCGGCCCCAGTACAGATCACATCAGTCTGAAGTGAACAATATCGCGGTCATGCGCCGGCGTTCCAGCATCAGGACACCGCCTGCACAGCGCCGGCTGGCTCCTTCGGCGCCAGCCTGAACACGAAGTACAAGACCGTCAGCACCATCAGGAACGCCGGCCCGATATACAGCGCCACACGGGTTTCCTCGAAGAACGCCATCAGCCCGACCACCAGGATCAGGAATGCCAGCGCAAGGTAGGAACTCAGCGGCCACAGCCACATGCGGTACTTCAGCGCCTGGCGCTCGGCCGTGCTCAGCCCGGCGCGGAACCTGAGCTGCGCCAGCAGGATCATCACCCAGGTCCAGATCGCACCGAAGGTGGCGATGGAGGTTACCCAGACGAATACTTTCTCAGGCACCAGGTAGTTGGCCAGCACCCCCAGCAGCAACGCGCCGATCGACAGCAGCAGTGCATTGCGGGGCACACCATTGCGCGAGGTGCGGGCGAACGCGGACGGGGCCTGGCCGTTCTGCGCCAGGCTGTAGAGCATGCGCCCGGTGCTGAAGATGCCGCCGTTGCAGGATGACAGCGCGGCAGTGATCACCACGAAGTTGATGATGCCCGCGGCGGTCTTGATGCCCAGGCGCTCGAAGGTCATGACGAAGGGACTGCCCTGGCTGCCGATCTCGTTCCAGGGGTAGATCGAGAGAATCACGAACAGCGCACCGACATAGAACAGCAGGATGCGCCAGAACACCGAGCCGATCGCCTGCGGAATGGTCTTCTGCGGGTTGCGCGCTTCACCGGCGGTGAGGCCGATCATTTCCACGCCCAGATAAGCGAACATCACCATCTGCAGTGACATCAGCACACCGGTCATGCCGTTGGGCATGAAGCCGCCGTTGCTCCACAAGTTGGAAATACCCATCGCCACGCCGTCGTTGCCCAGTCCAAAGGCGATGATGCCGATGCCACCCAGCACCATCGCAATGATGGTGACGATCTTGATCAAGGCAAACCAGAATTCGAACTCCCCAAAGGCCTTGACGGCGATGAGATTGATTGCGCCCATGCTGCCCAGGGCCATCAGCGCCCAGATCCAGCGGGGTACATCGGGGAACCAGATGCCCATGTAGATGGCCACTGCGGTAATTTCCGCCACGCAGGTCACCAGCCACAGGAACCAGTAGTTCCAGCCGGTGAGAAAGCCAGCCAGGGGACCGAGGTAGTCCTGGGCATAACGGCTGAACGAGCCGGCGACGGGGTTGTGCACGGCCATTTCGCCGAGGGCGCGCATGATCACCAGGATCGCCAGGCCGCCAATGATGTAGGAGAACATGATGGCGGGACCGGCCATTTCGATGGCCTTGGCCGAGCCGAGAAACAGGCCGACGCCGATACAGGCGCCGAGCGCCATGAGGCGGATGTGCCGCTCGCCAAGTTCACGCTTGAGCGGGCCGCCCTGGGCGGACGCACCTTGGGCAGGGTGATTGCCGACTGGCATAGGAAAACAACCTCATTTTGTTATTGGATTTACCCTCGTGCAGACCCGGCAGCGCCGGTAGGCGCGGGCGTCGTCTTGCGGGGAAAGCCTCGTGGGCCGTCCCATCCGCCGGCAGTGGAGCTGCTGGCAGGACGAAGGGGCCGAGCAGTATAGGAAGCCGTTCCTAGGGATTTTCACCATATACACTGGGAAATTCAGCGGGAAATCTCGGCATTTCCACCGCGCCCAGGTGACTTGGAGAGCCTTCTCACAAAATTTTCACCGAACTCGGCCAACGTCTAAGCTTCAGACAAGCAAGACGATATCGTGGCCGGGCTGAAGACTATGGGCGTACTGTGGCAATCGGAATCAACCAGAAAGGAAGCACCCGAAGCACCCCAGGCTGACACTCCAATGCCGAAAACACCTCGTCAGCGCCGCCTGTGGTGGCGGCTGTTCTGGCTGATCCTGATTGTCGGGGCCGTGCTCACGGGCCTGGCGGTGACCGAAGAGGTGCGTACCTCACGGCTTCAATCCCGTGAGTTCAGCCGCTTTGCCGCTACCCTGAGCTACTCGATGCAGCCAGGGCCAAGCGACGCGATCGTGTATCCCGGCCAGGGCCCCTTCGACAAGCGCCTGGGCTACAGCGCGCTGGGCGAATTCCTGCCGCGGCTGCTCAAGCGCGACTACCTGATCAGCGAGCAGGTGCAGTTTTCGCCCGCGCTGATGCGCTATACCGACCAGGGACTGTTTGTCCCCTTCATCGAAAAAAGCCAGGCCGGGCTGTCGATCACCGACTGCCGTGGCTCTACGCTTTACCAGTACAAATACCCGCAGTACCTGTACCCCGAATTCGCTTCGATACCGCCGGTGATGGTGCACAGCCTGCTGTTCATCGAGAACCGCGAGCTGCTCGACCCGAATGATCCGCGCAGCAACCCCGCGGTGGACTGGCCGCGCTTCGTCAAGGCCGCGTACAGCCAGCTTGCCAAGTACTTCGCACTGCCCGGCCAGTCGGCCGGGGGCAGTACCCTGGCGACCCAGCTGGAGAAGTACCGGCACTCGCCAGACGGCCTGACCGTGTCGGGCGCCGAGAAGATCCGCCAGATGATCTCGGCCAGTGTGCGCGCCTACCAGGGAGGCCCAGACACGCTGGAGGCCCGCCAGCGGATCGTGCGCGACTACCTCAACAGCGTGCCGCTGTCCGCCGTACCCGGCCACGGCGAGGTGCACGGCATGGCCGAGGGCCTGCGCGTCTGGTATGGCGCGGACTTCGACCAGGTCAACCAGGCTCTCGCCTCAACCGCCACCGACGACCAAAGCCTGGCCGCCCGTGGCCTTGCGCTGCGCCAGGTGCTGTCGCTGATGATCGCCCAGCGCCGCCCTTCGCACTACCTTTCAAAAGGTCGCACCGAGCTGGCGTGGCTTACCGACAGCCATGTTCGCGTGCTGGCGGCCAACAATGTGATCGACCGCCCGCTGGCGGACGCTGCGCTGGCCAGCAAGGCCGTGTTCCGCGACTGGGTGGCGCAGCCGACCATCCAGCCGATCATCACCAACAAAGGCATCAGCCTGGCGCGCAACCGCCTGGCCGCGATGCTCAATCGTCCGCTGTACGACCTTGACCGCCTCGACCTGTCTGTCACCAGTACGCTGCAAGGCAACCTGCAGATGCAGGTAAGTCAATATCTGAAAAACCTCTCCGACCCGGCCTTTGCCGCCGAGATGGGCCTGATCGGCGAGCGCCTGCTCACTCCCAAGACCACCGACCAGGTGCGCTACAGCTTTACCCTCTTCGAGCGTACCGCCGACGGCTCACGGGTCCGGGTACAGACAGACAGTACCGATCAGCCGTTCGACATCAACGAAGGCAGCAAGCTGGAACTGGGCTCCACCGCCAAGCTGCGGGTGCTGACCACCTATCTCGAAATAGTCGCCGAGCTGCATCAGCAATACGCCGGCAAGCCGATTGCAGAACTGAAGAAAGTCGATGTCCCGGAACTGGATTTCATCAGCCGCTGGTCGCTGGACTGGTTGATGCAGAACAAGAACCAGGACCTGGCCGCGATGCTCGACGCAGCGCTTGAGCGCAAGTATTCGGCCAGCCCGGGCGAGACGTTCTTCACCGGCGGTGGCATGCATTCGTTCAACAACTTCCGCAAGGAAGACAACGGCCGCATTCCGACCCTCAAGGAAGCCCTGCGCGAATCGATCAACCTGCCCTTCATCCGCCTGATGCGTGATGTGGTGCGCTACGTCACCTATCAATCCCCCTTCAACCGCGAACCGTTGCTCAAGGACGACGCCGACCCGCGCCGCCAGGAATACCTGGCCCGCTTCGCCGACCGCGAAGGCACCAACTACCTGATGCGCTTCTGGAAGAAATACCAGCGCAAGACCTCGCAACAGCGCCTGGACACCTTCCTCGACAGCATGCGCGTCACGCCCCAGCGGCTGGCCGCGGTTCACCGCTATCTGTTCCCCGAGGCCAGCCAGGACATCTTCAACGCCTTCGTGCGCGCACACATCGGCAAGGGCACGGCCGCAGCGGCCAAGCTCACCGACACCCGCCTGGTGGAAATGTACGGCAGCTATGGCCCCGGCAAGTACGATCTGCCTGACCAGGGCTATGTCGCCAAGGTCCATCCGCTGGACCTCTGGCTGCTCGGCTACCTGCTGAAGAACCCCAGCGCCCAGCTCAAGGACGCGGTCAACGCCAGCTACTTCCAGCGTCAGGAAGTGTATGGCTGGCTGTTCAAGAGCCGGCACAAGGGCGCGCGTGACAGCCGCGTGCGGACCATGGTGGAGATCGAGGCGTTTCTGGATATCCACCAGCGCTGGAAGCGTGTGGGCTATCCCTTCGATCATCTGGTGCCGTCGCTGGCAACGGCGATTGGCAGCTCGGGAGACCGGCCTGCCGCCTTGTCGGAGTTGGTCGGCATCATCCAGAACGACGGCGTGCGCCTGCCTACCCTGCGTATCGATACCCTGCATTTCGCCGCGGATACGCCCTATGAGACCCGGCTTGCCAGCGACCCGGACAGGGGCCAGCGCATCCTTCCGGTCGAAGTGGCTCAAGCACTGCGTGGCGCCCTGTCCCAGGTGGTCGATGCCGGTACGGCGCGGCGTGTCTCTGGCAGCTTCAAGCTGCAGGACGGCACCTCGCTGGTCATGGGCGGCAAGACCGGCACGGGGGACAACCGCATCGAGAGCTTCGGCGCCGGTGGCCGTCTGATCGGCTCACGCTCGCTGAACCGCACCGCGACCTTCGTGTTTTTCCTGGGTGACAATCACTTCGGCACGCTCACGGCCTTTGTCCCTGGACGCGCGGCCGAGACGTTCAAATTCACCTCGGCCTTGCCGGTACAGGTGCTCAAAGGCATGGCGCCGATCCTGATGCCTTATCTGGAGCCCGGCAGTGCGACCCAGTGCACGGCGGCGCAGGTGGCCGCGCACTGACTGAGCCCGTCCTATCGACGGGTTCGATCATGACCATCGATATTTCAGCGCTTGTCTTAAGATATATCTTGAGTAATATCTTGCGATATATCGAAACAGACGGAGCTCCATCATGCGTGACCATCCTCCCCCCCACCGCGAGCGTCATGACGCGGTCGAACGCCGCGTCGGGCGTGGCGAACGCGGCCCCCGCGTATTTGCACCCGGCGACCTGAAACTGCTGCTGCTGGCCATGCTTGCCGAGCAACCCGGGCATGGCTATGACCTGATCCGCCAGATCGAGGGTCTGTTCGACGGCAACTACAGCCCAAGCCCCGGCGTGATCTATCCAACCCTGAATTTTCTTGAAGAAGCCGAGCTGATCAGCGGCCAGGCCCAGGGCAGCAAGCGCTTGTACGTCATCACCGCGGCAGGCCAGCAGTCCTTGAGCGACCAGGCCATCGCGCTGGACGGCGTACGCATGCGTATCGAAGTCAGCAAGCGAGCCCTGCGCGGTCATGACCGTCCGCCCGAGATCCATGAGGCAGTGGGCAACCTGCGCCATGCCCTGCACATGCATAGCGGCCGCTGGAGCCGCGAGGAAATCGACCGGGTCCGCGACCTGCTCAACGAGACGGCCAAGGCCATCGCTGCCCGCCCCGGCCCAACCGCTCAGGAGAACGATCAATGACCGACAACGCCCCCGCCATCCACCGTGTCAGCCACGAGATCAAGCAGCGCCGTCTGGACGTGCTGCGCGTCACCGAACTCACCCCGCGCATGCGCCGCATTACCCTCGGCGGGCCCGAGCTCGCAGGTTTCACCAGCCTGGGCAGCGACGATCACATCAAGCTGCTGTTTGGCTGCACGCCGGAAGAACAGCAGGCGATCGACCAACGCAATCTGGGCCGCGACGGCGGCACCCGCCCGACCATGCGCGAATACACCCCGCGCCGCATCGACCTGGCGGCCGGCGAGCTGGACATCGATTTCGTCCTGCACGGTGATGGTCCTGCCTCGACCTGGGCCGAACAGGCCGCGCCAGGACAGACTCTTGACATCGCCGGGCCGCGCGCCTCGCTGGTGGTACCGGACATCTTCGACAGCTACCTGCTGATCGGCGACGAGACCGCCATCCCCGCCATCGCCCGACGCCTGGAAGAACTGCCCGCAGGCCGCACGGTCCTGGCGGTGATCGAGATCGAGGACGAGCAGGAGCGCCAGCCGCTCGAAAGCCATGCGAACGTCGAAGTGATCTGGGTTCAGCGTCACCGCCAAGCCATGTTGGCGGTGCTCCAGGACCTGGCGTTACCAGAAGGCAAACTGTACAGCTGGGTCGCACTGGAAAAGAGCCTGACCCGCCAGGCCAAGGCTTTGCTCCTGAGCAAGGGCGCCAGCGAGGACACACTGAAGGCTGCCGCTTACTGGCGCCTGGACAGCAGTGAAGACGACGAGTGAAACCCTCAGGGCCGCGCCTGGGCCAGTGCCTGCCGGCGGCCCTGCCAGTGGTCCAGAGCCAGCAACAGCAGGCCGATGGCCCAGAACCCAGCCAGCACGCCGGACGCATTGAGCACGGCCTGCCCATAACCGAGCTCGGCTACGTCGATGAAGGGATATGGGTAAACCCCGATCACATGCCCACGCCAGAGCGCAAAGGTAAAATACCCCGCCGGATACAATGCCCAGGCCAGCACATGCCACAGGCGCAGGCTGCCCTTCGGGACGCAGCGCCACCAGTACACGACGAACAGCACCGGCATCACATCGTGCAGCAGTTCGTCCGCCAGCCGCTGCCAGCCCTCGGGATGCCAGAGATGACGCAGCAGCAGGCTATAGGCCAGCGCCACCAGGACGATGCTGGTTGCGATCGCCGAACTGACCGGTGGTGATAAAAACCATTGCCGTGCGCGCCCCTTGTGCCCGAACGCCGCGTAGCTCAGCACCGTGGCGACCAGCGTGTTGCTCAATACCGTGAAATAACTGAACAGGTTGACCAGCCCGCCGACCAGGCTGGCCTGCTCCTGCCAGCGCACCAGCAGCACCAGGTACAGCTGCACGGCAAGCCCGCCCCAGCCCAGCACTGCGGCCAGGGTCAGCCAGGGATGGCGAGGCACTCAGCCAGACCGCTGCAGTTTCACATACAACTGCTCGACCTTTTCCCGGGCCCACGGCGTCTTGCGCAGGAAGGTCAGGCTCGACTTGATGCTGGGGTCGCTCTTGAAACAGCGGATATCGATGCGCTCGGCCAGGCCCTGCCACTGGTAGTGGGCCACCAGCGCAGTAAGGACCTGCTCCAGGGTCACGCCATGCAGCGCATTGTGTTGACCGGTGCTCATGGGTGGTACTCCCGCGATAAAGAGCGGCAGGTTACACCAGATCGGCCTGCCCATTTGCATACCCAGTGGATTGTTACCGATCTCGCAACGATCCCCTGCGACAAATTGTCTTTTTTTCTTTGGTTATCAACGATATCCTGCCGCCGCCTGCTGAACCATTTCAGCCAGCTCCCCTTCTCGACATCTCCATTGAAGAGCGTTGTTCTTCAATGCGCTGCCGTTTTTCCGATCACCAGAAGATAGCGCTATCTCATGCACCGATTATCCCATCTCCACGTCCCGGCGCTTGCCTGCGCCGCGCTCTGCACGTCCTTGTCCACCGCCCAGGCTGCCGAGCTGTTCGCCAGCGACTCGCCGTGGATGCTCGGTGACTGGGGCGGCACCCGCAGCGAATTGCTCGAGCAGGGCTACGACTTCACCCTGGGCTACACCGGCGAGATGGGCAGCAACCTGCATGGCGGCTACGACCATGACCGCACCGCGCGCTACAGCGACCAGTTCACCTTTGGCAGTCATCTGGACCTGGAGAAGATACTCGGCTGGCATGACGCCGAGTTCCAGCTGACCGTCACCGAGCGCCATGGCGCCAACATCAGCAACGACCGCATCAACGACCCGCGTGTCGGTGGCTTTACCTCGGCCCAGGAAGTCTGGGGCCGCGGTCAGACCTGGCGGCTGACGCAGCTGTGGGTCAAGCAGAAATACTTCGACGGTGCGCTGGACGTGAAATTCGGTCGCTTCGGCGAGGGTGAGGATTTCAACAGCTTCCCGTGCGACTTCCAGAACCTGGCCTTCTGCGGCTCGCAGGTCGGCAACTGGGTTGGCGGCATCTGGTACAACTGGCCGGTCAGCCAGTGGGCGCTGCGTGTCAGATATAACCTGCACGACGATCTCTATGCCCAGATCGGCATCTACGAGCAGAACCCTTCGAACCTGGAATCGGGCAATGGCTTCAAGCTCAGCACCAGCGGGACCCAAGGGGCGCTCATGCCGATCGAACTGGTGTGGAGCCCGCGGGTCTTTGGTCTGAAGGGGGAATATCGCGCCGGGTACTACTACAGTAATGCCAAGGCACAAGATGTTTACAAGGACAACAACGGTCAACCGGCTGCGCTCAGCGGCCAGGCGTACCGCAGCAGTTCCAGCAAACACGGTTTCTGGCTGGGTGTACAGCAGCAGGTGACGTCCCAGGCATCAGACGATTCGCGCGGCCTGAGCCTGTTCGCCAATGCCACGTTGCACGACAAGAAGACCAATGCCATCGACAACTATGTTCAGGCAGGTGTGGTGTACAAGGGGCTCTTCGATGCCCGGGTCAAGGACGACATCGGTTTCGCCCTCGCCCGCGTGCACGTCAACCCTGGCTACCGCAAGAACGCCCGCCTGGCCAACCAGGCCTCCGGCGTTGCCGACTACGACAACCTCGCTTTCCTGCCAGTCCAGGACACCGAGTACAGCGCAGAGCTGTACTACGGGATCCATCTGGCCGACTGGCTCACCGTGCGCCCGAACCTGCAGTACATCCGCCATCCGGGCGGGGTATCGCAGGTCGATGATGCGCTGATCGGCGGGCTCAAGATCCAAAGTACTTTCTAACCCACATTCAAGACCCTACGGAGACCCTACGATGAGCACTGAAGGTGCCAAGACTGGAACCCGCTGGCTGCCGCGCCTGATCGGCGCGCTGCTGTTGCTGATGGGGCTGGCGTTGCTGGCCGGCGGCATCAAGTTGAGCCAGCTTGGCGGTTCGCTTTACTACCTGATCGCCGGTATCGGCTTCGCCGTGTCCGGCGTTCTCCTGCTGGCCCAGCGCCGCATCGGCCTGGGCCTGTACGGCCTGGTGCTGATTGCAAGCACCGTCTGGGCACTGTGGGAAGTGGGCCTGGACTGGTGGCAGCTGGTGCCGCGCCTGGCAATGTGGTTTGCCATCGGCGTGGTCTTGCTGCTGCCCTGGGCTACCCGTTCGCTGATTGGTCCGTCACAGCGCGCCAACCTTGGCCTGCTGGGCCTCGGCGTGGTGATGTCCGGCGCAACCGCTATCGCCAGCCAGTTCACCTCCCCTGGCGAGATTCAGGGCGAACTGGGCCGCGACAGCAGCGAGATGGCCAGCGCCGCGCCCTCGATGCCCGATGGCGAGTGGCAGGCCTATGGCCGTACCGAGCACGGCGACCGTTATTCGCCGCTGCGACAGATAACTCCGCAGAACGCCTATCGCCTTGAAGAGGCCTGGCGCATCCGCACCGGCGACATGCCAACCGACAACGACCCCATCGAGCTGACCAACCAGAACACTCCGCTCAAGGTCAACGGCATGCTCTATGCCTGCACCGCCCACAGCAAGGTGCTGGCGTTGAACCCGGACACCGGCGAGGAAATCTGGCGCTTCGACCCGCAGATCAAGAGCCCTGTCGGCTTCAAGGGCTTTGCCCACATGACCTGCCGTGGGGTCTCGTACTATGACGAGAACAACTACGTCAGCAGTGACGGCAGTCCCGCGCCGAAGATCTCCCAGGCCGGTCAGGCTGTCGCCCAGAGCTGTCCGCGCCGCCTGTACCTGCCGACCGCCGATGCCCGCCTGATCGTGCTCAACGCCGACAACGGCAAGGTATGCGAAGGCTTCGCCAACCAGGGCGTGATCGACCTCACTACCGGTATCGGCCCGTTCACCGCAGGCGGCTACTACTCCACCTCGCCTGCAGCGATCACCCGCGACCTGGTGATCATCGGTGGTCATGTGACCGACAACGAGTCGATCGACGAGCCGTCCGGCGTGATCCGCGCCTATGACGTGCACGACGGCCACCTCGTGTGGAACTGGGACAGCAACAATCCGGACGAGACCGCCCCGCTCGCCCCGGGCAAGACCTACAGCCGCAACTCGGCCAACATGTGGTCGCTGGCCAGCGTCGATGAAGACCTGGGGATGGTCTACCTGCCTCTGGGCAACCAGACCCCCGACCAGTGGGGCGCCGACCGTACTCCTGGCGCCGAGAAGTTCAGCGCCGGCATCGTCGCACTCGACCTCGCCACCGGCAAGGTGCGCTGGAACTACCAGTTCACCCATCATGACCTGTGGGACATGGACGTCGGGAGCCAGCCGACCCTGGTTCACCTGAAGACCGAAGATGGCATCAAGCCTGCGCTGATCGCCCCGACCAAGCAGGGCAGCCTGTATGTGCTCGACCGTCGCGACGGTACCCCGATCGTGCCGATCCGCGAGATCCCGACCCCGCAAGGTGCGGTAAAGGGCGACCACACCGCCCCGAGCCAGGCGCGTTCCGACCTAAACCTGCTTGGCCCGGACCTGACCGAACAGGCCATGTGGGGCGCCACGCCGTTCGACCAGATGCTGTGTCGGATCCAGTTCCGCGAGCTGCGCTACGAAGGCCAGTACACCCCACCGTCCGAGCAGGGCAGCCTGATCTACCCGGGCAACGTGGGTGTGTTCAACTGGGGCAGTGTCTCGGTCGACCCGGTCCGCCAACTGCTGTTCACCTCGCCCAACTACCTGGCCTTCGTCTCGAAGATGGTGCCACGTGAGCAGGTTGCCGCGGGCAGCAAGCGTGAAAGCGAGACCAGCGGCGTGCAGCCGAACGCCGGCGCCCCGTATGCCGTGACCATGCACCCGTTCATGTCGCCGCTGGGCGTGCCATGCCAGGCTCCGGCCTGGGGTTACGTCGCAGCGATCGATCTGTTCACCAACAAAGTGGTGTGGAAGCACAAGAACGGCACCACCCGCGACAGCACTCCGGTGCCGATCGGCCTGCCAGTGGGCGTGCCGAGCATGGGCGGTTCGATTGTCACCGCAGGTGGCGTGGGCTTCCTGAGCGGCACCCTCGACCAGTACCTGCGTGCCTACGACACCAACAACGGCAAGGAGCTGTGGAAGTCGCGCCTGCCCGCTGGCGGCCAGGCCACGCCGATGACCTACACCGGCAAGGATGGCAAGCAGTACGTGCTGGTCACTGCTGGCGGCCACGGCTCGCTGGGTACCCGGATGGGCGACTACATCATCGCCTACAAACTGGCGGAATAAGGCCACCCGCTGGCACCGTTCACGTCGGTGCCAGCGCACGGTGACTGCTCCCGCTCCTACAAAAGCGCGTGGCGGGCATCGCCATTGAAACCTGCTCGCTGTTGCCCCATCTAAGCACCATAGTCATTTGCCTAGGTGCCCCATGAGCGACCAGCAGGATCCTGCGGATTATCCCGACCAACACCCGGAAGTCGAACACCTCGAAGCCCAGGACGTGCCCGGTCATCACCTGGCCTTGCCGGGCCAGCAACTGCCGGACAAGGTCTATGTGATTCCGATCCATAACCGGCCGTTCTTCCCCGCGCAGGTGCTGCCGGTAATGGTCAACGAAGAACCATGGGCCGAGACTCTCGACCTGGTGGCCAAGGACCCGCAACAGGCCTTGGCCCTGTTCTTCATGGACACGCCGCCCGAAGACCATCGACATTTCGACACCTCCGCCCTGCCGCTGTACGGCACGCTGGTCAAGGTGCACCACGCCAGCCGCGAGAACGGCAAGCTGCAGTTCGTCGCCCAGGGCCTGACCCGCGTGCGCATCCGCACCTGGCTCAAACACCACCGGCCGCCCTATCTTGTGGAGGTCGAATACCCACGCCAGCCCCCTGCCCCCACCGACGAGGTCAAGGCCTACGGCATGGCCCTGATCAACGCGATCAAGGAGCTGCTGCCTCTCAATCCGCTGTACAGCGAAGAGCTGAAAAACTATCTCAACCGCTTCAGCCCCAATGATCCCTCCCCGCTTACCGACTTTGCCGCCGCGTTGACCTCGGCCACTGGCAACCAGCTGCAAGAGGTGCTCGATTGTGTGCCCATGCTCAAGCGCATGGAAAAAGTCCTGCCGATGCTGCGCAAGGAGGTCGAGGTCGCGCGCCTGCAAAACGAGATCTCGGCCGAGGTAAACCGCCAGATCGGCGAGCACCAGCGCGAGTTTTTCCTCAAGGAACAGCTCAAGGTGATCCAGCAGGAGCTGGGGCTGACCAAGGATGACCGCAGCGCCGATCTCGAGCAGTTCGAGCAACGCCTGCAAGGCAAGACTCTGCCGGCTGCCGCGCAGAAACGCATTCAGGAAGAGATGGGCAAACTGGCGATTCTGGAGACCGGCTCGCCAGAATATGCCGTCACGCGCAACTACCTGGAATGGGCCTGCGCCCTGCCCTGGGGCGTGTATGGCGAGGACAAGCTCAATCTGAAGCACGCGCGCAAGGTGCTCGACCAGCACCACGCCGGGCTCGTCGATATCAAGGAACGGATCCTGGAGTTTCTCGCTGTCGGTGCCTGGAAGGGCGAGATCAGTGGCTCGATCGTCCTGCTGGTCGGCCCGCCTGGTGTCGGCAAGACCAGTGTCGGAAAATCAATCGCCGAGTCCCTGGGCCGCCCGTTCTACCGCTTCAGCGTCGGCGGCATGCGCGACGAGGCTGAAATCAAGGGTCACCGCCGGACCTACATCGGCGCCCAGCCAGGCAAGCTGGTGCAGGCGCTCAAGGACGTCGAGGTGATGAACCCGGTGATCATGCTCGACGAGATCGACAAGATGGGCCAGAGCTACCAGGGCGATCCGGCCTCGGCGCTGCTCGAAACCCTCGACCCCGAGCAGAATGTCGACTTCCTCGATCACTACCTCGACCTGCGACTGGACCTGTCCAAGGTGCTGTTCGTCTGCACGGCGAACACGCTGGACTCCATCCCGGGGCCGCTGCTCGACCGTATGGAAGTGATACGCCTGTCGGGCTATATCACCGAAGAGAAGCTGGCGATCGCAAAGCGTCACCTGTGGCCCAAACAACTGAAAAAAGCCGGGGTGTCCAAGACCAGCCTGAGCATCACCGACAGCGCACTTCGCCTGGTAATCGAAGGCTATGCCCGCGAGGCCGGCGTGCGCCAGCTGGAGAAGCAGCTGGGCAAACTGATCCGCAAGGCTGTGATCAAGCTCCTCGAGGATCCGCAGGCACAGTTGAAGATCGCCCCCAAGGACCTGGAATCCGCGCTGGGCATCCCGGTGTTCCGCAGCGAACAGGTGCTGGCGGGCAAGGGCATCATTACCGGGCTTGCCTGGACCAGCATGGGCGGCGCGACGCTACCGATCGAAGCGACTCGAATCCACAACCTGACCCGCGGCCTCAAGCTCACCGGCAAGCTGGGGGACGTGATGAAGGAATCCGCCGAAATCGCCTACAGCTATGTCAGCGCCAACCTCCAGCAGTATGGAGGAGACCCCGGGTTCTTCAACGAAGCCTTCATTCACCTGCATGTGCCTGAAGGCGCGACGCCCAAGGATGGACCGAGTGCCGGCGTGACCATGGCCAGTGCACTGCTGTCGCTGGCCCGGGACCAGGTGCCGAAGAAAGGCGTGGCCATGACCGGCGAGCTGACCCTGACCGGCCAGGTGCTGCCGATCGGTGGGGTGCGGGAGAAGGTGATCGCGGCCAAGCGGCAGAAGATCTTCGAGCTGATTTTGCCGGAGGCGAACCGGGGTGACTTCGAAGAGTTGCCGGATTACCTGAAGGAAGGGCTGACGGTGCATTTCGCCAAGCGGTTCAGTGATGTGGCGAAAGTGTTGTTCTGAAAGAGGGTGCGGTCCCATCGCGGGCTTGCCCGCGACAGGGGACCATCGGTTATGCTCCACTCCTTCGTGACTTCCGGAGCCAACATGACCGCTGCCCGTCTGCTCGTTCCCTTGAGCCTTGCCCTGCTGACCGCCTGCGCCCAGCAACCCGCGCACAATATCGACCTGGACGGCCAGTCCGACTGCCCCACAAGCCTGCGCACCGGCCAGACGCTGACGCTGACCCTGCCTAGTAACCCCAGCACGGGCTATCGCTGGCTGCTGCAGAACCCGGCGTCGAGCACCCTGCGCAGCCTGGGCCCGGAGGTCTACAGCCATCCAGAGGATGCCGGTATCGTTGGCAGCGCCGGGCAATCCACCTGGCGTTTCCAGGCGCAACAGGCTGGCGAGAGCCACCTGATCCTGGTGTACCAGCAGCCTTGGGCGCCGGAAGTACTGCCCGTGCAGACCTTCGATTGCGCCATCAGCGTGAAATAAACAGCCCGCGCTGGTCAGCGGATCATGCAGCGACGGCGCGGTTTGGCTAAAATGCCGCCCTTTTCCATCGCCGTCTTCTGGAATACCCGTGAGCAAAGAGCCCGACCGCCTATTCGCCCAGCCCTTGGACCAGGTGCCCGACTTCGCCTTCAACGAGGACGTGGTCCGGGTGTTCCCGGACATGATCAAGCGCTCGGTGCCGGGCTACCCGACCATCGTCGAGAACCTCGGCGTGCTGGCTGCGCGGTTCGCCCAGCCGAACACCGCGCTGTACGACCTGGGAAGCTCCCTGGGCGCGGTCACCCAATCGCTGCGCCGCCATGTGCGCAGCGATGGCTGTCACGTCATTGCCGTGGACAACTCCGCCGCCATGGTCGAGCGCTGCCGCCAATACCTCACCGCGCAGGACTCGATGTTCCAGGAGCTGCTGCCGGTGCAGGTGGTCGAGGCCGACATCCTTGCCCTGCCCTTCGAACCTGCCTCGGTCGTGGCGATGAATTTCACCTTGCAGTTCATCGCCCCCGAAGAGCGTGAGGGATTGCTTGCCCGCATCCACCAGGCCTTGTTGCCGGGCGGCGCACTGATCCTCTCCGAGAAACTGTGCTTCGACGATGAAACGCAACAGGCGCTGCTCACCGAGCTGCACCTGGGCTTCAAGCGCGCCAACGGCTACAGCGAACTGGAAATTGCCCAGAAGCGCAGCGCCATCGAGAACGTGATGAAACCCGATACGCTCGAAACCCATCGCCAACGCCTGCACGCCGCCGGTTTTTCCAAGGTTGTGCCGTGGTTCCAATGCCTTAACTTCGCCTCTCTGATAGCCCTGCCATGATCGATCTGTCTTCCCTGGTCCGCCGTCTGGCGGGCACCCCCCTGGCTGCCTGGTCGCAAGGCTTGCAAGCCCAACTCGATGCCAAGCTGGAAAAAGGCCATGGCGACCTCGAGCGCTGGCAAAGCGCGCTCGACGCATTGCCCGCTTTGCAGCCCACCGAGATCGACCTGGTCCATGGCCTGAGCCTTGACTGCGCTTGCGATGACGCCACCCGCGTGCAGATGCGCAATGCCCTGATGGGCCTCTCGCCGTGGCGCAAGGGACCATTCGACCTGTTCGGCGTACACGTCGACACCGAATGGCATTCGGACTGGAAATGGTCACGGGTGGCCCCTCACCTGGACCTCGCAGGCAAGCGCGTCCTCGACGTTGGCTGCGGCAATGGCTACTACCAGTGGCGCATGCTGGGCGCCGGTGCGGACATGGTGGTGGGCGTCGACCCGAACTGGCTGTTCTTCTGCCAGTTCCAGGCAGTGCAGCGCTACCTGCCTGAGCTGCCGGCCTGGCACCTGCCCTTTGCGCTGGAAGAGCTGCCAGCCAGCCTCGAAGGCTTCGACACCGTGTTTTCCATGGGCGTGTTCTATCATCGGCGTTCGCCGATCGAGCATCTGCTGGCGCTCAAGGACTGCCTGGTCAAGGGTGGCGAGCTGGTGCTGGAGACGCTGGTGGTCGAAGGTGACGAGCACCAGGTGCTGGTGCCCGAGGATCGCTACGCGCAGATGCGCAACGTCTGGTTCCTGCCTTCGGTTCCGGCGCTGGAGCGCTGGGTACGGCGTGCCGGGTTCAGCGATGTGCGGTGCGTGGATGTCAGTGTGACGACTGTGGAGGAGCAGCGCAGTACGGAGTGGATGCGCTACCAGTCGCTGGGAGATTTTCTCGATCCTGCGGACCACAGCCGCACCATCGAGGGATTGCCGGCGCCGCGCCGTGCGACGATCGTCGCACGGAAGTAACCGCCGGCCTTGGACCTGCTGTGTCAGCGAGTGCTGGCCGCCAGGATCAATGCCTTCATCTCCGCCACGGCGGCCTTGAAACCAACGAACAGCGCATGCGCAACCAACGCATGCCCGATGTTCAGTTCGTTGATCCCCTTGATCGCCGCGATCGCATCGACGTTGTGATAATGCAACCCGTGCCCGGCATTGACGATCAACCCCTGCCCTACGCCAAAGGCGACGCCGTCGACGATACGCTTGAGCTCCTCGGCCACTTCGGCCGGGGTGTGTGCATCGGCATAACGGCCAGTGTGCAGTTCGATGGCCGGCGCACCCACGCGCCGCGAGGCTTCGATCTGGCGTTCATCGGCGTCGATGAACAGCGACACCTCGGCGCCCGTGCGCAACAGCCGCTCGACTGCCGCCTTGATCCGTGCCTCCTGGCCTGCCACGTCCAGCCCACCTTCGGTGGTCAGCTCCTGACGGGTCTCGGGCACCAGACAGATATGCGCCGGGCGAATGTGCTCGGCGAAGGCGATCATTTCTTCGGTGACGCCCATTTCGAAGTTCATGCGGGTCTGCAGCACGTCCTTGAGCAGCAGCACATCGCGCTCCTGGATGTGGCGGCGGTCTTCACGCAGGTGCACGGTAATGCCGTCGGCACCCGCTTCCTCGGCATCGAGGGCAGCCTTGACCGGATCGGGATAGCGCGTGCCCCGAGCCTGGCGCAGGGTCGCCACGTGGTCGATGTTGACGCCGAGAAGCATGCGGTTGCTGTGAGTCACGGAAGGGGCACTCCTGAAGATTGAGCCCCACAGCATACGTCGTGCTCAGCGCTTGCGAAACAGTTCCCGGCTGACCAGCGGCTTGCCACCCAGGTGCACGGCCAGCGCCTGGCGCATCAGGCGCTTGGCCGCGCCCAGCGCACCCGGCGCTTCCCAGTCCGCCTCGGCGAGCGCCAACAGCTCCGCGCCGTTGAACAGTCCTGGCTGACCCAGGTTGACCCGCTCAAGCCCGGCATCGACCCGCAGGCGGTACAGGCCGTCGGCGACTACCGTTTCACCGTTGACGTCATGATCCAGCGCGAAGGCATAGCCCAGGTTTTCCAGCAATCGCCATTCGAAGGCCCGCAGCAGCGGTTCGAGGGGGCGGCCGGCCGCCAGGGCCTGCAAGGTCAGCGCGTAGTGTTCGAACAGCGCCGGATGCGGGTCTTCTGCCTGCAACAGGCGCATCAACAGCTCATTGAGGTACAGCCCGCTGAACAGCGCATCACCCACGAGCCATGCGGCAATGCCGACCGTGTCCAGGCGCCCGACGTTCTTCAGCTCACCGCGCCCTCGCAGTTCGACTTCCAGCGGCATGAACGGCCGCACCAGGCTGCCGCCCTTGCCCCGCGCGCGGCGCAACACGGCGCGCACACGGCCTTGCGGCGTGAAGAAGTCCACCAAGGCACTGGTCTCGCGGTAGGCGCGGCTGTGCAGCACGTAAGCAGGCTGGCCGACGGGTTGTTCCATGGGGATCGCCTGGAGACAGAAGCGGCCCGCGCAAGGGCGGGCCGCCGAGGGGGGTTACAGGTCGCCGTAGCCCAGCGAACGCAGGGCGCGCTCGTCATCGGACCAGCCGCCCTTGACCTTGACCCAGAGGTTGAGCATCACCTTGGCGTCGAACAGCAGCTCCATGTCCTTGCGCGCCTCGGAGCCGATGCGCTTGATGCGCTCGCCCTTGTCGCCAATGATGATCTTCTTCTGGCCATCCCGCTCGACCAGGATCAGGGCATGGATGTGCAGCACTGCACCTTGCTGCTTGAACTCTTCGATCTCGACGGTGATCTGGTACGGAAGCTCGGCGCCGAGCTGGCGCATGATCTTCTCGCGAACCAGTTCGGCCGCCAGGAAGCGACTGCTGCGGTCGGTGATCTGGTCTTCGGGGAAGAAATGATCATTTTCCGGCAGGTGCTTGGCGATCAGGCCTTCGAGTGCTTCAAGGTTGTGCCCCTGCTGGGCGGAGACCGGCACGATCTCGGCGTTCGGCAATTGCTCTTGCAGCCACTTGAGGTGCGGGATCAGCTCGGCCTTTTCCTCGACACGGTCGGTCTTGTTGACCGCCAGGATCACCGGGCCCTGCACGTACTGCACGCGCTCGAGCACCAGTTGGTCCTCGTCGGTCCAGCGGGTACGGTCGACCACGAAGATAACCACGTCGACGTCCTTGAGGGCGGCCGATGCGGTGCGGTTCATGTAGCGGTTCAGGGCCTTTTCGTTGCCCTTGTGCATGCCAGGGGTGTCAACGTAGATCGCCTGGACATCGCCCTCGGTCTTGATGCCGAGCATGTTGTGACGCGTGGTCTGCGGCTTGCGAGAGGTGATCGCGAGCTTCTGGCCAAGGATATGGTTGAGCAGGGTCGACTTGCCCACGTTCGGACGGCCAACGATGGCGACATAGCCGCAGCGGGTCGGATTATTCTCAGTCATTGCCATTCTCCACGCCCAGGGCGATCAATGCAGCAGCAGCGGCGACTTGCTCGGCGATACGCCGGCTAACGCCTTGGCCGCGGCTTTTCTTGTTCAGCAGGGTCACTTCGCACTCGACGAAGAAGGTCCGGCAATGGGGTTCGCCCTGGATGTCCACCACGTCGTAACGCGGCAGCTCACAGGCGCGCGACTGCAGGAACTCCTGCAAGCGGGTCTTGGGGTCTTTGTTGGTGTCGACCAGGGTCAGGCTCTGGAACTCGCCGGCCAGCCAGTCGAGAATGCGCTCGCGCGCAGTCTGCATGTCGGCGTCCTGGTAGATGGCACCGATCAGCGCTTCAAGGGCGTCGGCCAGAATCGACTCACGACGGAACCCCCCGCTCTTCAGCTCGCCGGAGCCCAGGCGCAGGTACTCGCCCAGGTCGAAGCCGCGGGCCAGCACGGCCAGCGTCTCGCCCTTGACCAGGCGGGCACGCAGGCGAGACAGCTGGCCTTCGCGGGCCTGCGGAAAGCGCTCGAACAGCGCCTCGCCGACCACGAAGTTGAGGATCGCATCGCCCAGGAATTCCAGGCGCTCGTTGTTGCGGCTGGCGTAGCTGCGGTGGGTCAAGGCCAGCAGCATCATGTCCTGGTTCTTGAAGGTGTAGCCGAGCTTGCGCTCGAGGCGGCTCAGGGAATCGCTCACAGTGCCCCCACCCGCTTGTCACGCTTGGCCAGTCGGCACGGCGCCCCGGAAGGAGCTGCCATCGAAATCAACGCTGTATTCAAAACAAAATCCTGAAAGACGGTTTGGCTGTGCTGCATGGGCGGAAAAGGGGCGCGATCACTCGCACCCCCTGAATACACAGCCTATGTCAGAAATGCATTCGGCGCCGTCTGGCAGACGGCGCCGCTGGGTATCACTGGATCAGACCGACCCGCGAGAGGTTCGGGAAATGGCTGAGCTTGGGCTCCGGCCAGCTCATCCATACCGCAAACGCCTTGCCGACGATATTGCGGTCCGGGACCATGCCATGCAGCTCCTTGGGAATGTTCGGATCATCCCAGAAGCGGCTGTCATTGGAGTTGTCGCGGTTGTCACCCATCATGAAGTAATGGCCTGCCGGCACGGTCCATTGCTGGTCCGGCGGCATGCGGTAACGGCTCATTTCCTTGCGGATCAGGTGCTCGGTGGCACCGAGTTTTTCCTTGTAGAGCTGCGCGCTGCCCAGGGTGCCCGGCTCGGCGCCCAGCAGTTGCTCGGCAATCGACTCGCCATTGACCAGCAGACGCTTGTCGTTGGTGTAGCTGATCCGGTCGCCCGGCAGGCCGACCACCCGCTTGATGTAGTTGACGTTGGGATCGCTTGGATAGCGGAACACCATGACATCCCCGCGCTGCGGGTCACCCACCTCGATGATCTTCTTGTCGATCACCGGCAGGCGGATACCGTACGAGAACTTGTTCACCAGGATGAAATCGCCCACTTCCAGGGTCGGTTTCATCGATCCCGACGGGATCTGGAACGGCTCGACCAGGAACGAACGCAGCACCAGCACGATGAACAGCACCGGGAAGAACGACTTGCCGTACTCGACGAGCAACGGCTCCTTGTTCAGGCGCTCGACCACGGCCCCTTCGGGCTGCGTGACGCTGCCCTGGTAGTTGGCGATTGCCGTGCGCCGGCGCGGAGCCAGGAACAGCAGATCGATCAGTGCCAACAAGCCACAGACAGCGACGGCGATAACTAGCAACAGCGGGAAATTTAGCGACATAGGACCTAACTATCCAACCTGAGCACGGCGAGGAAGGCTTCCTGCGGGATCTCCACATTACCAACCTGCTTCATGCGTTTCTTACCGGCCTTCTGCTTCTCCAGCAGCTTGCGCTTACGGCTCACATCGCCACCGTAGCATTTAGCCAGTACGTTCTTTCTGAGTGCCTTGACAGTGGTCCGCGCAACGATCTGTCCGCCGATGGCGGCCTGGATGGCCACGTCGAACATCTGCCGAGGAATCAGCTCCTTCATCTTCTCGGTCAACGCACGGCCTTTGTAGTGCGCGTTGTCACGATGCACGATCAGCGCCAGGGCATCGACCTTGTCGCCGTTGATCAGTACATCGAGCTTGACCAGGTTGGCCGACTGATAACGGTCGAAATGATAGTCCAGCGACGCGTAGCCGCGGCTGGTGGACTTGAGGCGGTCGAAGAAGTCCAGCACCACCTCGTTCATCGGCAGGTCGTAGCGTACCTGCACCTGCGAGCCGAGGAACTGCATGTCGCGCTGGACGCCACGCTTCTCGATGCACAGGGTAATGACGTTGCCCAGGTGCTCCTGAGGCACGAGGATGTTGGCCGAGACGATCGGCTCGCGGAAGTCCTCCACCGCCGAGACATCCGGCAGCCTCGACGGGTTGTCGACGTAGACGGTTTCGCCGGTCTTGAGCTTGACCTCGAAGATCACGCTCGGCGCGGTGGTGATCAGGTCCAGGTCGTATTCGCGCTCCAGGCGCTCCTGGATGATCTCCATGTGCAGCATGCCTAGGAAACCACAGCGGAAACCGAAGCCCAGGGCGTCGGAGCTTTCAGGCATGTACTGCAGCGACGAGTCGTTGAGCGTCAGCTTCTGCAGGGCGTCGCGGAAATCTTCGAAATCCTCGGAGCTGACCGGGAACAGGCCTGCGTACACCTGCGGCTGGATCTTCTTGAAGCCGGACAGCACCTCGACCTCGGGGGTCGAGCTCAGGGTCAGGGTGTCACCGACGGGAGCACCATGAATATCCTTGATGCTGGCGATGATGAAGCCGACTTCGCCTGCCTTGAGGTCGACGGTCTGGGTGTGCTTGGGGGTGAACACGCCCACGCTGTCGACCAGGTGCACCTTGCCGGTGGACTTGACGAGGATCTTGTCGCCCTTCTTGACGCGGCCATGGCGCACACGCACCAGCGAGACCACGCCCAGGTAGTTGTCGAACCAGGAGTCGATGATCAGCGCCTGAAGCGGCGCCTCGATATCACCCGTTGGGGCGGGAATGGTGTGCACCAGGCGCTCGAGCACCTCGTCCACGCCCATGCCGCTCTTGGCACTGCAGGCCACGGCGTCGGTGGCATCGATGCCGATGATCTTTTCGATCTCGTCCTTGACGCGGTCCGGATCGGCCTGGGGCAGGTCCATCTTGTTCAGCACCGGCATGACCTCGAGGCCCTGCTCGATGGCGGTGTAGCAGTTGGCGACCGACTGGGCCTCGACGCCCTGGCCGGCATCGACCACCAGCAACGCGCCTTCACAGGCAGCCAGGGAACGGCTGACTTCGTAGGTGAAGTCGACGTGGCCTGGGGTGTCGATGAAGTTCAGCTGGTAGGTCTTGCCGTCCTGGGCCTTGTAATGCAGCGTGACGCTGTGGGCCTTGATGGTGATACCGCGCTCGCGCTCCAGGTCCATGGAATCGAGGACCTGTGCTTCCATTTCGCGCGCCGACAGACCGCCGCACATCTGGATGAAACGGTCGGCCAGCGTCGACTTGCCATGGTCGATGTGGGCGATGATGGAGAAATTGCGGATATGACTCAAATCACTCACGGGTCAACACTCGAAAAGGCTGCGAGCCGGACGCCCGCCGAAAAATAGCCGGGAATTGTACCTTAAGCCGAAGGGTTATGGGGAATTCCTGATCGGCTGCACCGCTGGTTTCACGGACCGCACTTTTCACTACGGTAACGGCCGATCACTGCAGATCGCCGACGTGGCAGGTCAAAGGCCGGTTTTGCATGAAAAAAGGGCAGCTTACGCTGCCCTTTTCCTACCTTGCCTGTCGCTTACTCAGCGAGCTTGAAGGTAATGAAGCTTGCACGTCCCTGACGCAGCACGCGCATGGACACCGAACGATTCTTCGGCAGCTCCTTGGCGATCTCGGTGAACTGCTTGGCCGAGGCAATCGCCTGGTTGTTCAGATGGCTGATGACATCACCTGGACGCAGGCCGATCAGCGCCGCCGGACCGTCCTGGACTTCCTTGATGACCACGCCGCCCTTCAACTCCAGGCTCTTCTTCTGCTCGGCGGTCAGGTCGGAGACCGAAACGCCCAGACGGTTGCTGCTGCGCTCGGCACCGCCATCGGTACCCACGCCGATCTCCTGGTCTTCCTCGGGCAGTGCACCGATGGTGATATCCAGGTTCTGGCGCTTGCCGTTGCGGATGATATCGAGCTTGGCCTTGTCGCCATCCTTGAGGCTGCCTACCAGGTGTGGCAGATCGGCCGACATGACGATCGGCTGACCGTTCATGCTCAGGATCACGTCACCCACTTGCAGGCCACCCTTGGCTGCAGGGCCTTCCTCCAGCACCTGGGCCACCAGGGCACCGGCCGGTTTTTCGAGGCCGAAGGACTCGGCCAGGTCTTTGTTGACCTCCTGGATTACCACACCAAGCCAGCCGCGGCTGACCTTGCCGTCTTTCTTCAACTGGTTGGAGACATCCAGTGCGACATCGATCGGAATCGCGAAGGACAGACCCATGAAGCCACCGGAACGCGTGAAGATCTGCGAGTTGATCCCTACCACCTCGCCGTTCATGTTGAACAGCGGACCACCGGAGTTGCCTGGGTTGATAGCCACGTCGGTCTGGATGAATGGCACATAGGTGTCGTTGGGCAATGTACGGCCCTTGGCACTGACAATGCCTTTGGTCACCGAATGGTCGAAGCCGAACGGTGAGCCGATCGCCAGCACCCATTCGCCGACCTTGAGCTTCTCGGAGTCGCCCAGCTTGACGATAGGCAGGTCCTTGCCCTCGACCTTGAGCAGCGCCACGTCGGTACGCGGGTCGGTACCGACCAGCTTGGCCTGCAGTTCGCTGCGATCGGACAGACGGACGATGATCTCGTCGGCGTCGGCAACCACATGGTTGTTGGTCAGCACATAGCCATCGCTGGAGATGATGAAGCCCGAGCCCAGGGACTGCGCCTCACGCTGGCGGTCGCCGCGGGGCGAGCGCGGCTGCTGCGGCATGTTGCGCTCGAAGAATTCGCGGAACATCGGCGGCAAGCCTTCGAGGTCGGGCATCTGCCCGGTCATGCGGCGATCGGGCAATTTCTGCTTGGTACTGATGTTCACCACGGCAGGCGAGGCCTGCTCGACCAGGGTGGTGAAGTCCGGAAGGGCTTCCTGCGCCTGGGCGGTGACAACCTGCCCGAGCATCAGCACGGCGGCGCACAACGATAGATAGGATTTCAAGCGTGGTATTGACATACGGCTCCCGTCACAACGAGCGTAATTGGCAGTAAGGCCCTGCAAACGCATGAAAGGCCAGAACCTGTGAGGCCTGACCTATAGAAAATTTCCAGGGATTTTGCAAATGACAATGCTTTAATTTCATTTCAGCCGGGCCATCTCCGCACCGAATCGAGGGAGAACTGGCCGTCACTGACGGGCTTGAGCATCCTGGGCGCGCATGGACAACGCGATGCGCTCGGCAGTGCCAAGAGGAATCTCGCCGACCACGGTAATCATGACCTTGCCCTTGGGCGTGTTGAGGTGGCGTGATACCGCAACCGTCGGGCCCAGCTGGGCACGGGTGTCAGCCCCGGCATTGTCTTCTACAGGTTCCAGGAACACCGAGAAGCGTGCCAGACCATCGTCATACATCAGGCTGCTCACCGTGCTCTTGCGCGCAGGATCCCGGCGCACGGAGCTGTTGATCAGCTCAAAGCCCGGGGGTAACCAGTCGGAACGCCAGCCCGCCACCGATTCGGTGGAGCGCACGGACACCGGTTCAACCGGCTTGCAGGCGGCGCTGGCCCGAAGGTCGGCATCGCTTGGCAGGTCGTGGGTATCGAGGCGAGTCATCTGGAAGCGCTCGAGCAGCTGCCCCTTGTCGTTGAGCATCAACGAACGCAATGGCAGGCCGGTACGCTTGTCAAGGTGCAGTTCGAACCCGTAGCGATGCTGGTCGCGCGGACTGAGCGTGACGATCACGGCATCGCGGTCAGCGACCCGCGACTTGCCCGTGACGCTCAAGTCATACCAGCTCATCAGCTTGAGGGGATCAAGCACGCGCGGCGCGGGATCAGGTGCAGGGCCTACCTCGCTGACCAGAGGACCACTGACGCAACGAAGCTTGCCATCCACGCGCACGACCTCCTGGGCAATGCCATCGAGCTGCAACAGCCGCTCGCTGACTTTGCCATCCTGGACGCGATGCCATATATCGTGGGTTGAGAAGCTGCCGTTACGCTCGTAGACGAAAGAACCCTGGTAACTCTGCGCTTGCTCAGCCTGGACCAGCCTGTTCAGCCACTGCGTCGCCTCGGGCGACGAGTTGGCTGCAAGTGCCGGCACCGCCAAGCAGCTGCCTAACAGCAGCGGCATGAGAGGTAGCGCGCGCATGATCCTCCTTACTTAGCGGTTTTCGAGGCTGGCAGCACGTGCGTAAGGCAGCGCACTTTCAGAACCCTTGAGCGCGGACTCTTGAGCATGCTGGCGCAGGTAGCCCGGCAGACGCTGATCCCAACCGGCCTGATTCTGCAACACACCATTGGCCATAGGACCCGTGGTCTGCTCGCTGCCTTCGGTATAGCCCGCCAGTACCGCTGGACCTTGGACTTGCGGAACGCTGAGGTTCTGCTGGACCGGCTGCTGAGCGGCAAGCTCGACACCGGTGATTTCATCCTGGTTGTACATACGCACACCCGCCAGCACGGCAACAGTCACCGAAGCGGCTACCGCCAGACGACCCAGGCTACGCCATGGACCGCTCTTGACCTTGGCCGGAACGGCCTCGTTGGCGAGGGCTGCCGAGACCGCCGAAGCGATGTCCAGCTTGGGCAGCAACAGCTCCTTGTGCATCGCTGCACGGGCTACCTGGTAACGCGACCAGGTGGCACGTGTCTCGGAATCATCGGCGTTCAAAACCCGACGCAGTTCCAGTTCGTCCGCTTCGTTATCCATTACCGCGGACAGCGATTCCTGCAAAGCTTCACGACTCATGGCGGTTCCTCTCTTGGCTGTCGCCGCTGTCTCAGGTTTCCTGCAACAGAGGCTGCAGGGCTTTATCTATGGCCTCCCGAGCGCGGAAGATTCGAGAGCGCACGGTACCCACCGGACATTGCATGACGCTTGCAATGTCCTCATAACTCAGACCATCAAATTCACGCAAAGTTAAGGCCGTGCGCAGATCTTCAGGCAGTTGCTGGATGGTTCGATGGACGGTGCCTTCGATTTCATCCCGCAACAACGAGCGCTCTGGGGACTCGAGATCCTTGAGGCCATGATCGCCGTCGTAAAATTCCGCATCCTCGGAACTTACATCGCTGTCCGGTGGCCGCCGACCGCGGGACACCAGATAGTTTTTTGCCGTGTTGATGGCAATGCGGTAGAGCCACGTATAGAACGCGCTGTCACCGCGGAAATTTCCTAGCGCACGGTAGGCCTTGATGAAGGCTTCCTGTGCCACATCCTGGGCCTCATGGGTGTCGTGGACGAATCGCACGATCAACCCGAGAATCTTGTGCTGATACTTCAGCACCAACAGATCGAACGCTCGCCTGTCACCGCGCTGAACGCGCTCGACAAGCTGCTGATCCTCTTCCTGGGTTAGCATGAACACTCCTCAGTGAACTCGAAGGAGCGTTGCAACAGCCATCGTTCAGGCTTGCAAACATAGACTCGGGCTTTGAGCAAAAGTTCTCCCCTCCAAGCAAGTTTCCTGCGCCCCATGATCGGCTCGCACGAAAAACGCAGCGCGGACATCGCCGGCTGCGTCGATAATCTGGTCTCGAATACGCAGGTGACAGCTCAGAAAGAGCTGCCGCCCGCGTCGCCGCGGCATTTGTGGCGTACGGGCAGCCTTCTATGGATTCCCCCGCTTCCGGGAAAGTTCCACAAAGATTGCCATGCACAGCAAGCGCCATTGGAAATCAGGTCCCGGGGACTGTTATAAAGACAGCCGGTCACGATTCACAGTAGTTTCACAATGCCATCTGCGCATGACTATTGTGCCGCTCACCTCCTCCAGATTACTAGTGTCCCGACATGACCCAACAATTCCAACACGATGTCCTGGTTATCGGCAGCGGGGCCGCAGGCCTTAGCCTGGCACTGAATCTTCCCCGTCACCTGCGCATCGCAGTGCTGAGCAAGGGCGACCTCTCCAATGGCTCGACGTTCTGGGCCCAGGGCGGCGTAGCCGCCGTTCTCGACGACACCGATACGGTGCAATCCCATGTCGAGGACACGCTCAATGCCGGCGGCGGCCTGTGCAACGAAGATGCTGTGCGCTTCACCGTGGAGCACAGCCGCGAGGCCATCCAGTGGCTGATCGACCAGGGCGTGCCCTTTACCCGCGACGAACAGCACAGCGCCGACGACGGCGCGTTCGAGTTCCACCTGACCCGTGAAGGCGGCCACAGCCACCGGCGCATCATCCATGCCGCCGATGCCACGGGCGCAGCCATCTTCACCACCCTGCTGGCGCAGGCGCGCAAGCGCAGCAACATTCAGTTGCTCGAGCAACGGGTGGCCGTGGACCTGATCACCGAGCGCCGGCTCGGCCAGAAAGGCGATCGCTGCCTGGGCGCCTACGTGCTCAACCGCGCCACCGGCGAGGTCGACACCTTCGGCGCGCGCTTCACGGTGCTGGCCACGGGCGGGGCGGCCAAGGTCTACCTCTACACCAGCAATCCCGACGGCGCCTGTGGCGATGGCATCGCCATGGCCTGGCGCGCCGGTTGCCGAGTGGCAAACCTTGAGTTCAACCAGTTCCACCCCACCTGCCTGTATCATCCTCAGGCCAAGAGCTTCCTGGTGACCGAAGCCCTGCGCGGCGAGGGAGCCCTGCTGCGCCTGCCGAACGGCGAACGCTTCATGCCTCGCTTCGACCCGCGCGAAGAGCTTGCCCCACGCGACATCGTGGCCCGCGCCATCGACCATGAGATGAAACGTCTGGGCGTGGATTGCGTGTATCTGGACATCAGCCACAAACCGGCCGACTTCATCAAGAGCCACTTCCCCACCGTGTACGAACGCTGCCTGACCTTCGGCATCGATATCACCCGCCAGCCGATCCCGGTGGTCCCCGCAGCGCACTACACCTGTGGCGGGGTGATGGTCGATGATCGTGGCCATACCGACGTGCCGGGTCTCTACGCCATTGGCGAAACCAGCTTTACCGGGCTGCACGGCGCCAACCGCATGGCCAGCAACTCGCTCCTCGAATGCTTTGTCTATGGACGCGCCGCCGCCGCCGACATCGAGGCACACCTTGAGCAGGTACCCATGCCGGTCGCCCTGCCCTGCTGGGATGCAAGCCAGGTCACCGATTCCGACGAGGATGTGATCATCGCCCATAACTGGGACGAACTGCGGCGTTTCATGTGGGACTACGTCGGCATCGTGCGTACCAGCAAGCGCCTGCAACGCGCCCAGCACCGTGTGCGCCTGCTGCTGGACGAGATCGACGAGTTCTACAGCAACTACAAGGTCAGCCGCGACCTGATCGAGCTGCGCAACCTGGCCCAGGTGGCCGAGCTGATGATCCGCTCGGCCATGCAGCGCAAGGAGAGCCGTGGACTGCATTACACCCTCGACTATCCAGGCATGCTCCCCGTGGCCCAGGACACTATCCTGCAGCCGCCCACCTACGCCGACTGAACTTCAGCCGCAGACGCAGGCGCCGGTGCTGATCCGGCGCCAGCGCGTCCGGCGCGATGCACTGCGTCTGGCTCAACCGCCGCCCCTGGCCCACGAATCGCAACACCACCATCCTTGGCAACGCCAGACTGTCACGGCAAAGACGCGCTGGCTGCCAGCCACGGGCATGGCTGAACAGCTGCCAGCCGCGCGGATCGCGGCGCAGGCCGGTAATGGCGTGGGGATGGGTCAGCAGGATACGGCGAGGTATCGCCCAGGCGGAATGGGCGAGACAGCCGAGCAACAGGCTCACACGCAGCCAATCAGGCGCCGCGCTCACCAGCAGCGCCAGGCATGCGAGGGCCTGGCAGGCCAGATAGGCCGTCAGCAGATGGCGCGAGCCCTGCCAGCGGCATTCGAAAAGCTCATTTGGGCTGGACACGGTCCAGGATGATGCGGACCATGCGCTGCAGCTCGGGGTCTTCGGACTCGGAGCGCTCCATGAACCAGCCGAACATGTCCTGGTCTTCGCAGCTCAACAGGCGGACGTAGAGCTCGCGGTCCTTCTCGCTCAGGGTCGAGTAGACCTCTTGCGTGAACGGCACCAGCAGGACGTCCAGCTCCAGCATGCCGCGGCGGCTGTGCCAGAAAAGCCGGTTGATTTCAGTTTGTTCGACCATGGGACCCTCCTCGAATGGCCGGCAAGTATACAGCGGCGCACTGCCCCCGGCATCGGGCGATCGTCTAGTCACCTACCTATTTTGTTACCACCGTTCTATGATGGGCCCCAGTCTTTACCACCTGCGATGACCCATGGCCGATACCGCTTTCTTCTGCCCCCTGTCCCACGAGGGCATTCTCGCCGTTCGCGGCTCCGACGCCGGCAAGTTCCTGCAGGGTCAACTGACCTGCAATATCAGCTACCTCAGCCCTGAGCACGCCAGCCTTGGCGCCCGCTGCATGGTCAAGGGCCGCATGCAGTCAAGCTTCCGCATCCTGCCCGAGGGCAATGGCTACCTGCTGGCAATGGCCAGCGAGCTGCTCGAGGCGCAACTGGCGGACTTGAAGAAATATGCGGTTTTCTCCAAGGCCACGCTGGCCGACGAGAGCCAGGCCTGGTGCCGTTTCGGGCTCCAGCACGGCGATGCCGCCCTCCAGGCACTGGGCCTGGAAGTGCCTGCCGAAGCGGGGGCAACCCAACGCAATGAAGGGCTGATCGCCGTACGCGCGTCCGAAGGACGTGTTGAGCTTTGGGCAACCATCGAAAAGGCTGACACCCTGCGCTCGACCCTTGCCTCGCTGCTGCCTGAAGGCACGCTCGATGCATGGCTGCTCGGCCAGGTCCGCGCCGGTATCGGCCAGGTTACCGGCCCGACCCGCGAACTGTTCATCCCGCAGATGATCAACCTGCAGGCCGTCGGCGGCGTCAGCTTCAAGAAAGGTTGCTACACCGGCCAGGAAATCGTCGCGCGCATGCAGTACCTTGGCAAGCTCAAGCGGCGCCAGTATCGTCTGGCACTGGCTGGGGCCGAAGTGCCCGTGGCGGGCAGCGAGATCTTCTCGCCGACCCATGGCTCCTCGGTGGGCGAAGTGGTCATTGCCGCCCAGGCAGGGCAAGGCTGCGAGCTGCTCGCGGTGCTGACCGCCGATGCGGTCGCGGACGACAACCTGCACCTGGGCAGCCCGGAAGGGCCCCGTCTTGAACTGCTGTCCCTGCCTTACGAACTGGACCGCGACCGGGAAATCCAGCGTTGACCCGCCCGCTCCGCCCGCCCGGCGGAGCCGTCAATACACTGCGTTAGAGAAGACCATGAACAAGCTGGCCGAGATGGTGCAAGCAGAGTTGCTCGATGCCATCGAGAACGACGACCTGGTCCTGCCGACCCTGCCGGAAGTCGCACTGAGCATTCGCGAGGCCGCCGAGAACAGCGAGATCAGCGTCGGCGCCCTGAGCAAGGTCATCGGTCGTGACGCCGCCTTGTCCGCGCGCTTGATCAAGGTGGTCAACAGCCCGCTGCTGCGCGCTTCTGTCGAAGTCACCGAACTGCATACTGCGATCACCCGCCTGGGGATCAACTACAGCTGCAACCTGGCGATCGGACTGGTGATCGAGCAGATCTTCCATGCCCGCTCCCCGGCGGTCGAGCAAAAATTGCGGGACATCTGGACCAACAGCCTGGAAGTGGCGGGCATCAGTTACGAAATCAGCCGTCGATACACCCGCCTCAAGCCCGATCAGGCTGCGCTGGGGGGCCTGGTGCACCAGATCGGCGCCCTCCCGGTGCTCATCTATGCCGAAGAACACAACGAACTGCTCGCCGACCCGGTGTGCCTGCATCATGTCATCGAACAGATCCAGCCTGTTCTGGGCGACAAGATCCTCAAGTCCTGGGAGTTTCCCGAGCAGTTCACGCACCTGCCAAGCCAGGTTCAGGACCGCGAGAGGCGAACCGACCGCATGGACTACATCGACATCGTGCAGCTCGCCTGCGCCCTGACCAGCAAGAACCGCGAGCATTCGTTCACCGACCTGCCGGCCTACCGCCATCTGAACCTGCCCCAAGGCACCGAGTTGCAGGCGGCCGACGTGCTGGTCGCCCGAGGCATGCTGCGTTAGTCCGGGTCGGCGATAAAACTGACCCGTACTCTCAGGCCGCCACCCTCAGCGTCATGCAGGCTGATCTGCGCCAGGTGTGCCCGGCAGATCTCCCCGACGATGGCCAGCCCCAGGCCGGTGCCCTGCGCACTGCGCCGATAGAAGCGCTCGAACACCCGCTCGCGCTCCTGCTCGGGAATCCCCGGCCCGTCGTCCTCGACTTCCAGTACTGCGGGAGCGAGTACTCGTAGAATCACATTGCCGCCCTTGGGCGTGTGCGCCAGGGCGTTGTCCACCAGGTTGCTGAGCAGTTCGTTGAGCAAGGTGGGCTCGCCCTTGAGCCAGACCGGCGCCTCGGCCTCCAGGGCCAGGGCCACGCCGTGGGCATGGGCCAGGGGCGCCATGGCAAGGCCCAGTTCGCGTGCCAGCTGGGTGAGGTCGAGACGTTGTGCCCCGCCTTCGGCAATGGCCCGCGCACCGTTCTCGACCCGCGCCAGCGACAGCAGCTGGTTGGCGAGATGCGTCAGGCGGTCGGTGCCCTGGGCCGCGGATTCCAGCGTCTGGCGCCACTCCTGCGGCTCGTGCGAACGCAGGCCTAGTTCAACCCGGGCCTTGAGCGCGGCCAGGGGTGTGCGCAGCTCATGCGCCGCGTCGGCGATAAATTGCGCCTGACGCTCGAACTGTTCGCGCAGGCGTTCGGTGAAATGGTTGAGGGCGCGCACCAGCGGCCTCAGCTCATGCTGCACTTGCACCAACGGCAAGGCGCGCAGGTCATCCGGCTGGCGCTCTTCCACGGCCGTGCGCAGCCGCTCCAGCGGCCGCAGCGCGGCGCTGACGGCGAACCACACCAGCAGCAACGCCCCCAGCGCCAGCATGCCCAGCCGTAGAAGGGTATCGCCCATGAGGCTGCGGGCCATGCGCACGCGGGCTTCTTCGGTCTCGGCTACGCGAATCTCGGCCATGCCGTTCATGTTCGGCTCGCTCACCGGCTTGAGCAGGCTGACCACGCGCACGTCCTGGCCCTGGTAGCTGGCATTGTAGAAGCGCGCCAAGGCTGGATAGTCGTCGGTACGCGGGGTGCCAGGCGGCGGCGCCGGGAGGTTTTCGTAGCCGGAAATCAGCCGCTCGTGGATGTCATTGACCTGGTAGTAGATACGCCCGGCGCTGTCATAGGCGAAAGTATCGAGCGCAACGTAGGGCACATCGGCGCTCAAGGTGCCGTCACGCTGCGACAGCCCGGCGGCGATGGTCCGCGCCGACGCCAGGAGCGTGCGGTCGTAGGCGGTGTCGGCGGCCTCCCGGCCATTCCAGTAGGCACTCAGCCCGCTGGCCAGCATCAGCATCACCAGCAGCAGCGCCAGGTTCCACAACAGGCGCCCGCGAAGGCTGCCCTCGTCACGCATCGCGATGCTCGAGCAGGTAGCCGAGCCCCCGGA
The DNA here is from genome assembly GCF_056312565.1 of Pseudomonas sp. JE3303. NCBI lineage: Bacteria > Pseudomonadati > Pseudomonadota > Gammaproteobacteria > Pseudomonadales > Pseudomonadaceae > Pseudomonas > Pseudomonas sp. JE3303. The sequence goes on from NZ_JBWGIF010000015.1 coordinate 108,812, forward strand.
AGGTCACGATCGCCACCTGCTGCCCGTCGAGTTTCTTGCGCAGACGATGAATGTAGATCTCGATGGCATCGGGGCTGGCCTCTTCGTCCAGGCCGAACACCTGGGCTGCCAGCTGCTCCTTGCTCATGACTCGGCCCGGGCGCGCGATCAGCGCTTCAAGCACGCTCTGCTCGCGCGAGGTGAGGGTCAGCAGATCATCGCCCAGGCTGAAGCGCCGGGTATCGAGGTCGTAGACCAGCGGGCCGCAGCGCTGCTGGCGTTCGCCGCCCAGCACACTGCGGCGCAGCAGAGCCTTGACCCGCGCCTCGAGTTCGGTCAGTTCGAAAGGCTTGGCCAGGTAGTCATCGGCGCCCAGGTTCAAGCCATGGACCCGGTCCTTGACGTCGCTGCGCGCGGTCAGCATCAGCACCGGCAGGGTCTTGCCGCGCGCCCGCAGGCGCGCCAGCACTTCAAAGCCGTCCATGCGCGGTAAGCCCACGTCGAGCACGGCAACCGCGTACTCCTCGCTGGCCAGCGCCAGGTCGGCGGCGACGCCGTCATGCAGCACATCGACGGTCAGGCCGGTGCTCTTCAAGGCCTGGGCAACGCTTTCGGCCAGTTGCAGATGGTCTTCGACCAGCAGCACACGCATCGATTTCTCCCGCTCGGGTCAGGGTCTGTGGCGCGGAGTGTACCCCCGTCGGGCGACCTGTGAAGCCCTTTGCAACAATCCTTTCACATTGAAAGGTTAGCGAAAGGTTCGTTACCTAGCATTTCGCTACGGCCCCGTAGTGGGCCGAACAAGCACCAGAAAGGTGCAGACCCATAAAAACAATAAACGGAGTCACCCGACGATGCTGTCACTGCAGCCTCAGGCGCACGCGCCTATCCGACGCTTGCCTACCCGCCCCTCCGCCATCGCCAGCGCGCTCGCCCTTGCCGGTGTCGCCCCGCTGAGCCAGGCCGCCTTCATCGAAGACAGCAGCGCCACCTTCGAAACCCGCAACATGTACTTCAACCGTGATTTCCGCGACGGCACCAGCAGCCAGCAGTCCAAGCGCGATGAGTGGGCACAGGGTTTCATGCTCAACCTGGAATCCGGCTACACCGACGGCACCGTGGGCTTTGGCCTCGATGCGCTGGGCATGCTGGGAGTCAAGCTCGACTCGAGCCCCGACCGCACCGGTACCGGCCTGCTGCCGACGCACGATGATGGCCGCGCCGCCGACGAATACTCCAAGCTCGGCCTGACCGGCAAGGTGAAGATTTCCAACACCGAGCTCAAGATCGGCACCCTGATCCCGGAGCTGCCGACCCTGCAGCCCAATGACGGGCGCATCCTGCCCCAGACCTTCGAAGGCGGCTTGTTGACCTCCCGCGAGATCCGCAACCTGACCTTCACTGGCGGGCGCCTCGAAAAAGCCAAGGACCGCGACGACACCAACAAGGAAGACATCGCGCTCAACAACAAGAACAGCCGCTTCCTGGGTACCGTGGCCGGCGAGCACTACGACCTGGCCGGCCTGGACTACAAGTTCAGCGACCGCCTCACCGGCAGCTACCACTTCGCCCAGCTCGACGAAGTCTACCGCCAGCACTTCGTCGGCCTGGTCGCCAGCCAGCCGTGGGGTCCAGGTACCTTTGGCGCCGACCTGCGCCTGTCGGTCAGCGACGATCAGGGTCAGGCGCGTGGCGGCAAGATCGACAACACCGCCGCCAACGGCATGTTCAGCTACGCCTTGAGCGGCCACAAGCTGAGTTTCGCCTACCAGCACCTGTCGGGCGACAGCGCCTTTCCCTACATCGACGGCTCCGACCCCTATCTGGTCAACTTCGTACAGATCAATGATTTTGCCGGCGCCGACGAGCGCTCATGGCAAGCGCGCTACGACTACAACTTTGCCGCTCTCGGCATTCCTGGCCTGACCTTCATGACCCGCTACCTCAGCGGCGACAACGTCAGCCTGGCCAATGGCGGCGAGGGCAAGGAGTGGGAGCGCAATACCGAGTTCAAGTACGTGGTACAAAGCGGCGCGCTGAAAAACGTCGCCGTGCGCCTGCGCAACGCCACCTTCCGCTCGAACTTTGCCCGCGACGCCGACGAAGTGCGGCTGCTGGTGAGCTACAGCGTGGCCCTCTGGTAACCAATAACAACAATGTACGGAGATAGACGATGACTTTTTCACTGCGCCGCCTCGTCCTCGCAACCGGCTGCCTGCTGCTGGCCGGCAACGCCCTCGCTGCCGAACCAAAGCGTCCTGAATGTATCGCCCCCGCTTCCCCCGGCGGCGGTTTCGACCTGACCTGCAAGCTGGTACAGAGCGCGCTGGTCAACGAGAAGATCCTCAGCAAGCCCATGCGTGTCACCTACATGCCCGGCGGTGTCGGTGCAGTGGCCTACAACGCCGTGGTCGCTCAGCGCCCAGGCGATGCCGGCACGCTGGTGGCCTGGTCGAGCGGTTCGCTGTTGAACCTGGCCCAGGGCAAGTTCGGACGCTTCGACGAAAATGCCGTGCGCTGGCTGGCTGCGGTCGGCACCAGCTATGGCGCCATCGCCGTGAAGAAGGACTCACCCTACCAGAACCTGGCCGACCTGGTCGCCGCGCTGAAGAAGGACCCGAGCAAAGTGGTGATCGGCTCCGGCGGCACCGTCGGCAGCCAGGACTGGATGCAGACTGCACTGATCGCCAAGGCCGCCGGCATCAACCCTCGTGACCTGCGCTACGTGGCGCTTGAAGGCGGCGGCGAGATCGCCACTGCGCTGCTGGGTGGGCACATCCAGGTCGGCAGTACCGACATTTCCGACTCCATGCCGCACATCCAGAGTGGCGACATGCGCATCCTCGCGGTGTTCTCGGAGAATCGCCTGGACGAGGCCGGGATGAAGGACATCCCCACCGCCAAGGAACAGGGCTACGACATTGTCTGGCCGGTGGTACGCGGTTTCTACCTGGGGCCGAAGGTCAGCGACGAGGACTACGCCTGGTGGAAAGCTTCGTTCGACAAGCTGCTGACTTCCGAAGAGTTCGCCAAGCTGCGTGACCAGCGCGAGCTGTTCCCCTTCGCCATGACCGGTGAAGAGCTGGACACCTACGTGAAGAAACAGGTCGCGGACTACAAGACGCTGGCCAAGGAATTCGGGCTGATTCAGTAAGCCTGCTGAAACCTCTGACTTCACCTGATCTCGAGAACGACGCTGGACCTGTGGGAGCTGGCTTGCCAGCGAATCGATGGCACAGACACCGCATTCATGTCGGCAGTCTGCATCGGCTCTTTCGCTGGCAAGCCAGCTCCCACAGGTACGGCGCCGTCTCGAGGAGCAGTGTTCAAAAGCCTGCCTCACCACGAGGATTTCACCATGATCCTGCAACGCATCTTCGCCCTGATCCTGCTGGCCGTCTGCGCGGCCCTGGCGGTCATGGCCTGGCCCTACCAGGCCGCATTTTCCTATGAACCGGTAGGCCCTCGCGCCTACCCCCTGCTGATGCTTGGCCTCATGGGCCTGGCGCTGCTTTACCTGGCGTTCCGTCCGACCCCCATCGTGCAAAAGGACGACGAGCCCGAGCTCGACCGCGAAACCCTGACCAAGATCGGCCTCTGCGTGGCCTTGCTGCTGGTGTTCGCCGCGACCTTCGAGTCGCTTGGCTTCATCGTCAGCAGCATCCTGATCGGCGTACCCATGGCGCGCCTCTACGGTGGACGCTGGCTGCACAGCACGATCATCGTGATCGGCATGAGCCTGTTCCTCTACTGGCTGTTCGACCGCGTGATGGATGTACCCCTGCCCCTCGGCCTGCTTGATGTTCTGGAGAACTGACACATGGATACCTTGAGCTACCTGGGCCAGGGCTTCGGCGTCGCCCTCACCCCCTACAACCTGGTCACCGCCCTGAGCGGCACGTTGATCGGGACCGTGGTCGGCCTGCTGCCAGGCCTGGGTCCGATCAATGGCGTGGCGCTGCTGATTCCCATTGCCTTCGCCCTCGGCCTGCCACCGGAGTCGGCGCTGATCCTGCTGGCTGCGGTCTACCTGGGCTGCGAGTACGGCGGGCGAATCAGCTCGATCCTGCTCAACATCCCCGGCGAAGCTTCCACCGTGATGACCACCCTCGACGGCTACCCCATGGCCCGGCAAGGCCTGGCGGGCGTCGCTCTGTCCCTGTCGGCCTGGAGTTCGTTCATCGGCGCGTTCATCGCCACCTGCGGCATGGTGCTGTTCGCGCCGCTGCTGGCCAAATGGGCGATCGCCTTCGGCCCGGCCGAGTACTTCGTGCTGATGGTCTTCGCCATCATCTGCCTGGGCGGCATGGCGGGCGACAAGCCGTTGAAGACGTTTATCGCGGCGCTGATCGGGCTGTTCCTCTCCGCGGTCGGCATCGATGCGAACAGTGGGGTCTATCGCTTTACCGGCGACAGCGTGCACCTGGCCGACGGCATCCAGTTCGTCGTACTGGTGCTGGGCCTGTTCTCGATCAGCGAGATTCTGTTGCTGATCGAGAAAACCCATCACGGTCACCAGGCGGTCAAGGCCACCGGACGTATGCTGTTCAACGTGAAGGAAGCGGCCTCGGTGTTCGCGGTCAATATCCGCTGCGGCCTGCTTGGCTTCATCATGGGCGTGCTGCCCGGCGCGGGCGCGACCCTGGCCAGTGCCGTGGCGTACATGACCGAAAAACGCATCGCGGGCGCTTCGGGCACGTTCGGCAAGGGCGACAAGCGTGGCCTGGCCGCGCCTGAAACCGCCATTGGCGCCTCGTGCTGCGGCGCGCTCGTACCCATGCTGACCCTGGGCGTACCCGGCTCCGGCACCACCGCAGTGATGATCGGCGCGCTGACCCTGTACAACATCACCCCAGGCCCGATGCTGTTCCAACAGCAGCCCGACATCGTCTGGGGCCTGATCGCCTCGCTGTTCGTCGCGAACATCATGCTGGTGATCCTGAACATCCCGATGATCCGCATCTTCACCCGCATCCTTGCCGTGCCGAACTGGGCGCTGGTGCCGGTGATCGCGATCATCACCGGGATCGGTGTCTACGCAGTCCACGCAACCACCTTCGACCTGTTCCTGATGGTCGGCATCGGCATCATGGGCTACATCCTGCGCAAGCTGGACTTCCCGCTGTCGCCGATCCTGCTGGGGTTCATCCTCGGTGGCCTGATGGAGCAGAACCTGCGCCGTGCGCTGTCGATCTCCAACGGCGAGCTGGACATCCTCTGGGCCAGCCCGATCAGCATGTCCGTTTGGGCCCTGACGATCTGCATGCTGACCCTGCCGCTGCTGCGCATCTGGCGCCGCCGCGTGCAGCAACGCCGTGCCCTGGCCGATGTCTGACAGATTGCCTGCATTGTATTGGGCAACGGGGCTGGTCGGCCTGGCGGGCGGTTATCTCGCCAGCCAGGTCGGCTGGCCACTGCCGTGGATGGTCGGCTCGTTGCTGGCGATCATCGTCGTGCGCTGCCTGACGCCCTGGCAGCTCAGCGAAATTCCTGGTGGCCGCAAATGCGGCCAGTGGATCATCGGCATCGGTATCGGCCTGCACTTCACCCCAATGGTCATCGAGCAGGTCGGCAGCCACTTCGCCCTCATCTTCTTCGGCGCGCTGTTGACCAGCGTGTCCAGCGTCTTTGGCGTATGGCTGCTGCGGCGTACCGGGGAAGACCGCGCCACCGCGTTTTTCTCCAGCATGCCCGGCGGCTCGGGTGAGATGGTCAACCTGGGCGCGCGCAATGGCGCGGTGCTCAGCCAGGTCGCCGCGGCACAGAGCCTGCGGGTGCTGGCGGTAGTTCTGTGCGTACCGGCGATCTTCAAGTTTCTGCTGGGTGATGGCGTCTCGCTGAGCCACTCAGGGAGTGTCAGCTGGGGCTGGCTGGCGCTGATCGCTCCGCTGGCGGTGCTCTGCGCCTTGCTCTGGCAGCGCCTGCGTCAACCGAACCCGTGGCTGTTCGGGCCGCTGCTGGTAGCGGCCGGTATCAGCCTGACGGGCAACCTGCAGATCGCCTTGCCCGATGGCGCCAGCCAGATCGGCCAATGGTTGATCGGCAGCGGACTGGCCTGCCACTTCAACCGTGCGTTCTTCCGCCGGGCCCCGTCATTTCTTGGCCGGACATTGGTTGCGACGGCCTTGAGCATGCTGATTGCCGCGAGCGCCGCCTGGGTGCTGAGCAGCCTGACCGGACTGGATCTGCGCTCGCTGACCTTGGGCATGATGCCCGGCGGCATCGCCGAGATGAGCCTGACCGCCGAAACGCTGGAGCTGTCGGTGCCGCTGGTCACCGCGATGCAGGTCATGCGGTTGCTGTTCGTCCTGTTTCTCGCGGAGCCGTTGTTCAGGTACTGGAACCGGGTACCCAGTAGCGGCGCCCCCGACAAGGATCAGGCCGACTCCGGCAATTCCCACTGAACCGGGGCCAGCCCGCGCTGCTCGAGAAACCGGTTGGCCTGGCTGAAATGCCCGCACCCCAGGAACCCGCGATACGCTGACAGCGGCGACGGATGCACCGACTTCAGAATCAGGTGCTTCGTCCCGTCGATCAGCTTCTGCTTGCTCTGAGCATGCGAACCCCACAGCAGGAACACCACATCCGAGCGCTGCTCGCTGATCACCTGGATGATCCGGTCGGTAAAGAATTGCCAGCCCTTGTTGGCGTGGGACGCAGCATTGGCCCGTTCGACGGTCATGGTGGTGTTGAGCAGCAGCACACCCTGGTCTGCCCAGCTTTGCAGGCAGCCATGGCGAGCGATGGGAATGTTGAGGTCGCGCTGCATTTCCTTGTAGATATTGACCAGCGACGGCGGCGTGGCGATGCCCGGCTGCACCGAGAAGCACAGCCCATGGGCCTGGCCTGGCCCGTGGTATGGATCCTGACCAAGAATCACCACCTTGACCTGGTCGAGCGGGGTGGAATTGAGCGCGTTGAATATCAGCGGTCCGGGCGGATAGATTTCCTTGCCGGCTGCGTGTTCCTGGCGCAGGAAATCCCGCAGCTGTTGCATGTAGGGCTGCTCGAACTGGTCGCGCAGCGCGGCCTTCCAGCTCGGTTCGAGTTTGATGCGATCGTCGTCAGTCATGGGGTCGTCCGTAAACAATGGGCGCGACACTAGGAAAGCTGCCGAGCGTTGTCAATCGATCCGACCGACGACCGGCATGATCGGCATGGCAGGCCATACTTGTGCGGATAACGTCAGTGAGGTTATCCATGTCTATCGATTGCGAAGTACTGACAGGTGTCGATGGCGCACGAATCGGCATCGCCACCCTGAATTCACCCAAGGCGCTGAACGCCTTGACCCTGCCGATGATCGAAGTGCTCGACGAACAGCTGCAGGCGTGGGCAAGTGACCCTGGCATCGTCTGCGTGCTGCTGCGCGGCGCCGGCCCCAAGGCATTTTGCGCCGGGGGCGACGTGCGCGGACTGGCTCAGGCCTGCCTGGAGCACCGCGGCACGGTACCCGCGCTTGCAGCCACGTTCTTTGCCGCCGAATACCGTCTCGACTATCGCTTGCACACTTACCCCAAGCCTTTGCTGTGCTGGGGCCACGGCCATGTGCTCGGCGGCGGCATGGGCCTGCTGCAGGGTGCCAGTGTGCGCATTGTCACCCCCAGCAGCCGGCTGGCGATGCCCGAGATCAGCATCGGCCTGTACCCGGATGTTGGCGCCAGCTGGTTCCTCTCCCGCCTGCCCGGCAAGCTCGGGCTGTTTCTCGCCCTCACCGGCTCCCCCATCAACGCCCGCGATGCGCTCGACCTTGGCCTGGCGGACCGTTTTCTGGGCGAGCAGCAGCAGGAAGCGCTGGTCGAGGAACTGCTCCAGCTCAACTGGCAGGAGCAGACCCGCCTGCAACTCAACAGCCTGCTCAAGGCCGAGCAGCACCGCGCCTTCGCCGACCTGCCCGAGGCGCAATGGCTGCCTCGCCGTGCGGTGATCGACGAGCTGCTGGATGTGGCTGACCCCGTCGGCGCGTGGCGAGCGTTGTGCGGCCTGCGCCAGCATGACGACCCGCTGCTGGCCGAAGCCTGCGAGCGAGTGCACCAAGGCTGCCCGCTGACAGGTCGGCTGGTCTGGGAACAGGTCAACCGCGCCCGCCACCTGTCATTGGGCCAGGTGCTGCAGATGGAATATGCGATGAGCCTGAACTGCTGCCGTCATCCGGAGTTCAGCGAAGGCGTGCGCGCCCGCCTGATCGACAAGGACAACCAGCCACGCTGGCATTGGCCGGATATCGCGCAGGTGCCCGAAGCAGTGGTCGATGCGCACTTCAGTAAAGTGTGGGAAGGCCGCCATCCGCTGGCTGACCTTGGCTGACATCAGCGCTGCCAGTTGCGCCCGTCACGACGGCCATCGTGCGGCTGGCCGCGCATGCCACGGCCGTCTTGCTGGCGCCGATCATCCTGGTAGCGGCGGTCGTTGCGGTAGTCGTGGCGCTGACGGTCACGGTTGTAGTCGTAGCGCTGACGATCGCTGTTGTAGTGATGGTCGTAGCGCGGGTGGCCCTGCCAATTGCCCTGCACACCCGGCGGTGGGTACGGCTGGTAGCGCGGCACCGGTGCAGGCCGGTAGTAGCGGGCTGGCGGGCTGTAGTAGTAGCGTGGCTGTGGCGCTACGTAGTAGCCGCGGTTGTAGTAGCCCGGGCGGTAGTAGCGCTGTGAGTCGTAGCGATCAGCGGTGTAGTACTCGGTGCGGTAGTAACCGCTTCCTCCGTAGGGGACGCACGCAGTGGTGAGCAGGCCCAACAATGCAATCAACAGGATTCGGTAATACATGGCGGCCTCCCGGACCGCTTGCGTGCCTGGCCCAGCGGCGCTGGCAGGCGTCGACTGACAAGCGTTCATCGACATGGATTAAGACATCGACTGACTCGTGCAGTGCGGTTCACGCAACAAATTGAAACAAGGAGCTACATCCTGAGCACGCAAGTCTTTTCCAAGTCATGGCATTGAATGTCGACACGGACGCCTATGATTGGAAGATCATGCCGTCCCGCTTTCGCAATGCTCATTTATCCTGACCTGCTGATACCCCCAGATGAACGACACCCAGTTTTGCCCCGCCTGTGGCGCCCCCAACCAGTGCAGCCTGGCCGACCCCCGCACCGCCACACAGCCATGCTGGTGCTTTGGGGTAGACATCGATCCCGCAGTGCTCGAAGCGTTGCCAGGCGCGCTACGCGACAGGTCGTGCCTCTGCCCCCGCTGCGCGGCGGTCGATGAGCAACTGCGGGCAGCGAAAAACCGGCCGACCCGGTAGACTGCCTGCTCCGCCTGCCCGACCCAGATCTCCATGCGCCTCGACCGTTTTCTCGGCAACCTGCCCTGCTTCAACCGTCAGCAGATACGCCTGCTTCTGGTGCAACGTCGGGTGCGCGTCGATGGCCAGTCCGTGGCCGATCCGCGCCTCGAGGTTCGGCCTTTCAGCCGAATCGAAGTCGACGGTCAGGTGCTGCAGGCCGGGCGCCCGGCACGTTACCTGATGCTGCACAAGCCTGCGGGCTGCGTGAGCGCGACCCAGGACCCCCAGCACCCCACCGTGCTCGACCTGCTGCCCGCCGAATTGCGTGATGACCTGCATATCGCCGGCCGGCTGGACTACAACACCACCGGCCTGATGCTGCTGACCAACGACGGCCTGTGGTCCCGCCGTCTGACCCAGCCCAGCACCAAGCTGCCCAAGGTCTACCATGTCGAGACCGAGGACGAGATCGGCGCTCACTATGCCGAGAAGTTTCGTGAAGGGTTCTATTTCGCCTTCGAGGACCTCACCACCCTCCCCGCCGAACTGACACTGCTCGGCCCTCGTCAGGCACGCCTGACAATCGTTGAAGGGCGCTACCACCAAGTCAAACGAATGTTCGGCCATTTCGATAACAAGGTGATTGGATTGCATCGAGAAAGCATGGGGCCACTGGTGCTGGATCCGGCATTGGCGCCTGGCGCATTCCGGTCTCTGACGCCTGACGAAGCCGCGTCGGTCTGAAGTCCTTGCGGCCCCGCGTATGCTGGTATACCGCCTGACAACCGCCTGGCGGTTTTTTATTCCATATCTCCTCAACGGCACTTGCGAATTCCCGACCCTGCTGCTTGAATCCAACTCGTCAGTCCGCATGTGACTCCCCAGTCACAATCGCAGTCCAAGACGCCTTTCGCCGGTCAACCGATGCCCAGAAGCACCGGTGCACGGCGAATTGCCCGCGAATAACAAGACTCGTCGACCACGCTTCTCAGGGATCGACACTGGGCCCCCGTAGTACTTCAAGGCGTATGCCTACCTGTCATAAAGATCGTGCACCGTGGGTGACACGAACACCCTTTTTTTGCGCCAGGAGTCGATGACATGAGGCCAGAAATTGCAGTACTTGATCTACAAGGTCAGTATCGGGTTTATACGGAGTTCTACCGCGCGCAAGGCGCCGACAAGACCATCATTCTGGTCAACGGCTCGCTTGCCACCACCGCCTCGTTCGCTCAGACAATGCGCAGCCTGTATCCGCAGTTCAACGTCGTGCTCTATGACCAGCCCTACGCTGGCCAGTCCAAGCCGCACAACCGCCACGAACGCCTGCTGACCAAGGAGACCGAGGCGCAGGTCCTGCTTGAACTGATCGACCACTTTGGCGCCGACCACGTCATGTCCTTCTCCTGGGGCGGTGCCTGCACCATGCTGGCGCTGGCGCAGAAACCCCGGCAGGTGAAAAAGGCCGTGGTCAGCTCGTTCTCGCCGGTGCTCAATGCGCCGATGCGGGACTACCTGGAACGCGGTTCCCAGTACCTCGGTGCCTGCGATCGCTATCAGGTCGGCAATCTGGTCAACGACACCATCGGCAAGCACCTGCCCTCCCTGTACAAGCGTTTCAACTACCGGCATGTCAGCAGCCTGGACAGCCACGAGTACGCCCAGATGCACTTCCACATCAGTGAAGTGCTCAGCCAGGAGCTGACCCGCGCGCTCGGCAGCGCCGCCACCATCGACATCCCGGTGCTGTTCATCAACGGCGACCGCGACGAGTACACCACCGTCGAAGATGCCCGGCAGTTCAAGACCCACGTGCGCAACAGTCATTTCAGCGAGATCCGCGGTGCCGGCCACTTCCTTGACCTGGAACACAAGGCTGCCAGCGAAGACACGCGCAACGTACTGTTGGGCTTCCTCAAACCGACTGCCCGTGAAAACCGCCAGCGCAGTCATTACGTACAGGGTCATCATGCATTGGCCATCTGAGCGACCCGACGACCTGTAGCGCGCCTGCAAACAACGCCTACAGGCCGTCGAACGGCTTTTTTTTGCCACTCCGGACTTCTAATCGCCTGCTTGTTCTGGTACAAAGTCGAGCTGCAAAGCGGGTGTCGTATAATGGCATTACTCCAGCTTCCCAAGCTGATAACGAGGGTTCGATTCCCTTCACCCGCTCCACCACATTCCAACATGACGTTCCAGTGACGGCATGGTCAGCAAGAAGGAGCCCAGGGCTCCTTTTTTTCGTTTCTGGGATGCCTACAACGGCGGCGTGGTCAGCGACTCACCGTCCCGTGTCGGCATATTAATAGCCCAGGCTGTGCAGCAGCTCTGTCTCGCTGTGTTCGGCGGGCCGCCCGTAGTGGCGCAGCAATGCGCCTGCGCGGTTGGTGAAGATGCCGTCGACCCCGGCCGCCGTGGCCAGGGTGAAGTCTTCCGGCGCATCCAGTGTGTAGACATGCACGAGCAATCCGCGCTTTTGGGTGAGCCGGGTCATCCACGGCTGGATCAGGTTGGCATAGCTTTGCTCGCCTCCCCCGACGCGTGCCGCCGATGGCCCGGTGCCGACCGCCCCTCCATGCACGGCGGCGTCCAGCCAGCGGGTGAACTCGGCGTGGTCCCGTGGCTGCTGACGCGCGTAGAACGCCGCCTTGTCGCGCTCGCCGGATTCGGCGAAGGACTGGCCCGAAGCCGGCTCCATGGCCCCCTTGCCGACCCACAGCAGCAAGATCTTCGGCACCTGCGGCATGCTCCTGTGAAGCAGGCCTAGGCTGTTGCGGTCGAAGGTCTGCAACACCACCCTGCCCGGCCGGTCGAGCCAGCCGCGAGCATCGAGCCGGGCCTGGAGCTGGGCCTCGATGCCCGGGAACTGACCGGGCACCTTGGTCTCGATGTACAGGCCAGGATCACGCTTCGGATTGCCTTCGGCGATGTCGATCACCTCGTCCAGGGTGAGGATCTGCAATTTCTCGAACGACGCCCGCGCGCGGTCCGGGTACGCCTCGTTGAACCAGCTGCCGGCATCCAGGGCCTTGAGCTCGGCCAGGCTGAAGGCGCTGACAGGACTGTCGCGCCGCTCGGGATAGCGCTCGGCGACATCGCTGGTACGTACCAAGGTGTCATCGTGAACCGCGACCAGCACCCCGTCGCGGGTCCGCTGCAGGTCAAGTTCCAGATAATCGGCGCCCAGGTCGCGCGCCAGCAGGTAGGCCGGCGTAGTGGACTCCGGCGCGTCATGGGAGGCGCCACGGTGGGCGATCACCGCAGGGTCCGGAATCCCCAGGCCCAGGGCACGCGACTCAAGCTCCTCGGCGCTGGCCGTCGATGCCAGCAACAATGTGCCCATGGCCCAGTGGATGATGCTGTTCATTGCATTCCCTCCCCATCTTGTCCTGACCGCAAGCCTCGCACACTCTCCATGACATGCTAAAGTCGCGCCGTTTGCCTGCATACCGACGGATCCCCCAATGCCCCACGCAACCCTCGATGCCCACCTGTCCACCTGGACGGAGCTCAACGACCGCCACCCCTGCCGCGCCTTGCTGCTGGGCAATGGGGCCAGCCGCGCGGTGTGGAAGCCGTTTGGATACTTCTCGCTGTTCGAGCAGGCGCAGCAGGTACGCTCCCGGGCGTTGGGCAAGAGCGATCAGGCATTGTTCAAGGCGCTGGCCACCGAGCTGTTCGAGCCTGTATTGAGCATGCTCAATACCACGGTCCGCACCAACGCCGCGCTGGCGATCAGCTCGACGGCGCCGCTCAACCGCTACTACGCCATCAAGGAAGCGCTGATTCACGCCATGCGCAGCCTGCACGTTCCCTTTGCGCTGATGCCGAAGCCAACCCTGCAGGCCTTCAGCGACGAGCTGCGCAACTATGACCGCGTGTTCACCAGCAACTACGACCTGATCTGCCCTTGGGCGGTCGAGCATGCGCCCCAGGGCTTCGCGCGGTTGTTTGACGAGGAAGGGTTCTTTGACGTGCGCGCTACCGGCGATCAAGGCACACGCCTGCACTACCTGCACGGCGGCCTGCACCTGCTCAAGCAAGCCGACGGCACCACGCGCCAACGCAGCGCCGAAGGCAGCGAGCTGCTCGATGGTTTCGCGGTCAACACACCAGGCGACGTGCCGCTGTTCATCAATGAAAGCACCAGCGGCGACAAGCTGCGGGCGATCCGCAACTCCGATTACCTGTCGTGGTGCCTGGGCGAACTGGCCCGCGAGCGCGAAGGCCTGTGCGTGTTCGGCCAGCATCTGGGCAACGCCGACCAGCATCTGGCCGAAGCCATCCGCCAGGCTCGTCCGGCCCATCTGGCGATCGCCATCCGCCCGTTGGGCGAGGCCTCGATCATCAGCCAGAAGCAGCGCTACTTGGAGGCGTTCAGCGCGGCGCCCGAGCTGCCGCTGCACTTCTTCGATGCCAGTACGCATCCGCTGGGCGGACCTGGACGGGAAGTTACCGTGCCGCCCAACTACGGCAAGCGCCACTGATGACTTGAATCAGGCAGCTCGGTCACAGCGGCTCACGCCGCTATCAACCCGTCCGCGCGCAGCAACGTCTCCAGGCAGTGCTCTTTCACCCCGTAGAACGCCTTCAGCTGCTCGATCTTCTCCAGCAGTGCATCCACGTCGCCCGCCTGCTTGCGCTTCACTGCCAGGATCATCTTGTTCTTGTTGGTGTGCTCCAGCGAGATGAACTCGAACACCTTGGTCTCATACCCACAAGCCTCAAGATACAGCGCGCGCAGGCTGTCGGTGAGCATCTCAGCCTGCTGGCCCAGGTGCAGGCCGTATTGCAGCATGGGCTGCAGCAGGCCTGGGCTGGCCATCTGCGGGCGGATCTGCTTGTGGCAGCACGGCGAGCACATGATGATCGAGGCGCCGCAGCGGATGCCTGTGTGGATGGCGTAGTCGGTGGCCACATCGCACGCATGCAGGGCGATCATCACGTCGATGGCGTCAGGCACGACGCTGCGCACGTCGCCACACTCGAACACCAGCCCCGGCTGATCCAGCCGTGCGGCAGCAGCGTTGCACAGGTCGACCATGTCCTGGCGCAGCTCGACGCCGGTCACCTGGGCGTGGCGCGCCAGGCGGTCGGTGAGGTAGTCATGCATTGCGAAGGTCAGGTAGCCCTTGCCCGAGCCGAAGTCGGCCACCCGCAATGCCTTGTCGGCCGCGAGCGGCGCGCTGGACAGGGCGTGGTCGAAGACCTCGATGAACTTGTTGATCTGCTTCCACTTGCGCGACATGGACGGGATCAGTGCACCCTGGCGGTCGGTCACGCCCAGGTCGCGCAGGAACGGCCGGGCCAGTTCCAGGTAGCGCTTTTTCTCGCGGTCATGCTCGGCTGGCGCGGCCTCGCGAGGCTGCTGCGCGCCATGGCGCTGCAGCATCGGCTTGCCCTTCTTGGTGAAATTGAGCTGCACTTCCTCGTCCTGGCTGAACAGGTGCGCATTGCGAAAGCTCGCCGGCAGCAGCTCATCCACGAGGGCGCGGGCCTGTTCCAGCGGCAGGTTGCGGGTGATGTCGCGGGTCTGGTGACGGTAGACCAGCGACAGGCACGCCTGGCCCTTGACCAGCAGGGGCTTGGCGATGATGCGCTGCAAGGTTTCGTCGGCGCCCACTGGGCGGGCCAGCACTAGCTTGACCAGGGTATTTTCCAACAGGCTGGCGTCCAGCAGGTCGAGAAACTGGGCACGCGCATCCGGCGCGGTTGAAGCGGAGGGTGTGGCGGACATCGGGAATGAGTGCCTCAAGGTGCGGAGGGCGCGCTGGGCGCAATGCCGGGCATTTTACGTTGATGCCCGGCCTGCGCACAGGATTTCTCGATGGGCGTGGCTCAGTCGAGGATCACCAGACGGTTGGGCAACTCGTTGCGCGGGTGGGTCAGCGGCACGTGGGCGCTGAGCACTTTGCCACAGGCTTCGATGCAGGTGATGAAGCCCTGCAGCGTCTCGCCCTGGCGAACCTGCGCGGTAAATCGCCCAACGATGCTCGCCCAGACCTCATTGTCCAGGCGCTGCGCGATGCCGTCATCGACCAGGATTTCCACATAGCGCTCGGCCTCGCTGACGAAGATCAGCACTCCCGTGGCGCCTTCGGTGTGGTGCAGGTTCTGTTCGAGAAACTGCCGCCGTGCCAGGTTCGACGCGCGCCAGTGCCGCACCGAGCGCGGGATCAGCCGGGTGGTCAGGCGCGGCAGGCGAAACACCAGGCACAACGCGATGAAGGTCAGCCACTGGGTCATCAGCAGCTCGTTGATGGTCAGCCAGCCGAGCGCGAAATGCAGCAGGCCCGGCACCACCAGGGCCACCAGGCTGGCCCAGAGCAAGGGGATGTAGGCGTAGTCGTCGGCGCGCCGGGCCAGCACCGTGACGATTTCCGCGTCGGTGTGCTGTTCGACCCGGGCTATTGCCTCGGCTACCTGGCGCTGTTCGTATTCCTTGAGCAAAGTCATGCCATCGGTATCTCGTTGAATGTTGTTCTACCAGCCACCGGATGACCCGCCGCCGCCGAAGCTGCCGCCGCCACCACCGAAGCCACCCCCTCCACCGCCGCCGCCGAAACCGCCGAAGCCACCGCCCAGGGCGCCGCCCAACGCAGCGCCAAGACCGCCGCCACGCCCGCCCCGGCCGCGTCCGCCGCCTGAACCAAAGCCCGACATGATCAGCACGACGAAGACCAGCATCACCAGCAGCGCGAAGATGGCCGAGCCGCGGGTGCCCTCCCGCTCGGGGCGTTCCTGCAGCGGCTCGCCGCCGAGCACATGGAGCATCGCGCTGACGCCCGCGATAATGCCCTCGCTGTACGCTCCGCGACGAAACGAGGGAGTGATCACACTGTTGATGATCACCGAGGACTGGGCATCGGTCAGCCGGTCTTCCAGGCCGTACCCGACTTCGATGCGCAGGCGCCGCTCGCTGGGCACGACGATAAGTAACGCGCCGTTGTCCTTGCCCTTCTGGCCGATGCCCCAGTGCCGGCCCAGCTGGTAGCCATAATCCTCGATCGGCAGGCCCTGCAGACCGGGCAGCGTCACTACCACGACCTGCTCGCCGGTGGACTGCTCGTGGGCGGCAAGCATCTGCTCGAGCTGCTGGGCGCTGGCGGGGTCGATGAGATGGGCGTTGTCCACCACCCGCCCGGTCAGCGCTGGGAAAGTCGGCGCGGCCTGCGCCAGACCGCTGACCAGCAGCAACGCCAGCCAGCAGGTGGCGATCAGCGCACGCATCAGAATTTCACTTCAGGCGCTTTGTCGGCGTTCTCGCTGGTGGCCTCGAAGCTTTCGCGCACGTTCAGGTCGCTGTACATCACCTTGTGCCAGATGCTGCCGGGGAAAGTGCGGATCTCGGTGTTGTATTTCTGCACGGCGGCAATGAAGTCACGGCGAGCCACGGCGATGCGATTCTCGGTGCCCTCGAGCTGCGACTGCAGCGCCAGGAAGTTCTGGTTCGACTTGAGGTCCGGGTAGCGCTCCGACACCACCATCAAACGGCTCAATGCCCCGCTCAGCTGGCCCTGGGCCTGCTGGAACTGCTGCAGCTTCTGCGGATCGTCCAGCGTGCTGGCATCGACCTGGATCGAGGTGGCCTTGGCCCGCGCCTCGATCACCGCGGTGAGGGTCTCCTGCTCCTGGCGGGCATAGCCCTTGACCGTCTCGACCAGGTTGGGGATCAGGTCGGCACGGCGCTGGTACTGGTTCTGCACCTGGCCCCAGGCTGCCTTGACCTGCTCATCGTTCTGCGGAATGTTGTTGATCCCGCAACCGGCCAACGCACTGGCAAACGCCAGCAGCAACCACACCCGTACCGACCTAGCTTGAATGACCTGCATGTTCTGCATACTCCCTGGTTCTGATCGCAAACACGTATATGAGGCATAATCCGCCGCAGCCGCTGGATAGGCCACGCCGTATCAGCTAAAAGATGCCCCAGCCAATTTCATAATTACAATCGCCTACCTGCTTCGGTCTGCGCGTGTCCCTGTGGATACGACCAGGCCCCAGAGAAAAGAATCCATGAACAAACTGTGTTTGCTGGGCCTCGTCATCGGCCTGGCCAGTCAGACGGCCATGGCCGCCCCCTCCGCCCCGCCCCTGCAGGACAAACAGGCGTTCATCGATCATCTGCTCACCGAGATGACCGTCGATGAGAAGATCGGCCAGTTGCGCCTGATCAGCATAGGCCCGGAAATGCCCCGCGAGATGATCCGCAAGGAAATCGCCGCAGGCCGTATCGGCGGCACCTTCAATTCGATCACCCGCGACGAGAACCGGCCAATGCAGGACGCTGCCCAGCGCAGCCGCCTGAAAATCCCGATGTTCTTCGCCTACGACGTGATCCACGGGCACCGTACCATCTTCCCGATCAGCCTGGGCCTGGCCTCCAGCTGGGACATGGACGCAATCGCCAAGGTCGGCCGCACCTCGGCCATCGAAGCCGCCGCCGACAGCATCGACATGACCTTCGCGCCCATGGTCGACATCGCCCGTGACCCGCGCTGGGGCCGTACCAGCGAGGGTTTTGGCGAGGACACCTACCTGACCTCGCGTATTTCGAGGGTGATGGTCGAGTCGTTCCAGGGCACGCGCCCGGCCAACGCCGACAGCATCATGGCCATCGTCAAGCACTTCGCCCTGTACGGCGCGGTGGAAGGCGGACGCGACTACAACACGGTCGATATGAGCGGCCCGAAAATGTACAACGACTACCTGCCGCCCTACCGCGCGGGTATCGACGCCGGCGCGGGCGGCGTGATGGTGGCGCTCAACTCGATCAACGGCGTGCCGGCCACGTCCAACACCTGGCTGATGCATGACCTGCTGCGCAAGGACTGGGGTTTCAAGGGCGTGACCATCAGCGACCACGGCGCGATCCAGGAACTGATCCGCCACGGTGTCGCCCGTGATGGCCGCGAGGCCGCCAAGCTGGCGATCAAGGCCGGCATCGACATGAGCATGAACGACTCGCTGTACGGCGAAGAGCTGCCAGGCCTGCTCAAGTCGGGCGAGGTAAGCCAGGCCGAGCTGGACAATGCCGTGCGCGAGGTGCTCGGCGCCAAGTACGACATGGGCCTGTTCGAAGATCCGTACAGGCGTATCGGCAAGGCCGAGGACGACCCGAAGGACACCTACGCCGACCAGCGCCTGCACCGTGAGGCGGCCCGCGACGTGGCGCGCCGCAGCCTGGTGCTGCTCGAAAACCGTAACCAGGCCCTGCCGCTGCGCAAGAACGCCACCGTTGCCCTGGTCGGCCCGCTGGCGGACGCGCCCATCGACATGATGGGCAGCTGGGCCGCCGCCGGCCGGCCGCAGCATTCGATCACCGTGCGCGAAGGCATGCGCCGCGCGATTGGCGAGCAAGGCAAGCTGATCTACGCCAAGGGCGCCAACGTCACCCATGACAAGGCCATTGTGGACTACCTCAACTTCCTCAACTTCGACGCCCCCGAGATCATCGACGATGCACGTCCTGCCGCGGTGATGATCGACGAGGCGGTCAAGGCAGCGAAGCAGTCCGATGTAGTGGTGGCAGTGGTCGGCGAGTCGCGTGGCATGTCCCACGAGTCGTCGAGCCGTACCACCCTCGAGATTCCCGCCAGCCAGCGCGAGCTGATCAAGGCGCTGAAGGCCACCGGCAAGCCACTGGTGCTGGTGCTGATGAACGGCCGTCCGTTGTCGTTGGCCTGGGAACGCGAGCAGGCGGACGCCATCCTGGAAACCTGGTTCAGTGGCACCGAAGGCGGCAATGCCATCGCCGACGTGCTGTTCGGCGACTACAACCCCTCGGGCAAGCTGGCGATCACCTTCCCACGCTCGGTCGGGCAGATCCCCATGTACTACAACCACCTGAGCATCGGCCGCCCCTTCACCCCAGGCAAGCCGGGCAACTACACCTCGCAGTACTTCGAGGAGCCCAATGGCCCGCTCTATCCGTTCGGCTATGGCTTGAGCTACAGCGATTTCAGCCTGACGGACCTGACCCTGTCCAAGACTGCCATCAAGCGTGGCGAGACGGTGCAGGCGCAGGTCACTGTGAAAAACACCAGCAAGCGTGCCGGCGAGACCGTGGTGCAGCTGTACCTGCAGGACGTGACCGCGTCGGCAAGCCGCCCGATCAAGGAGCTCAAGGGCTTCCAGAAGCTGATGCTCAAGGCCGGTGAGACCCGCACCGTGACCTTCAGGATCAGCGAGGATGACCTCAAGTACTACAACGGCCAGCTGCAATGGGCTGCCGAGCCTGGCCAGTTCAA
This sequence comes from Pseudomonas sp. JE3303, assembly GCF_056312565.1. NCBI lineage: Bacteria > Pseudomonadati > Pseudomonadota > Gammaproteobacteria > Pseudomonadales > Pseudomonadaceae > Pseudomonas > Pseudomonas sp. JE3303. The sequence continues at coordinate 128,275 of NZ_JBWGIF010000015.1, forward strand.
GGTGCAGGTCGGCCTGGACTCCCAGGCAGTACAGCAGCAGAGCTTCGAGCTGCTGTAGATTCCATGACCAGCGCCGCTCCAGCAACGGGGCGGCGCGGCGACCTTCAGGATCCGCACCATGTCGTTTTCCATTCGCGCCCTGCGCCTGGGGCTGATCATCCTGGTGATCGTGACCGGCACCGTGCTGAGTGCCAGTTGGGCCATGCACCAGGCCAGGCGCGAGTCGATGATCACCGACGCCCAGCGCGCCAGGCAGCAACTGAGCCTGTACGCCAACTCGCTGCATACCTTGATCGACCGCTACCGCGCGCTGCCGGCGGTCCTGGCCCTGGACCCTGAGTTGATCAGCGCGCTTGGCGGCCCCGTCACCCCTGGTCTGCAGAGCGGGCTCAACCTCAAGCTCGAACGCATCAATGGCGCGGCCAAGTCTTCGACCCTGGAACTGCTGGACCACACCGGTCTTGCCATAGCAGCCAGCAACTGGCGTTTGCCCACCAGCTATGTGGGCTCCAACTACGGCTTCCGGCCCTACTTCCAGCAGACCCGCACCCACGGCACCGGTCGCTTCTACGCGGTGGGCGTGACCAGTGGCGTGCCGGGCTATTTCCTGTCGAGCGCGGTCAATGATGCGCAGGGCCGTTTTCTCGGCGCGATGGTGGTCAAGCTGGAGTTTCCCGAGCTTGAGCGCGAATGGCGCCAGGGCAGCGATGTGCTGCTGGTGAGTGACGCCCGCGGCATCATCTTCATCGCCAACCAGGACGGCTGGCGCTACCGCGAGTTGCACCCCTTGACTGACGCCGACCACGCCGAGCTCGCCGCCACCCGCCAGTACGACAGACAACCGTTGGTGGCGCTCAAACATCAGGTGCTCAACCAGTTCGATGACAACAGCCGCCTTAGCCGCGTACAAGGCCCCGAAGGCAGCACCGAATACCTCTGGGAAAGCGTGGCACTGCCGACCGATGGCTGGACCCTGCACCTGCTGCGCAAGCCTCAGGTCAGCGAAGACGGCCGCAACGCTGCGCTGACTGCGGCGGCCATCTGGCTGAGCCTGGTCTTTGCGCTGCTGTTCATCAGCCAGCGCCTGCGCCTGGCTCGGTTGCGTCAGCGCAGCCGCGACGAGCTCGAACGCCTGGTCGAAGCCCGGACCCGCGAGCTGCGCACTGCCCAGGAGGGTCTGGTGCAATCGACGAAGCTGGCGGCGCTGGGACAGATGTCCGCCGCCCTTGCCCATGAGATCAACCAGCCACTCACCACCCAGCGCATGCAACTCGCCACTTTGGGCCTGCTACTTGACAGCGGTCGCGTGGAAGAAGCGCGCCAGGCGCTGGAGCCGCTCGAACAGATGCTTACGCGCATGGCAGCGCTCACTGGGCACCTGAAGACGTTCGCGCGTAAAAGCCCCGGCGGACTGCATGAACGCCTGGACCTGGCGACCGTTGTCGACCAGGCTTTGCATCTGCTGGACGCACGCATTCGTGACGAGAGCGTGGATGTCGCCCTCTACCTGGCCCGCCCGGCGTGGGTGCGAGGTGACGCGATCCGCCTGGAGCAGGTGCTGATCAACCTGCTGCACAATGCCCTGGATGCCATGGCCGATAAACGCTACAAACGCCTTGAAATCCGTATCGAGGCCGAACCCGGGCAATGGCGACTGAGCGTGCTGGACAGTGGCGGCGGCATCCAGGAGGCTGACCTTGCAAAGATCTTCGACCCCTTCTTCACCACCAAGCCTGTGGGCGAAGGCCTGGGGCTGGGCCTGGCGATTTCCTACGGCATCGTCCATGAAGCCGGGGGCACGCTGCAGGCCGAGAATCTGCCTGGCGGTGCACGCCTGAGCCTTGTCCTCCCTCGTGACCTGGAGCCTGTATGTTGAATTCAGTGATCGTCATCGATGACGAAGCCAGTATCCGCACGGCCGTTGAGCAATGGCTCAGCCTGTCCGGCTTCAGCGTGCAGCTGTTCAGCCGTGCCGATGAGTGCCTGGCGCGACTGCCCGCGCATTTCCCTGGGGTCATCATCAGCGACGTGCGCATGCCTGGCATGGATGGCCTGCAACTGCTCGAACGCTTGCAAGCCAGCGATCCGGACTTGCCGGTGATTCTGCTGACCGGTCACGGCGACGTCCCCATGGCAGTTGAAGCCATGCGCAGCGGCGCCTATGACTTTCTGGAAAAGCCCTTCAGCCCCCAGAGCCTGCTCGGTAGCCTGCGACGGGCCCTGGAAAAGCGCCAACTGGTGCTCGAGAACCGCCGCCTGCACGAGCAGGCCGACTTCAAGGCGCGGCTCGAGGGAACCCTCCTGGGCATGTCGCAAGGCCTGGTCCAACTGCGTCGGCAGGTACTGGAGCTGGCCGGCCTTCCGGTCAACGTGCTGATTCGCGGTGAAACCGGCAGCGGCAAGGAGCGTGTGGCGCGTTGCCTCCACGACTACGGGCCGCGGGCAGGCAAGCCATTTGTCGCGCTCAACTGCGCGGCGATTCCGGAAGCGCTGTTCGAGGCCGAGTTGTTCGGGCATGAGAGCGGGGCTTTCACGGGCGCCCAGGGCAAGCGCATCGGCAAGCTGGAATATGCCAATGGCGGCACGGTGTTCCTCGACGAGATCGAAAGCATGCCGCTCGCCCAGCAGGCCAAGCTGCTACGGGTTATCCAGGAACACAAGCTTGAACGCCTGGGCGCCAACCAGAGCATCGCGGTCGATTTGCGCATCGTCGCCGCCACCAAGCCTGACCTGCTCGAAGAAGCCCGCGCCGGGCGCTTTCGCGAAGACCTGGCCTATCGCCTGAACGTCGCCGAACTGCGGCTGGCTCCCTTGCGTGAACGACGCGAGGACATTCCCCTGCTGTTCGAATATTTTGCCCGCGACGCCGCCGAGCGCCTCGGCAGGGCCCCACCGCCGCTGGGCGGTGCGCAATTGGCGCGGATGCTCGGGCATGACTGGCCGGGGAATGTACGCGAGCTGGCGAATGCGGCCGAGCGTCATGTCCTTGGGCTTGATTCGCCGGGGGAAGAGGGTGCCGGGGACCAGTCGCTGGCCGGGCAGATGGAGGCGTTCGAGGCGCAGTGCCTGCGCGCTGCACTGCGCCAGCATCACGGGGAGATAAAGGCGGTGATGGAAACGTTGCAGGTACCGCGGCGCACGTTGAATGAAAAGATGCAGCGGCATGGGGTGGTGCGGGAGGACTATCTGGGGCGGGGATAGGCGGATTCTTGCTTATCGCAGGGGGTGGATGAGCGGAAAGGCGCCGATGAAGCCGGCCAGGGCGATCTGCGCACGGGGCCGCGTTGCGGCCCATCGCGGGACCAGCCCGCTCCCACAGGCGTTCCGATAGGCCCTGAGAATCCAGGCTGTGCAGCCCATTCGGTGTGGGAGCGGGCTGGTCCCGCGATGGGCCGCGACGCGGCCCCAGAATCAACCTGGCACACCTCCTGCAATCCCCCTCACCACGCTCCACCCCTACAAAAACAACGAGAAGGTTTCCTCCAATGGATAACGCCACCTCCCTGCCAACCGGGGCGGCCATTGCGCCTGCTGCCGAAAAAACCACTTCCAGCCGCCTCAAATCGATCTTCAGCGGCTCCATCGGCAACATGGTCGAATGGTACGACTGGTACGTCTACGCGGCATTCTCCCTGTACTTCGCCAAGGCCTTCTTCCCCGCTGGCGACACCACCGCGCAACTGCTCAACACCGCCGCCATCTTCGCCGTGGGCTTCCTCATGCGTCCCATCGGGGGCTGGCTGATGGGCCTGTACGCCGACCGCAAGGGCCGCAAGGCGGCACTGATGGCCTCGGTACTGCTGATGTGCGCTGGCTCTCTGGTGATCGCCCTGACCCCGGGTTACGAAACCATCGGCGTCGCCGCCCCGATCCTGCTGGTGCTGGCGCGCCTGCTGCAGGGCCTGTCGGTCGGCGGTGAATACGGCACCTCCGCCACCTACCTGAGCGAGATGGCCAGCAAGGAACGCCGCGGCTTCTTCTCCAGCTTCCAGTACGTGACGCTGATCTCCGGCCAGCTCATCGCACTTGCCGTGCTGATCATCCTGCAGCAGACCCTGACCACCGAGCAGCTGTATGCCTGGGGCTGGCGTGTGCCATTCGTGATCGGTGCCCTGTGCGCGGTCGTCGCGTTGTACCTGCGCCGCGGCATGGAAGAGACCGCTTCCTTCACCAAGAAGGAGAAGGCCAAGGAAAGCCTGATGCGCACCCTGATGCGTCATCCAAAGGAACTGATGACCGTGGTCGGCCTGACCATGGGCGGCACGCTGGCCTTCTATACCTATACCACCTACATGCAGAAGTACCTGGTCAATACCGTCGGCATGAGCATCAGTGACTCGACCACCATCTCGGCCGCCACGCTGTTCCTGTTCATGTGCCTGCAGCCGGTGATCGGCGCGCTGTCCGACAAGATCGGCCGGCGCCCGATCCTGATCGCCTTCGGCGTGCTGGGCACCCTCTGCACCGTGCCCATCCTCACCACCCTTCACACCATCCAGAGCTGGTGGGGCGCGTTCTTCCTCATCATGGCCGCACTGATCATCGTCAGCGGCTATACCTCGATCAACGCCGTGGTCAAGGCCGAGCTCTTCCCCACCGAGATCCGCGCCCTGGGCGTCGGCCTGCCGTATGCCTTGACCGTGTCGATCTTCGGCGGCACCGCCGAGTACGTGGCGCTGTGGTTCAAGAGCGCAGGCATGGAGACCGGCTACTACTGGTACGTCACCGCCTGCATCGCCTGCTCGCTTCTCGTATATGTGACGATGAAAGACACCCGCAAGCATTCGCGGATCACCACGGACTGATACATCCGGTTGTAGACGGTGAGCCGATTAACTTACACAATCGGCTCACCGAATGAGCCGAATAGCGGGTTTATTCGGCTCACCCACCGAGACGCTTCCTATTCGGTTTTCAGCCGCGCCAAGCCTTGGCACACTGGGCACCTCGTTCATCCAGAGGATGGCCACCTGGCCTGCGCCGATGTACTACTACGAACCCGCCAAAGGCCACGGCCTGCCCCATGATCCTTTCAATGCCATCGTCGGCCCGCGTCCTATCGGCTGGATCTCTTCGCATGACCGCGAAGGCCGCCTGAACCTGGCGCCCTACAGCTTCTTCAATGCCTTCAACTACATTCCGCCGATCATCGGTTTCTGCAGCGTCGGGCGCAAAGACAGCCTGAACAATATCGAGCAGACCGGGGAGTTCGTCTGGAACCTCGCCACACGCCCGCTGGCCGAGCAGATGAACCAGAGTTGCGCGGCAGTGGCGGCCGATGTCGATGAATTCGCCCTGAGCGGGCTGACGGCAACACCGTCCCGGGTCATCGGCGTGCCGCGGGTGGGCGAGAGCCCCGTGTCGTTCGAGTGCAAGGTGACCCAGATCGTGCAGCTGCACCGGGCCGACCAGCAGCCGGTGCCCAGCTGGCTGATCCTGGGGGAAGTGGTGGCAGTGCATATCGCCGAGCATCTGCTCAAGGACGGTATCTACGACACCGCAGCGGCCGAGCCCATCCTGCGCGGGGGCGGCCCGGCCGACTATTTCGAGCTGGGCAACCTGTTCAAGATGGCCCGGCCTCGGCTCGACGACTGATCACCAGAGCAGATCGCCGTCTTCGCTGATATCGCGCAGGCGCGCGAGCTCGGCACAGGCGGCGTCATCGGCGGCCATCGCGGTCTTGAACACCTGCCCGTCGAGCACTTTGTGAAAGTGTGGCGCGCCACCGCCGTGCAGTTGCTTTACCGCGATCGCGGCGCTGTAGCCACCCTCGGCTGGAACCATTGCCGAAACCGCCTCGAAACGTTGAAACTCTCTACGTGCCATGCCTGACCACCGTGCGTTGAAAGGGCAATAGTCTAACCCGCGCCGAAGGTGTGCAGGTCAAGGCTGGCCACGACTTGCGCCTGCACCAGTTCACCAAACAGTTCGAGCGTCGGCGAGGCAAAGTAGCCGCTCATCGATTGTTGATCGCACCAACTGCCACTCAGCAGCCAGAGGTCCGCGTCGGCCTGTGAACGCTGCACGCTGAAGCTCAGGCATCCGGGCGCCCCCAGGGACGGCGCCAGCAGGTCGCGCAGGCGTGCACCCAGCTCCGCCGAACGACCACTGCTGGCACGGATGAACGCAAGGTGGGTGACGGGCTGAGGCTGGATCATGGGGTTCTCCTTGAGCGCGCGGACGAAAATGCCAGGCGTCCAAGATTAGGGCCTCCCCCGCGCACCCGGTTAGGCCATTACTGCCTGCCGCTTGCCTGATCCTGCCCCGCTGCAGGATCAGGCAAGCGTGGTGCAGCATCGGGCTAGCGCCCTTTATTGCACAAACCTATGCTGCATCCCTCAGCAGAGGAAACCCACATGACAGCGCCCACGCCCGCCCCGCCGCCACTGGACCCGACACTCGAAGCCCAGCGCCAGGAACTGGCCGGCTTGATCCGCCGTCATGCCGGCGAGCCCCAGGGTACTGTCTCGGCGATCGACGACCTGTACCTGATCAGCTACCGCGAAAACATCCGCTCGATGCCGACCCTGGCGCAGCCGGCCCTGTGCATCCTTGCACATGGCAGCAAGACCTTGTTCCTGGGCGATGAAGCCTACGCCTACGATCCGCTGCACTACATGGTGGTCTCGGTGACATTGCCGATCAGCGGCGCGCTGCTCGAAGCCAGCCCGGAAAACCCGAGCCTGGGACTGCGCCTGGATATCGACCCGGCGCAGATCAGCCAGCTGATCGCCGAAGCCGGGCCGATGTCGGTGCCCAACCTGCCCTCGGGACGCGGGCTTTATGTGGAACGGACCGATCCGCAGCTGCTCGATGCCCTGTTGCGCCTGATCCGCCTGCTCGACTCCCCACGCGACATCCCGATGCTCGCACCGCTGATTCGCCGCGAGATCTTCTACCGCTTGCTGCGCGGTCCACAGGGTTACCGGTTGTACGAAATCGCCTTGGCCAACAGCCAGACCCATCGCGTGTGCCAGGCGATCGCCTGGCTCAACCAGCATTACCAGCAACCGCTGCGCATCGAGGAGCTGGCACGCGAGGTCAACCTCAGCACTTCGACACTGCACCACCGTTTCAAGGCGGTTACCGCCATGAGCCCTCTGCAGTACCAGAAGCAACTGCGCCTGCAGGAAGCCCGCCGCCTGATGCTCAACGACGGGCTGGAGGCGGCGGTTGCGGGGTACCGGGTCGGCTACGAAAGCCCTTCGCAGTTCAGCCGCGAGTACAGCCGACTGTATGGCGCTCCGCCGATACGCGACCTGGCACGTTTGCGCGCCAGCGGCAGCTGATCGCTCAAGCCGTCACAGCCTGCTGCCACTGCGCCTGGTCGATCTGGATCAGCGTCGGGCCGTTACGGTCGATGGCTTCCAGGAGCGCCTTGCGCAGCCCTGCTACATCGCCCGCCGCGCATGCCGCACCGCCAAAGGCGCGGGCCAAGCCGATGAAGTCCGGAGTATGGATGTCCACTCCGATGGGCTCGATGGCGCGATTGACCATGTACTTCTTGATCTCCTCATAGCCCTGGTTATTCCACAGCAGCACGATGAGCGGCACCCGCGCTTCCACGGCGCTGGCAAGCTCCGGCAAGGTGAACTGCAGGCCCCCATCGCCGATCAGGCAGACCGCGGGCGCCCGCTCGGCCGGAGCTTCGGCGCTGCCGAGCCAGGCGCCCAGTGCGGCAGGCAAAGCGTAGCCGAGGGTGCCGTAGCCGGTCGATGCATTGAACCAGCGTCGCGGCGCAGTCATGTCCAGCGTGAGGTTGCCGGTGTAGACCGGCTGGGTCGAGTCGCCGACCAGCACCGCATCGGGCAAGGTCTCCAGGATGGTGGCGAGCATGCGAGTCTGGCTGCGAGTGGGCAGGTCCCACTCGGCGGCCAATTCATTGCGCAGCTGCTCGGCACGGCGGGCGCCCCAGGCGCTGTCGCGAGAAGGCTGTGACTGAGTCTGCAAGGCGGCCAGCAGTGCCTGCACGGCAAGGTCCGCATCGGCCACCAGCGCGAGCTCGGGCAGGAAGTTACGCACGGTCTGGTCAGGATCGATATCGATGCGCAACAGACTTCCTGGAATCTCGAAGCCGCCCCTGAACGTCACGTCGTAGTCGGTCTCGGCGAGCTCCGTGCCGATCGCCAGCACCACGTCGGCCTCCGCCACCATTGCCCGGGTGGCTGGCAGGGACTGGGTCGACCCTATCTGCAGCGGATGGCCAGCCGCCAGCAACCCCTTGGCATTGATAGTCAGCGCTACCGGCGCCTGCAGGTGTTCGGCCAGCTGGCGAAGCGCGTGACCTGCGGCCAGTGCGCCGCCTCCGGCCAGAATCAGGGGGCGGCGGGCGCCAGCCAGTCGCGCGGCCATCTGCGTTACCGCCAGCGGCGAAGCGCCGGCCCGTGAGGTGCGCACCGGTCGGCTTGTCAGCAGATGACCGGCAGGCTCGACCAGAACATCGAGCGGAATCTCGATATGCACGGGACGCGGCCGACCGCCATCAAACACGGCGAATGCACGCGCCAGCACCTGCGGCAACTCGTCGGCGCTCATCAGCGTGTGGGAAAACGCCGCAACGCCAGCGACCAGCCCCGACTGATGCGGCAGCTCGTGCAGCTTGCCGCGCCCGCCCCCCAGCTGGCTGCGCGCCTGCACGCTGGAGATCACCAGCATCGGGATCGAATCGCCGTAGGCCTGTCCCATGGCCGTGGTGATATTGGTCATGCCGGGGCCGGTAATGATGAAACATACCCCCGGCTTGCCACGGGTCCGCGCATAGCCGTCGGCCATGAAGCCCGCGCCTTGCTCGTGACGCGGGGTGATGTGACGAATGCTGGAGCCCGCGAGCCCGCGGTAGAGCTCGACGGTATGCACACCGGGAATGCCGAAGACATGATCGACGCCATAATCTTCGAGGAGTTTGACCAGTACTTCGCCACAGGTTGCCATGCCGCTCACCATTGTTCTTGTTGGACAAGACATCATTGGAACCGCTGGACGGCTACCGCCACAATGCAAAAAAACACATACTAGCCATGTCCACAGATCATGGCTTGGTCCAATGAAACGCCTCCCTCCGTTGCCCGCTTTGCACACATTCCTGATCACTGCGCAATGCTGCAACTTCACCCGCGCCGCGCAGCAGCTGCATATCACCCAGGGCGCGGTGAGCCGGCAGATCGCGGCGCTCGAGCAGCACCTGGGCTACGCATTGTTCCAGCGTCAGGCTCGGGGACTCAGCCTCACCCGTGAAGGGCAGGACTGGCTGCCCCGGGCACAGCAGGTCTTTGCCCTTATCGAAGAAGGGGTGCAACAGGTAGGAAACCGGCGCGGTACATTGCAGCTCAAGGCGCCGACGTGCGTGATGCGCTGGCTGCTGCCGCGCCTGATGGAATGGCAGGCATTGCGCCCGGACGTGCCAGTGGAGCTGACCACCACGGTGCAGCATGGGGTGGACTTCAAGCGCGAAGCCTTTGCGGCCGCGGTGGTGTACGGCAGCGCGCCTGACCACGGACTGCGGGTACGCAAGCTGTTCGACGAACAACTGACGCCGGTTTGCGCCCCCTCCCTGCTTGCAGGCCCGGTGCCCCTGGCGCAGATGCAGGATCTGTCCCGGCACATGCTACTGCATCCTTCGCGGGATGAAGATGACTGGCAGTCCTGGTTACAGGCGGCAGGTGTCGAATTCGCCACGTCCGCCCGGCGCCAGCATTTCGAGACCCTGGACATGGCCATGGCCATGGCATCCCAAGGGACAGGCGTGGCCATAGGGGACTGGTCGCTGATCGGGGATGACTTGCGGGGTGGACGGTTGTGCACGCCGTTCGGGCTGAAGGTAGGCACCGGGAAAGGATATTACCTGGTGTGCCCGCCGGGGACAGTGACGCCAGGCTTGGCCGAGCTGCTGGATTGGCTCGAACGGAGCGCCAATCCCCAACCCTGAAGCCGTGCTTCCTCACCCCAGCGTCTATGCTGTGGTAGGAGGTACGCATCATGAGCATCAAATCGAGAAAATGCGCCGTCGTCTGCGCACTCGCCGCAGTGGTCGGGCTTTACGCTTCGGCAGCCTGGCGGGTGGAGGTGCTGCGCAACCAGCCTGCGTTACATCAGCACACCGCGACGATGAGCGCCGTCAAGTGAACCGACGGCGCAAGCCGGTCACTCCTCGACGCTCATGAATTCCTTCGCCCAGCGGATGTAGTCCTCAGGCTGTGTATAGGTGTGCGACAGTTCCGTGGCGTTCATGCCTGCGGACTTGTCCTGCAGCTGGCGCTGTTCACGGAGGCTGTCATAGGTGGCCTTGATCGCGGCAAAGTAAGCACCATGGCCATCTACGGCAATGCGCACGCCAAGACGCGCGAGACGGGCATCATCGTGCAGATTGGGGTTGCCATAGGTCACGAGCATCAGCGGCACCGTCAGGTGCTCGGCGATCTGCTCCAGCTGCGCGAAGTCCTTGACCCCGACCATGCAGATACCGTCGGCACCCGCGCGCTGGTAACTCTGGGTGCGAACAATGATTTCCTCGGTGGTGAGCACGCCGGCGTTGGTCCGCGCGATGATCGAGAGCGCCGAGTCGACACGTGCTTCCAACGCCGCGCGGATCTTGCCGACGCCCTCTTCGACCGGAATCAGGTCGGTGGACTTGCGGCCGAACTGCGCAGGCAGCAGGGTATCTTCGATAGTCAGCGCGGCCACGCCAGCACGTTCAAGTTCGATCACGGTGCGCATGACGTTCAAGGCATTGCCGTAGCCGTGGTCGGCGTCGGCGATTACCGGCAATTGCGCGACTCGCCCGATCCGCGTGGCCTGCTCGACGAACTCGCTCAAGGTGATGAGCGCAAAATCAGGCGCGGCCAGGACCTGCAAGGATGCAACCGATCCACCGAGGATACCGACTTCAAAGCCAAGGTCCGCCGCAATACGGGCGGACATGGGGTCGAAGACCGAGGCGGTGTGATAGCACGAACCTGAAGTCAGAAGTTCGCGAAAGGCGATACGCAAATCGTGGTGGGAAGCCTTGGGCATGATCACTCCGCAATAATCTTGAAATTTGAACTGGCTGACTACCGACCCCTGGATCGGGTCTACCTGACCTGTTCTAACCGTCGACGTTGAGCGGTCATGCTGGACATGCAGGCAGAGGAATAAAAGGTGTGGGAAACAGCGACGGAAAATCCTGCGGCAAAATATCGCACCAAGCTGGTGCGGCGCACGGGAATCAGCCTCTGTAGCGCAGTCACGATATCACGCGGCCATGCAGCTCGGGATGAAAGCGCTAATGCCGATCCGGCATAGGGGATGCAGGATTTACATAGGAAGCTATTGAAAGTCGCTACACTATCGGCTTTTGTGACAAGGAATACCCGTGACCGCCGCATTGCCACCTGCCGTCCTGCGCAGCGTCCTGATTGCCCTGATGCTGGCGATTTTCCTGGGCGCCCTGGACCAGACCATCGTTGCCGTCTCAATGCCGGCTATCTCCGCGCAGTTCAACGACGTGGGGTTGTTGGCCTGGGTGATTTCCGGCTACATGGTCGCGATGACCGTGGCGGTGCCCATCTACGGCAAGCTGGGCGACCTGTATGGACGGCGTCGCATGATCCTGACCGGCACGGCCTTGTTCACGCTGGCCTCGCTGTTCTGCGCCATGGCCCAGAACATGGAGCAGCTGGTACTGGCGCGGGTACTGCAGGGCGTCGGCGCGGGCGGAATGGTGTCGGTGAGCCAGGCCATCATCGGCGATCTGGTGCCGCCGCGGGAGCGTGGACGCTACCAGGGCTATTTCAGCAGCATGTACGCGCTGGCCAGCGTGGCCGGCCCGGTGCTGGGCGGCTGGCTGACCGAGTACCTTTCCTGGCGCTGGGTGTTCTGGATCAACCTGCCATTGGGCCTGTGCGCCTGGTGGGTGGCAAGGCAGGCGCTGGACGGTCTTCCGGTGGCGCGGCGCCAGGCGCGTGTCGACTACCTTGGCGCGTTGCTGCTGATAGTGGGCCTGGGCAGCCTGATGCTGGGCATCACCCTGGTGGGCCAGGGCAGCAGTTGGCAATCCACGCCGGTACTCATGCTGTGCAGTTGCGCGCTGGCCGGACTGCTGCTGTTCGTGCTGCACGAGCGGCGCACGGTGGAGCCATTGCTGCCGCTGCACCTGTTCGGCAACCGGGCGGCGGTGCTGTGCTGGTGCGCGATCTTCTTCACCAGTTTCCAGGCGATCTCGCTGACCATGCTGATGCCCCTGCGCTATCAGAGCATCACCGGCGCAGGGGCCGATGCCGCAGCGCTGCACCTGCTGCCCCTGGCCATGGGCCTGCCGATCGGCGCCTACACGGGCGGCCGCCTCACCTCCCTGACCGGCCGCTACAAACCGCAGATCCTGGCCGGCGCGCTATTGATGCCATTGGCCATCCTGGGCATGGCGCTCACGCCGCCCCAGGCAGGCCTGCTCAGTGGCGTGTTCATGCTGTTGGCGGGGATCGCTGGCGGCCTGCAGTTCCCTACCTCGCTGGTGGGCACGCAGAGCGCGGTGGACGCACGCGATATCGGTGTAGCCACCAGCACCACCAATCTGTTCCGCTCACTGGGCGGTGCGATGGGCGTGGCCTGCATGTCCAGCCTGCTGCTGGCGATGTTGCATCAGGGCGGGCTGCAGCTCGATGGGAATCCGCTGCTGGGCAGCCTGCAAGCCGGCGAGCCGGACGTGGCGAGCCAGGCACGCCTGCTGGAGACTTTCCGACAGTTGCTCTTGGCCAGCGCCAGCGTGGCACTGCTTGGGCTTTGCGCCGCAGTGTTCATGCCAGACCGGCAACTGCGAGGTCATCAATAGGGGGGAGGAAAGATTTCCTCACAAACCTTCACAAAGTCTTATTTGCGCAAGGCCGGACTCAGGCGCAGCATATCGAGCCCTGCGTCGGCCCACTTTTCAGCGTCGCGCAGCAGGTCGAAACTGTCCGGCAGCAACAGCCACCGTCCCAACAACCCGTCTATGTAGGCGTACAGGGTCACCGCGCCGCGGTCGGCATCCAGGTCGGCGGGCAGCTGGCCACGGCGCACTGCATTGCTCAACGACAACGCGATGCCCGCGTGGCAATCGAGCGTCGAGCTCTGGCGCTGCTGGCGGATTTCACACATGTCATCGGTGAACTCGCACTTGTGATGCATGATCTCATTGATACGCCGCGTGCGCGGGTCAAGCACCATCTGATGCATCAGGTGGACCAGCAGCTGGCGCATGCAGCCGAGCGGATCGAGCTCGTCTTCGCTCTCACTGGCGCGCGCCAACGGCGCCAGGCTCTCTCGCAGGGTGTCGAGCAAGGCCTGGACCAGTTCGGCCTTGTTGTTGAAGTGCCAGTAGATCGCCCCACGGGTCACGCCCGCGAGCTCGGCAATGTCCGCCAGGGTGGTACGCGCCACTCCACGCTTGTAGAAGGCCTTCTCAGCCGCCTCGATGATCTGGCAGCGGGTTTCCTGGGCTTCTTCTTTGGTTCGACGGACCATGGCAGTACAACCTCATCAACGCCCACGCGCTCGTTTGCGCGCGGCAATCAGGGCGGGGGCTGCCTCTTCGAGGGCGCCTCCCGGGATTCAATCGAGTCGAAGGCAGTAGCTGAGTACTACCCTCCGGTATTTACAAACAACCATGAATGTAAGTATATTCGTTAGTAAGCTATTAATCCACCGGACAGCGTTTTTTCCTGACAAGACTCTTCCATTTCTCTCGAGCATCACCTAGCTCTCTGCGACCCGAGGATCCTCATGCAATTCAAGCCAGCCGTTACCGCCCTGGTTTCCGCCGTCGCCCTGGCAACACTGCTCAGTGGCTGTAACAAAGAAGAAGCAGCTGCTCCAGCAGCGCAGGCTCCTCAGGTCGGCGTGGTCACCCTGCAACCGCAGGCCTTCACCCTGACCTCCGAGCTGCCGGGTCGCACCAGCGCCTACCGCGTCGCCGAAGTCCGGCCACAGGTCAACGGCATCATTCTCAAGCGCCTGTTCAAGGAAGGCAGCGAAGTCAAGGCAGGCCAGCAGCTCTACCAGATCGATCCGGCTGTCTATGAGGCGAGCCTGGCCAACGCCCAGGCCAACCTGCAGGCAACCCGCTCGCTGGCCGACCGCTACAAGCAGCTGATTGACGAGCAGGCGGTCAGCCGCCAGGAATACGACGACGCCAATGCCAAACGATTGCAGGCCGACGCCTCGCTCAAGAGCGCGCAGATCGACCTGCGCTACACCAAGGTGATGGCGCCGATCAGCGGCCGTATCGGCCGTTCTGCGGTGACCGAAGGCGCCTTGGTGAGCAACGGTCAGAGCAATGCCATGGCCACCATCCAGCAGCTCGACCCGATCTATGTCGACGTGACCCAGTCTTCGGCCGAGCTGCTCAAGCTGCGCCGCGACCTGGAAAGCGGCCAGTTGCAGAAAGCCGGCGACAACGCGGCCAAGGTCCAGCTGATGCTCGAAGACGGCAGCGCCTTCGGCCAGGAAGGCCGCCTGGAATTCTCCGAAGTGTCGGTGGACGAAACTACCGGCTCCGTCACCCTGCGTGCCGTGTTCCCGAACCCCGATCACACCCTGCTGCCGGGCATGTTCGTGCACGCCCGCCTGCAGGCCGGGGTCAACGCCAATGCGATCCTCGCACCGCAGCAAGGCGTGACCCGTGACCTCAAGGGCACGCCGACCGCCATGGTGGTCAACCAGGAGAACAAGGTCGAACTGCGTCAGCTCAAGGCCTCGCGGACCCTGGGCAGCGACTGGCTGATCGAGGACGGCCTCAATCCTGGCGATCGCCTGATCACCGAAGGCCTGCAATACGTCCGTCCGGGCGTCGAGGTCAAGGTCAGCGAGGCCACCAACGTCAAGAAGCCGGGCAATCAGACCCAGGCCGAAGCGGCAAACGCAGACGCCCAAGGGGAGTAAGACATGTCGAAGTTCTTTATCGATCGCCCGATCTTTGCGTGGGTGATCGCACTGGTGATCATGCTGGTCGGCGCCTTGTCGATCCTGAAGCTGCCGATCAACCAGTACCCAAGCATCGCCCCGCCGGCCATCGCCATCGCCGTGACCTACCCGGGCGCCTCGGCGCAGACCGTGCAGGACACCGTGGTGCAGGTGATCGAGCAGCAGCTCAACGGTATCGACAACCTGCGCTACGTGCAGTCGGAGAGCAACTCCGACGGCAGCATGACCATCACCGCCACCTTCGAGCAGGGCACCAACCCTGACACCGCGCAGGTCCAGGTGCAGAACAAGCTCAACCTGGCCACCCCGCTGCTGCCGCAAGAAGTGCAGCAGCAGGGCATCCGCGTCACCAAGGCAGTGAAGAACTTCCTGATGGTGATCGGCCTGGTGTCCGAAGACGGCAGCATGACCAAGGACGACCTGGCCAACTACATCGTCTCGAACATGCAGGATCCGGTCTCACGGACCGCGGGCGTGGGTGACTTCCAGGTGTTCGGCGCCCAGTACGCCATGCGTATCTGGCTCGATCCGGCCAAGCTCAACAAGTTCCAGCTGACTCCCGTCGATGTGCGCACCGCGGTCACCGCGCAGAACGTACAGGTATCGTCCGGCCAGCTCGGCGGCCTGCCGGCCCTGCCCGGCAACCAGCTCAACGCCACCATCATCGGCAAGACCCGCCTGCAGACCGCCGAGCAGTTCGAGAAGATCCTGCTCAAGGTCAACCAGGACGGTTCGCAGGTCCGCTTGGGTGACGTCGCCAAGGTAGGCCTGGGCGGCGAAAACTATGCGGTAAGCGCACAGTTCAACGGCAAGCCGGCCTCGGGCCTGGCGGTCAAGCTGGCCACTGGCGCCAACGCCCTGGACACTGCCAAGGCATTGCGCCAGACGATCGCCGACCTGGAGCCGTTCTTCCCGCCTGGCATGAAGGCCGTGTTCCCGTACGACACCACTCCGGTGGTGACCGAGTCGATCAGCGGGGTGATCCACACCCTGATCGAAGCGATCGTACTGGTGTTCCTGGTGATGTACCTGTTCCTGCAGAACTTCCGCGCCACCGTCATCACTACCATGACCGTGCCGGTCGTACTGCTCGGCACCTTCGGCATCCTTGCCGCAGCGGGCTTCAGCATCAATACCCTGACCATGTTCGCCATGGTCCTCGCCATCGGCTTGCTGGTGGACGACGCCATCGTCGTGGTGGAAAACGTCGAGCGGGTGATGTCCGAGGAGGGGCTGCCGCCCAAGGAGGCGACCAAGCGTTCGATGGAGCAGATCCAGGGCGCGCTGGTAGGTATCGCCATGGTGCTGTCGGCGGTACTGCTGCCAATGGCCTTCTTCGGCGGTTCCACCGGCGTGATCTACCGGCAGTTCTCCATCACCATCGTCTCGGCCATGGGCCTGTCGGTGCTGGTGGCACTGATCTTCACCCCGGCGCTGTGCGCAACCATGCTAAAGCCGCTGAAAAAGGGCGAGCACCATGTGGCCAAGGGCGGTTTCTTCGGTTGGTTCAACCGCAGCTTCGACCGCAGCGTGCTGGGCTACGAGCGCAGCGTTGGCAGCATCCTGCGCAACAAGATCCCGTACTTCCTGGCGTATGCGCTGATCATCGTCGGCATGATCTGGCTGTTCATGCGCATTCCGACCGCGTTCCTGCCGGAAGAAGACCAGGGCGTCCTCTTCGCCCAGGTGCAGACCCCGGCCGGCTCCAGTGCCGAGCGTACCCAGACCGTGGTCGACCAGATGCGCGAGTACCTGCTCAAGGACGAATCCGACACGGTGTCGTCGGTGTTCACCGTGACCGGCTTCAACTTTGCCGGCCGTGGCCAGAGCTCGGGCATGGCGTTCATCATGCTCAAGCCATGGGGCGAGCGCTCTTCCGAGAACAGCGTGTTCAACCTGGCGACCCGTGCGCAGCAGCACTTCTTCACCTTCCGCGATGCAATGGTGTTCGCCTTTGCCCCGCCAGCGGTACTGGAACTGGGTAACGCCTCGGGCTTCGACGTGTTCCTGCAGGACCGCGCCGGTGTCGGTCACGACAAGCTGATGGAGGCGCGCAACGAGTTCCTCGCCAAGGCCTCGCAAAGCAAGATCCTTGCAGGCGTGCGCCCGAACGGCCTGAACGATGAACCGCAGTACCAGCTGACCGTCGACGACGAGCGCGCGAGTGCCCTGGGCGTGACCATCGCCGAAATCAACAGCACCCTGTCGATCGCCCTGGGTGGCAGCTACGTCAACGACTTCATCGACCGTGGCCGGGTCAAGAAGGTCTACATCCAGGGTGAAGCCAGTGCCCGGATGAGCCCTGAAGACCTGCAGAAATGGTACGTGCGCAACAGCGCTGGCGAGATGGTGCCGTTCTCGTCCTTCGCCAAGGGCGAGTGGACCTTCGGTTCGCCCAAGCTCTCGCGCTACAACGGTGTCGAAGCGGTCGAAGTCCTGGGTGCCCCGGCGCCGGGCTACAGTACCGGTGAAGCCATGGCCGAAGTCGAGCGCATCGCCGGCGAGCTGCCGGACGGCATCGGCTACGCCTGGACCGGCATGTCGTACGAGGAAAAACTCTCCGGCTCGCAGATGCCGGCGCTGTTTGCCCTGTCGCTGCTGTTCGTCTTCCTCTGCCTTGCAGCGCTGTACGAAAGCTGGTCGATTCCGATCGCGGTCGTGCTCGTAGTACCGCTGGGTATCATCGGTGCGCTGATGGCGGCGAGCATGCGCGGGCTGTCGAACGACGTGTACTTCCTGGTCGGCCTGCTGACCACCATCGGCCTTGCGGCGAAGAACGCGATCCTGATCGTCGAGTTCGCCAAGGAGCTGCACGAGCAAGGCCGCAGCCTGTACGACGCGGCGATCGAGGCGTGCCGCATGCGTCTGCGCCCGATCATCATGACCTCGCTGGCGTTCATCCTTGGCGTGGTACCGTTGACCATCGCCACCGGTGCAGGCTCAGGCAGCCAGCACGCCATCGGTACCGGGGTGATCGGCGGTATGATCACTGCAACCGTCCTGGCCATCTTCTGGGTGCCGCTGTTCTTCGTTAGCGTGTCGTCGCTGTTCGGCCGTAAAGAGCCGGAGCCCGACGCCACCCCTGAAACTCCACGCTATGAGGCTGGGCAATGAGTAAGTCCCTGTTAACCCTGGCGGTCACTGCCTTTATCCTGGGCGGCTGCTCGCTGATTCCCGACTACCAGACCCCGGACGCTCCGGTGGCTGCGCAGTGGCCGCAAGGCCCTGCGTATTCGCCGGCCGAGTCGGCCGATGTCGCCGCCGCCGAGCAAGGCTGGCGCCAGTTCTTCAACGACCCGGCGCTGCAGCAGCTGATCCAGACCTCCCTGGTCAACAACCGCGACCTGCGTGTCGCGGCGCTGAACATCGACGCCTACCGCGCTCAGTACCGCATCCAGCGGGCCGATCTGTTCCCGGCGGTCTCGGCCACCGGCAGCGGCAGCCGCCAGCGTGTACCGGCGGACATGTCCCAGCTGGGCCAGTCAGGCATCACCAGCCAGTACTCGGCCACCCTGGGCGTCAGCGCCTATGAGCTCGACCTGTTCGGCCGGGTGCGCAGCCTGAGCGAGCAGGCCCTGGAGATCTACCTGTCCAGCGAGGAAGCGCGCCGTTCCACGCAGATCAGCCTGGTGGCCAGCGTTGCCAATGCCTACTACACCTGGCAGGCCGACCAGGCCTTGCTCAAGCTGACCCAGGAAACCCTCAAGACCTACGAGCAGAGCTACTCGCTTACCAGCCGAAGCAACGAGGTCGGGGTTGCTTCGGCACTGGACCTGAGCCAGGCACGCACCGCCGTCGAAGGCGCGCGGGTCAAGCTGGCCCAGTACCAGCGCCTGGTCGCCCAGGACCTCAACAGCCTGACCGTGCTGCTCGGCACCGGCGTGCCGGGCAACCTGCCAGCGCCGCTCAAGCTTGATGCCGACCAGTTGGCCAAGATTCCGGCCGGCCTGCCATCGGACCTGTTGCAGCGTCGTCCGGACATCCTCGAAGCCGAGCACCAGCTCAAGGCCGCCAACGCCAACATCGGCGCCGCACGTGCCGCCTTCTTCCCGAGCATCAGCCTGACCGCCAATGCCGGGACCTTGAGCTCCGACATGGATGGGCTGTTCAAGGGTGGATCGGGTACCTGGCTGTTCCAGCCGCAGATCAACCTGCCGATCTTCACCGCCGGCAGCCTGCGCGCCAGCCTGGACTACTCGAAGATCCAGAAGGACATCAACGTCGCGCAATACGAGAAGACCATCCAGACCGCCTTCCAGGAAGTCTCCGATGGCCTTGCCGCTCGCAAGACGTTCGAAGAACAGCTTCAGGCCCAGCGTGACCTGGTTGCCGCCAACCAGGACTACTACCGCCTGGCCGAGCGCCGCTATCGCATCGGCATCGACAGCAACCTGACCTTCCTGGACGCCCAGCGCAACCTGTTCAGTGCACAGCAGGCGCTGATCAGCGACCGCCTGTCTCAGCTCACCAGCGAGGTCAACCTGTACAAGGCCCTTGGTGGCGGCTGGTATGAGCGCACCGGCCAGGCGCAACAGCAGGCTGCGGTTGAAACGCCGAAAAGCTGATTGATCGCCTGATGCATGAAAGCCCACTCTCGCGGTGGGCTTTTTTGTGCCTGATGCGGCCCCGTAGGGTCATGCATATATAAAAAAAGCCTAATAATAAAAATTAAACTTCTTTGACGGAATATGCAGCAAAAGCTAAAAACGAGGCCCCCAACCGCAGAGCCTCGACATGGACCTTCGTCAGCTGCGCTATTTGATTGCCTTGACCGAGTACCGCAGCTTCGTGCGTGCTGCCGATGCCATGGGTATTACCCAACCGGCGTTCAGCCGTGCGATCCAGGGCCTGGAGCAGGAACTTGGCTGCGTACTGGTGGATCGCGCCAGCAAGGCGTTGCGACCCACGCCAGAAGGTCAGATGGCCCTTCAGCATGCGCGGCGGCTGGTCCTGGGGGCGGCGCAACTGAGCAATGATGTCCTGCAGATGAACAAGCTCGACGCTGGCGAACTTCACTTCGGCTGCGGACCGGCCCTGGCCGTGCAGTTGGTACCCAACGCCCTCGGCCAGTTCCTCGAACGCCATCCGGGTATCCGCACCCGTCTGCAGGTCGACAATGCCGAGCACCTCGGACAGGCCCTGCGGCGTGAGCAGATCGAATTCTTCGTTGACGACATCCGTGCCTTCGAGGCAGATCCGAACTTCGACACTGCACCGCTCAGTCCCCGCCCCGGCCTGTTCTTCTGCCGTCCCGGGCATCCGCTGCTGGCCAAGGACAGCCTCTCCACAAACGACCTTTTCGCCTACCCGCTGGCCTGCGCCCTGCTCCCTCCCATCGTGCGCAAGCGCCTGGCCAACCTGAGCGGGCTCAGTGATTTCACCCCACACCTGCAAACCGAGCACCTGCCGGTCCTGCGCAGCGTGGTGTTGGGCAGCAATGCCATTGGTAGCGCCAGCGAAGAAGCCGTGGCGGGTGACCTGGCCGCGGACAGGCTGGTGCGTCTGCACTGGCGCAACCTGCCGCCCGGGCTTGAGGTGCTGAGCGTGCGGTGCGGTGTCGTCAGCCGCAGCGGCTATCGCCTTACCCCTGCTGCCCGGGCGATGATCGAGACCTTGGTCAGCCTTGACGCGCTGCATCGCCCGACAATCCCGGCACTCTCCTCCCCCAGAAAAGCCCGGACTCGCGAGTTCGTACATTTGCAGCGGTGATGGCAAGGCATCGGTGGCGTGTGGTTACCCACGCGATGGCCAGGGTCTATGCTCACGAAGCCCCCTGGAGGATCCGCCATGAAAAGCCTCGTCGACCACCTGAGCCAGTACGCGGCCTATCACCGCGACCCGCGCAACATTGCCACGCACTTTGTCGGGATCCCGTTGATCGTGCTGGCGGTGGCCATCCTGCTGTCGCGGCCTGGCTGGGAGGTGGGCGGGGCGTGGCTGTCTCCGGCGCTGCTGGTGGCAGCGGCGTCAGCCTGGTTCTACCTGCGTCTGGATGCCCGTTTCGGGCTGGTGATGGGCCTGCTGCTGGGGCTATGCCTGTGGGCGGGCCAGTGGCTGGCAATGCAGGATACCGGGCTATGGCTGAGCGCCGGGTTGGGGGCCTTCGTCGCCGGATGGGCGATCCAGTTTGTCGGTCACTACTACGAAGGCCGCAAGCCAGCCTTCGTGGATGACATCAGCGGGCTGATCATCGGGCCATTGTTCGTAGTGGCGGAGGCCGGGTTCCTGCTGGGGCTGTGCCCGGCGTTGAAGCGAGCCGTAGAGGCGAATGCCGGGCCGACCCGTACGCTGTCGTAATGGGTCTTGCCTACCCCCGCGACTCTACCCCCAACTCATCCCACACCGACTCCGCCAGATGGAATGTCGCATTGGCCGCCGGAATCCCGCAATAGATCGCGCTCTGCATCAGCACTTCCTTGATTTCATCACGCGTCACGCCATTGCTGGCGGCGGCCCGCAGGTGCAGCTTGAGCTCGTCGTTGCGGTTCATGCCGATCAGCATGGCGATGGTGATCAGGCTGCGGGTATGCCGGGGCAGCCCGGGGCGGGTCCAGATGTCGCCCCAGGCATGACGGGTGATCATCTCCTGGAATTCGCCGTTGAAGTCGTTGAGCTTCTCCAGGCTGCGATCCACATGGGCGTCGCCGAGCACGGCGCGGCGCACTTGCATGCCCGCGTCATAGCGTTGTTTTTCATCCATGGCGTGCTCCTCAGCGGGCCAGCAGGAAATCGACGACGCGGCGGCTGAACGGCTCGCCCACCTCGACGTTGGACAGGTGCGCCGCCTGGAACTCGGCATACTCTGCACCAACCACATGCTCCTGGATGAACATCCCACCCGACGGCGGCGTGACCGCATCGGCGCTGCCCGAGATCACCAGCAGCGGGACCTTGATCTCGCCAAGCTGGTCACGGAAATCGGCATCGCGCACGGCGCCGCAGTTGGCGGCATAGCCCTCGGGCGAAGTAGCGGCGAGCATGTCGGTGATGCGCGTGACTTGTGCCGGCTGGAGCGAGGCGAATGCCGGGGTGAACCAGCGCTCGATGGACGCATCGCGCAGGCCGTGCATGGCCGGCGCGCCCTGTTCCAGCACCATTTCGATACGCGGATTCCAGGTCTCGGGCGTGCCGATCTTGGCCGCGGTGTTGCACACCACCAGGCGGTTGATCCGCTCGCCTGCGTTGATGCCCAGCCACTGCCCGATCAGGCCGCCCATCGACAGGCCGCAGAAATGCGCCTGCTGGATGTTCAGTGCGTCCAGCAGCGCCAGCACATCACGGCCCAGTTGCTCGATGCTGTACGGGCCTTCGGTCACCAGCGAGCTACCATGGCCGCGAGTGTCATAGCGCAGCACCCGGAAGTGCGCGGTCCAGGCCGCAACTTGCGTATCCCACATGTGCAGATCGGTACCGAGCGAGTTGGACAGCACCAGCACCGGTGCATGCTCCGGGCCGTCGAGTTGGTAGTTCAGTACGCCATCGGCCAGTTGCAAATGAGCCACAGCGGTCTCCTTAGGCATTGAATCGTTGATGTTCAGCCACGGCACGCGCCACCCAGACGCGGGCCTGGCCAAGGTAATGGGACGGGTCGAGCAGGCGGTCGAGTTCGTCCGCCGACAGCTCGCCGCTCACCTGTGGCTCGTCTGCGAGCACCTCGCGCAGGTGGCGATGTTCGGCAACGGCCCGCTGACAGCATTGTTCGAGCAGATGATGGGCGCGATCGCGGCCCAGGCGCTGGGCAAGGACGATGCTCACCGCCTCGGCCAGTACCAGGCCCTGGGTCAGGTCAAGGTTGCGGCGCATGCGGTCGGCATCCACTTCCAGGCCGTCTGCGATGATCTGCGACTGGCGAAGCGCGCCGGACACCAGGCAGCAGATTTCCGGCACGGTTTCCCACTCGGCATGCCACAGGCCCAGGCTGCGTTCGTGCTCCTGGGGCATCGCGGCAAACAGGGTGGCCAGGAGACCCGGTACGCGGGTCGCGGCACTGATGAGCACCGCAGCGCCCACCGGGTTGCGCTTGTGCGGCATGGTCGATGAACCGCCCTTGCCCGGCGCCGAGGGCTCGAACAGCTCACCGGCCTCGGTCTGCATCAGCAGGCTGAGGTCGCGTCCCAGCTTGCCGAGTGTTCCGGCCACGAGCCCAAGGACAGAGGCGAATTCCACCAGGCGATCGCGCTGGGTGTGCCAGGGCTGCTCTGGCAGGCTCAGTTGCAGGTGCCCGGCCAAGGCCTCGGCGACCGGCAGCGCCTTGCTGCCGAGCGCGGCAAGCGTACCGGAGGCCCCGCCGAACTGCAGGCACAGCAGCCGGGGACGAAGCTCGTGCAAGCGTTGGCGATGTCGCGTGAGCGCGCCAAGGGTACCGGCGAGCTTCATGCCCAGTGTCACGGGGGTAGCATGCTGCAGCCAGGTCCGCCCTACGAGCGGCGTGTCGGCATGCTGCAGCGCCTGGCGCGCGAGGCTGTTGGCCAAACGCGCCAGGTCGGACTCGATGAGGTCCAGCGCGGCGCGCAACTGGAGCACCAGTCCGGTATCCATGGCGTCCTGGCTGGTTGCACCCAAGTGCACGTAACGCTCTGCCTCCGGCACACCACTGGCAACGACCTTGCCCAGCGCCTTGACCAGCGGAATCGCCGAGTTGCCGGCGATGGCGATGGACTCGGCCAGGGCGCGGGTGTCGTAGCGCTCCGCCTTGCAGCCAGCCTCGATGGCGGCCACCGCCGCATGCGGCACCAGGCCCGCATCGGCTTCGGCACGCGCGAGGGCCGCCTCGAAATCGAGCATGCCCTGCAGGCGGCCATGGTCGCAGAATACCTCGCGCATGGCCGGCGACGTGAAGTAGGCATCGAACAACTGGTTGTCGGTGCGTTGCGTCATTGCAGGTCCTTAGTGGTCGTTGTGCAGGTACGCCGCCTGTTTCGGCAAGCGCAGACTGAACAGGAAGGCGATCGCCATCATGGCTGTCACGTACCAGTAGAAGGTGTTCTCCATTCCGAGGGTTTTCAAGCCCAGGGCAACATATTCCGCCGAGCCGCCGAACATCGCGTTCGCCACCGCGTAGGCCAGGCCTACGCCAAGGGCGCGTACCTGTGGCGGGAACATCTCGGCCTTCACCAAACCGCTGATCGAGGTGTAGAAGCTGACGATGCACAGCGCCAGGGTGATCAGCACAAACGCCATGAACGGGCTGCTGACGGTCTTCAGCGCCATCAGCAGCGGAACGGTGAACAGCGTACCCAGGGCGCCAAACAGCAGCATAGAGTTACGCCGGCCAATGCGGTCGGAGAGCATGCCGAACAGCGGCTGCATGCACATGTAGACAAACAGGGCGCCGGTCATCACGAAACTGGCACTCTTGGTGCTCATGCCGGCGGTGTTCACCAGGTACTTCTGCATGTAGGTCGTGAAGGTATAGAAGATCAGCGAACCACCGGCCGTATAGCCCAGCACGGTGATAAAGGCCGCGGAGTGGTTACGGAACAGTCCGCTGATGGACCCGGCATCCTTGTCCTGACGCGTCTCGGCGCTGCTGGTCTCTTCCAGCGAACGGCGAAGGAAAAGCGAGATCACGGCCGCGACGGCGCCGACCACGAAGGGGATGCGCCAGCCCCAGGCACGCAGTTCGTCTTCGCTCAGCACCTGTTGCAGGATCACTACCACCAGCACCGCCAGCAACTGGCCGCCGATGAGCGTGACGTACTGGAACGAGGCGAAGAAGCCTCGCTGCCCGCGCAACGCTACCTCGCTCATGTAAGTGGCCGTGGTGCCGTACTCGCCGCCCACCGACAGGCCCTGGAACAGCCGCGCTGCCAGCAGCAGTGCCGGTGCCCAGGCGCCGATGCTGTCGTAGGTGGGCAGGCAGGCGATGACCAGGGAACCGGCGCACATCATCAGCACCGAGATCATCATCGAGTTCTTGCGGCCATGGCGGTCTGCCACGCGGCCGAATAGCCAGCCGCCAATAGGACGCATCAGGAACCCTGCGGCGAATACCCCGGCGGTGTTTAGCAATTGTACGGTTGGGTCGTCGGAGGGGAAGAACGCAGGGGCGAAATAGATGGCGCAGAAGGCATAGACGTAGAAGTCGAACCACTCCACGAGGTTGCCCGAGGAAGCACCGACGATCGCAAAGATGCGCTTGCTGCGCTCTTCGCCAGTGTAGTAGGTGGAAGTCATGGGGGTTTACTCCTGGAAGGGTACTGTGGGTCTAGACATACCCAGTAACACTGTCGTTCCGCGAGGCATAGGTCGACGCCCTTCGCGGGCAAGTCCGCTCCTGCAGGAGTGGGCTTGCCCGCGAAGGGCGCAACACCGATCTACCCGACCATCAAACCCGCTCGATAGCCAGCGCCAACCCCTGCCCTACCCCAACGCACATGGTCGCCAGCCCTTTGCGCCCGCCACTCTTCTCCAGCTGATGCAAGGCCGTCAGCACCAAACGTGCGCCACTCATCCCCAGTGGATGCCCCAAGGCAATCGCACCACCATTGGGATTTACCTGCGGCGCATCATCGGCCAGCCCCAGCTCGCGCAGCACGGCCAGGCCCTGGCTGGCAAACGCTTCGTTGAGTTCGATCACGTCGAAGTCGCTGACCGCCACACCCAGACGTTCGGTCAGCTTGCGGACCGCAGGCACGGGCCCAATGCCCATCACCCTCGGTGCCACGCCAGCACTGGCCATGCCCAGCACGCGGGCGCGAGGGGTCAGGCCGTGGCGCTCCACCGCCTCGGCAGAGGCAAGGATCAGCGCCGCGGCGCCGTCGTTGACGCCCGAGGCATTGCCGGCGGTAACCGTCTTGTCCGGGCCATTGACCGGCTTGAGCCGGGCCAGGGCCTCGAGAGTGGTGTCGGCACGTGGGTGCTCGTCATGCTCGACCACGGTCTCGCCCTTCTTGTGGGCGATGCGTACCGGGACGATCTCCTCGGCGAAAAAACCCGCTGCCTGTGCCTTGGCCGCAAGCTGCTGGCTGCGCAGGGCGAACGCGTCCTGATCGGCGCGTGACACCCGGTAGTCATCGGCGACGTTGTCGGCGGTCTGCGGCATGGCATCGACCCCGTACTGGGACTTCATCAAGGGATTGATGAAGCGCCAGCCGATGGTCGTGTCTTCCAGCTTCATGTTGCGCGAGTAGCCGCTCTCGGCCTTGCCCATGACAAACGGCGCACGCGACATCGACTCGACGCCCCCGGCAATCGCCAGCTCCATCTCGCCGCTGGCGATGGCGCGAAACGCGGTGCCGACCGCATCCATGCCCGAAGCGCACAGCCGGTTGAGGGTCACGCCCGGTACGCTTTCCGGCAGGCCCGCCAGCAGCAAGGCCATGCGTGCGACGTTGCGGTTATCCTCACCCGCCTGGTTCGCGCAGCCGAAGAACACCTCGTCGAGCTGGTCCCACTGCACCGTCGGGTTGCGCTCGATCAACGCCTTGAGCGGCACAGCCGCCAGGTCGTCGGCACGCACGCTGGCCAAGGCGCCGCCGAAGCGGCCGATCGGGGTGCGAATGGCGTCGCAGATGAATACGTCACGCATCATGCTTCTCCTGGAGCCTGGCCATGGGCGGCGGCAGTGCGCGCCTCGAGGTCACGCAACGCGCTGAGCTCGCGCTCGGTCGGCTCGGCGCTGGTCTCGACCGCGTCGGCGAAGCGGATCGCCCAGCCGGTTGCAGCGATGATCTGTTCACGGGTCACGCCTGGATGAATGGCGGTGACCACGAACTCGTGGGTACCGGCTTCGGGTTCCATGATGCACAGGTCGGTGATGATGCCGACCGGCCCTTCACCCGGGAGGCCCAGGCGCTTGCGCGAGTCGCCGCCCTCGCCGTGGCCGACCGAGGTGATGAAGTCCAGCTTGTCGACAAACGCCCGCGAGGATTGCTTGAGGATGATCAGCACTTGCTTGGCGGAGCCGGCGATCTCGGGCGCTCCCCCGGCGCCGGGCAAACGCACTTTGGGGTTGTTGTAGTCGCCAACCACCGTGGTGTTGATGTTGCCGAAACGGTCGACCTGGGCGGCGCCAAGGAAACCTACGTCGATGCGCCCGCCCTGCAGCCAGTAGCGGAAGATCTCGCCGGTGGGCACCACGGTGTCGGCGGTCTCGGCCAGTTCACCGTCACCGATAGACAGGGGCAGCACGGTCGGCTTGGCGCCGATCGGCCCGGATTCGTAGATCAGCACCACGTCAGGGGATGACGTCAGGCGGGCCAGGTTGGCAGCCTTGGACGGCAGGCCGATGCCGACGAAGCACACGGCGCCATTACGCAGGCGACGGGCCGCGGCGACGGTCATCATTTCATTGGTGGAGTAGGTCATTGTGCGGCCTCCGCAGCGTTGGCCAGCTTGGCCTTGAATTCATTGAAGTCGGCGGTGCCGCGGATGTAGGTGTCGATCCAGGCGGTAAAGGATGCGCGATCGCGGGCGATCGGGTCCCAGGCCTGATAGAAGCGGTTGTCCCGCTCGTAGTACCCATGGGCATAGGACGGATGCGCACCGCCAGGCACCAGGCACACTGCGCTCAACGCCCAGCTCGGCAGCACGCAGGCGTTCATCGGCGCCTTGAGGTCGTCGACGATTTCTTCGACGGTGACGATGCAGCGCTTGGCCGCCAGGGCCGCTTCCTTCTGCACGCCAAGAATGCCCCAGAGCAGCACATTGCCCTTGCGGTCGGCCTTCTGGGCGTGGATCACGGTAACGTCCGGGCGTACAGACGGCACGGCAGCGAGGACTTCTCCGGTGAACGGGCAGGTAACGCTCTTGATCAGGGGGTTGACCTTGGGCAAGTCTGAACCGGCGTAGGCGCGCAACACGGCGAACGGCAGGCCTGAGGCGCCAGCGACGTAGGCATTGGCAAGATCGGCGTGGCTGTGTTCTTCGATCTCCATGGCTTGCGGCCATTGTTTTTCGACCGCGTCGCGCAGACGGTGCAGAGAGCCCACGCCAGGGTTGCCGCCCCAGGAGAAGATCAGTTTGCGCGCGCAACCGGCACCGATCAGCTGGTCGTAGATCAGATCAGGCGTCATGCGGACCAGGGTCAGGTCTTTCTTGCCCTGGCGGATGATCTCATGGCCAGCGGCGGTCGGAATCAGGTGAGTGAAACCTTCGAGGGCGACGCTGTCGCCATCCTGGATGAACTGCTTCACAGCGTCGTGAAGCGAGAGGATTGCTGCCATTGCGGACTCCTGGTCGGGCTGAGCCGTGGTCGGTGCGGGTAATGCCGCGTTGGGTTCAGATTAAGGATCCAGAGGGGTGTCGCACAATCCGATAATCGACTATTGGTGCGATTATCGAACAAATCTTAGTGCGTCATCGCGATGTCAAGTCGCATCCGAATGGCTTACCAACCCCTTGATGATTACTCCCACCGTCGCCAGCGCCGCCGGCACCACGAGCGCGGTAAGGACCTGTTCGAAGTTCCAGCCAAGACCCAGCAGCGTCGCGCCGATCCAGGCGCCGAGGATCGCGCCGAACCGTCCGATGCCAAGCATCCATGACACCCCGGTCGCCCGCCCTTGTGTCGGGTAGAAGCGCGCCGCCAGCGAGGGCATGGCCGATTGCGCGCCGTTCACGCACATCCCGGCGATCAGCACCAAGGTTGCCAGCACTGTGATATTGCCCAGGCTCTGCCCTACCGCGTAGGCAAAGACCCCAGCCAGCAGATAGAAAATGCCGATGACCTTGTGCGGGTTGTACCGGTCCATGGCCCAGCCTACTCCCACCGCGCTGAGCACACCACCGAACTGGAACAGCGCACCAATGAACGCCGCCTGCTCCATGCTCGCGCCACTGTCGCGCATCAAGGTCGGCAGCCAGCTCGTCAGCAGGTAGACGATCACCAGCCCCATGAAGTAGGTCAGCCAAAGCAGCAGCGTGCCCAGTCCATAAGTGCCGGAGAAAATCACCGCGAACACGTTGCGTCCCGCCACGGCCTTCTGTTCCGGCACGCTGAAGCCGGACGCCTGGGCCACCAGCGCCGGAGCAATCGGGGACAGTGTCTTGCGTACCTTGTCGGTGCCACGGTTGCGCACCACCAGATAACGCGCCGACTCAGGCAGCCAGGCGGCCAGCACGAACACCAGCAGCAACGGTAGAATCCCGCCGATCAACAGCAGGCTGTGCCAGCCATAGGCCGGAATCAGCTTGGCCGAGATGAAGCCACCCCCGGCCATCCCAAGGTTGAAGCCGCAGAACATGCTGGTCACCAGCAGCGACTTGTGGCGTTCAGGGGTGTATTCGGACAGCAACGTCGTGGCGTTGGGCATGCCAGCGCCCAGGCCAAGCCCGGTGAGAAAGCGCAGCACCAGCAACTCGTCGACCGTGGTGGCGTAAGCCGAAGCCAGGCTGAAACCGCCGAACAGCAGCACGGCGCCGACCAGCACGCCCTTGCGCCCGAAACGGTCGGCCAGGGGGCCAGAGCCCAGGGCCCCAAACACCATGCCGATCAGCGCGGCGCTCATCACTGGGCCGAGGCTGGCCCGGTCGATACCCCAATCCTGGGCCAATGCCGGGGCGATAAAGCCCATGGCGGCGGTATCCAGTCCATCGAGGAAGACAATCAGAAAGCACAGCAGCACCACTCGCCATTGATAGCGCGACAGTGGTTGTTCGTTGATGAAGGACTGTACGTCCAGGCAGGTTCCGACAGCAGATTGCGGACTGTTCATTGTTGTTATCCGAAAGTCTTTCGCGTGTTGTTGTTGTCGGCCGGGTCGAGCCGGCCGCTGCGAGGACAGTAAAGAGCACTGGATAACGGCGCAATTCGACAAACGCAACACTGTGCGTTTATCGAACAGGAAAGCACTCGGTCAGGCGAAAAGCTGGGTGCAGAGGTCGCGGCTGGCCGCGAGCATGATGGGCAAGAAGCGTTGCTCAAGGTCGGAGCGGGCGACCCGGCCGACGTGAGTGCTGACGTTCAGCGCCGCCAGTACCTGCCCAGAGGCGTCGTATACCGGCACGGCAATGGACCGCAGACCTTGCTCCAGCTCCTGATCGACCACGCACCAACCCTGCTCACGCACCTGCTGCAGGCAGGCCAGCAGCGCCTGTGGGTCGTGCAGGGTACGGCTGGTGCGTGGCTTCATGTCGGCGCGCTCGAGGTATTCCTTGAGCGTGGCATCGTCCAGCGCCGCCAGGAGAATACGGCCCATCGAGGTGCAGTAGGCGGGCAAACGCCCACCTACCGAAAGATCGACCGAGATCAGCCGCTCGACCGTTGCCGAGCGGGCGATATATAGAATGTCGTCGCCTTCGAGCGTCGCCATGTTGGCCGCTTCGTGCAACTGATCACTGATACGGTCCAGGTACGGCTGCGCCGAAACCGCCAGCGGGGTGGACGACAGGTAGGCATGGCCGAGGGTCAGCACCTTGGGCAGCAGCGAATAGGTCCGGCCGTCGGTGGTGGCATAGCCGAGCTTCATCAGGGTATGCAGGCATCGGCGCACCGCCGCCCGGGGAATCTCGGTACGGTGGCTGATCTGCGCGATGGTCAGGTGACGCTTGCGCTCCTGGAACGCCTGGATCACCGCCAGGCCTCGGGCGAGCGAGGTCATGAAGTCCGGATCACCGGTAAAAGCCTGGATGCGTTTGGCCGGCGAAGCTACGATCGGCGGTGCCAGGCCCGCGAATCCACTGCGTTCCAACGTGTTTGCTGCAGGGCCCTTGGGCTGTGTTTCGTCACTCATGGCTTACCTCGAAGTCAGTCACTTGTGCGATTATCGAACCAACGGCCGATAATCGCAATTGACCAATGCTCAGATTGCTTATACCTTTCGCCTGCCACCATGTGGCTTCTTGGAGAGACTGGTCAGGTACCCACGAGAAGTCCCAGGCACGGCCTTGCCACGCGCAAGGCCGTTTTCATTTCCTACGCAAGCTTCAGAACTTTCCTATACGGTTTGACTCAAAATCGCATTATCGTCCCAAGCTTGCGTCGTTTTACATCGCAACTTGCTTTAGCCTCGTCGATAAAACGCTCTTTGCATAGCCAAGGCAAACTTGCCAGCTATAATGAAATTCGCCAGCCGATCAAAGATCAAGCCCCGGATACAGCCGGGCCGCCTTCGCCTTCGGCGTGGCCGTGAAGTCCGAGTGTGCTGCACTCCAAACATACTGTTGCTGCGACAGCCATGTCGCCCTGGTGGCGTAGCCGCGTGCATTCACTGCACGTCGAGGCCAGGGTCAACTTTAATCAGTCGGGTTAATACTGTGACGAAAGACGAACTGCGCGCCGAACTCGAGCGTCAGGAACAACGTTACAAGGAAGTTTACGGTGGGGAAGTCACCACTTATGCCGCTCAGCCTGAACCAGAGCGCAAACCATGGCGCAAACGCGCATCCGTGCGCGATCAGGCCTTTGCCCAGGAACTGGAAAAGATCGAGAAGGAACTGCGTGCCGAGCAGCCCTGACCCTTCCCAATCATGACTGCCGCTCTGGAGCCTGCACGCCTCAAGGTGGGCCGGGTGGGTGTTGCGTCGACCTTCATGAAATGGAATATCACAAATTTCATACGACCGTTTCAAACCGCAGAGACTGATTCGCACCTGCCTAACTCGCTAATTTTCCAGGCTTTTCGCTACCTTTAAGCGATGTTGTTCGCCTGGGAGTTGTCCAAGGCTGCCATGGCCGGTCTCGAAAAGCGGACCAACCAGTCAGCCGCGGGTGCATCGATTCTCATGGTTTTCTGGCATAATCGCGCCCCCTTTGAGCGGCTCAGATAAACCTTCATGATCGATTTATTCAGCGGACTTGATGCCTGGGTAGTGGTGAGCTTGCTGCTTGCCCTGACCTTCGTGCTCGCCTTCGAGTTCATCAATGGCTTTCATGACACTGCCAACGCGGTTGCCACAGTCATCTATACCAAAGCCATGCCGCCCCACCTGGCCGTGTTCTTCTCCGGCGTGTTCAACTTCCTCGGCGTGCTGCTGGGCGGTGTGGGCGTGGCCTATGCCATCGTTCACCTGCTGCCGGTCGAGCTGCTGATCAATGTGAACACCGGCCACGGGCTGGCTATGGTCTTCTCGCTGCTGGCCGCGGCCATCACCTGGAACCTGGGCACCTGGTACTTCGGTATCCCGGCCTCCAGCTCCCATACCCTGATCGGCTCGATCCTCGGTGTGGGCCTGGCCAACGCCATGATCAACGACATTCCATTGGGTGACGGGGTCAACTGGCAGAAGGCGATCGACATCGGCATGTCGCTGGTCCTCTCGCCCATGGCCGGCTTTGCCGTCGCGGCCCTGGTGCTGCTGAGCCTGAAGTGGTGGCGGCCGCTGTCGAAGATGCACAAGACGCCAGAACAGCGTCGCAAGCTCGACGACAAGAAGCACCCGCCCTTCTGGAACCGCCTCGTACTGGTGATCTCGGCAATGGCCGTGAGCTTCGTGCACGGGTCCAACGACGGTCAGAAAGGCATCGGCCTGATCATGCTCGTGCTGATCGGTATCGTGCCGGCGCAGTTCGTACTCGACCTGAACAGCACGACCTACCAGATCGAGCGTACCCGCGACGCGACCCTGCACCTGAGCCAGTTCTACCAGCGCAACCAGGACACCCTGGGCGAGTTCCTCGCGCTGGGCAAGGCAGCCCCGGGCGACCTGCCCGAGCAGTTCAGCTGCAACCCGCAGCAGACCGAGCCGACCATCAAGGCCCTGCAGAGCTCGCTCAAGGGCGTTGCCGACTACCACTCGCTCCCTTCGGAAAAGCGTGTGGAAGTACGCCGCTACCTGCTCTGCCTGGATGACACGGCCAAGAAGGTCGGCAAGCTGCCGAGCCTGGATGCCCGTGAAAAGGCCGACCTCGACAAGCTGCGCAAGGACCTGACCGCCACCACCGAGTACGCCCCGTTCTGGGTAATCCTCGCGGTTGCACTGGCCTTGGGCCTGGGCACCATGGTGGGCTGGAAGCGCGTGGTGCTGACCATCGGCGAGAAGATCGGCAAGCAGGGCATGACCTATGCCCAGGGCATGTCGGCGCAGATCACCGCCGCCTGCGCCATTGGTCTTGCCAACGTCTTCAGCCTGCCGGTCTCGACCACGCATGTGCTGTCCTCGGGCGTTGCCGGGACCATGGTTGCCAACCGCAGTGGCCTGCAAGGTGGCACCGTCAAGACCATCCTGCTGGCCTGGGTACTGACCCTGCCAGCGACGGTGGGCCTGGCGGCCGCGCTGTTCTGGCTGGCGTCCAAGGCCATCAGCTGATGGTAACTGGCTGACTTGAAAAAGGCGCCTTCGGGCGCCTTTTTCTGTTTGCGGCAGCAAACGCACCGAGCGCAGCAATTTTCCTATTTACGCTTGCCCAGCAATGACCCCATCAACCCCCGCACCAGCTGCCGACCAAACTGATTCGCGGCCTGGCGCACCGCGGACTTGATCGCCTGCCCCGCCGCGCTCTGCAGGAACTCCCCGGCCTTGTCGGCGAAACTGTCTTCTTTGGCTCCTGGTGCCTGCGCAGGCACGGGCTCACCCTTGCGGGCGTTGAGCATCTCATACGCCGACTCGCGGTCGATCGGCTTGTCATAACGCCCCAGCAGCGGCGATGCGCTGACCAGGGCGCTGCGCTCGGCCGCCGCAAGCGGCCCGATGCGCGACTGCGGGGGCGCGATCAGCACGCGCTGGACCATCGCCGGCGTGCCCTTGTCCTGCAAGGTGCCCACCAGCGCTTCGCCAATCCCCAGTTCAGTGAGCACCGACAGCGCGTCGAATGCGGGATTGGGCCGGAATCCATCGGCCACCGCCCTGAGCGATTTCTGTTCTTTGGCGGTGAACGCGCGCAGCCCGTGCTGGATGCGCAGACCCAATTGCGCCAGCACCGCATCGGGCAGGTCTCCGGGCGACTGGGTCACGAAGAACACACCCACGCCCTTGGAACGGATCAACCGCACCACTTGCTCAAGGCGATCCTGCAGCGCCCTCGGCGTACCGTTGAACAGCAGGTGCGCCTCGTCGAAAAACAGCGCCAGCACCGGCTTGTCGGCATCGCCCCGCTCGGGCAATTGCTCGAACAGCTCAGCCAGCATCCAGAGCAGGAAAGTCGCATAGACCTTTGGCGCTTCATGCACCAGCCGGCTGGCATCGAGCAGGTGGATGCGCCCCCGGCCGTCCGGGTCGGGACGCAACAGGTCTTCGAGTTGCAGCGCCGGCTCACCGAACAGCGCCTCGGCGCCTTGCTGCTCCAGCGTCGCCAGGCGCCGCAGCAGCGCCTGGGTCGAGGCACTGGTCATCAACGCGCTGTCCTCGCCCAGCGCCTGGGGGTTGTCCTTCAGATGAACGAGCAGCGCCTTGAGGTCCTTGAGGTCGAGCAGCAACAGGCCCTCGCGGTCAGCCACCTTGAAGGCGGCATACAACGCTGCCTGCTGGCTGTCGGTAAGCTCCAGCAGGTTGCCCAGGAGCAGCGGGCCCATTTCACTGATCGTGGTTCGCAGCGGGTGCCCCGTCTTGCCGTCGATATCCCACAAGCTGACCGGATAGGCCCGTGGCCGATGCCCCAGCCAGGGCATGCCGGCGATACGTTCGGCGACCTTGCCCTCGGGCGTGCCCGCTGCCCCCAACCCGCAAAGGTCACCCTTCACATCAGCAGCGAACACGGCGACACCGGCATCGCTGAAAACCTCGGCCAGGTGTTGCAGGGTGACGGTCTTCCCGGTGCCCGTCGCCCCAGCCACCAGGCCGTGACGGTTGGCCAGGCGCGTGGCCTGACTGACGGCCTGCCCCGTGGGATCGCCGCCTAGAACGATTTGCGAAGAATCAGACATGTTTTTCCATCCTCTGCTCAAGCTTTGTCCCCGCATGGCCGATATCCACCAAAGTGATACTCAGCGGACCCGACACGCCATGAACAAAAACCTTCGTTTCAGCCACAAGATCTTGCTGGCCGCATCACTCATCGTGATCCTCGCCTTCAGCCTGTTTACCCTCTACAACGATTACTTGCAGCGTAATGCGATTCGCGACGACCTGGAGAGTTATCTGCAGGAAATGGGTGAGTCCACTTCCACCAACATCCGCAACCTGTTCGACGGGCGCATCAAGTTGGTTGAAAACCTCGCGCAGAACATCGCCCAATATCCGGCGAATGCTGGCACCCTCATGGGCCAGAGTGCGCTGACGTCAAGTTTCCTGACCGTCTACCTGGGCGGCGTCGACGGCAGTTTCATCGTGCGTCCCGATTCGAAGATGCCCGATGGCTACGATCCACGCGTGCGGCCCTGGTACAAGGACGGCATGAACGCCAACGGTGCGATGCTGACCGAACCCTACCTCGACATGACCACCAACAAGATGGTGATCGGCATTCTCAGCAATGCCGCGCGCACTGTCGGCGTGGTCGGTGGCGACCTGGCGCTGGACGGCCTGGTGGAAATCATCAACTCGCTGAATTTCGGCGGCCTGGGCTATGCCTTCCTGGTCAACGATCAGGGCAAGATCCTCGTCCATCCGGACAAGGCCCTGGTGATGAAATCCATGTCGGACGTCTTCCCTCAGAACACGCCCAAACTTTCCCGCGACCTGACGGAAGTCGAGCAGGACGGCGTGACTCGCCTGCTGACCTTCACCCCGGTAAAAGGGCTGCCGTCCGCCAACTGGTACATCGGCGTGTCGGTGGACAAGGACAAGTCCTTCTCGATGCTCAGTGATTTTCGCGCCTCGGCGGTCATCGCCACGCTGGTCGCCGTAGTGATCATCATCGCCCTGCTCGGCCTGCTCATCAATATGCTGCTGCAGCCGCTGCACACCATGACCCGCGCCATGGAAGACATCGCCGAGGGTGAAGGAGACCTGACCAAGCGCCTGAAAATCCACAACCATGACGAGTTCGGCACCTTGGGCAATGCTTTCAACCGCTTTGTCGAGCGCATCCATGGCTCGATTCGCGAAGTGTCCTCGGCTACCGAGCAGGTCAACGAAGTTGCCCTGCGGGTAATCAGCGCCTCCAACTCGTCCATGACCAACTCGGACGAACAAGCGAACCGCACAAACAGCGTTGCCGCCGCGATCAACGAGCTTGGCGCCGCGGCCCAGGAAATCGCCCACAACGCGGCGCAGGCCTCGCAGCAGGCCAGCTCTGCTCGTCATCTGGCCGAGGAAGGCCAGCAGGTGGTCGAGCGCAACATCCAGGCAATGAACCGTCTGTCGGACCTGATCTGCACCTCCAGCGCGCATATCGAAACGCTCAACAGCAAGACCGTGAACATCGGCCAGATCCTCGAGGTGATCACCAGCATCTCGCAGCAGACCAACCTGCTGGCGCTCAACGCAGCCATCGAGGCCGCACGCGCCGGTGAGGCAGGCCGTGGCTTCGCGGTAGTGGCTGACGAAGTGCGCAACCTAGCCCACCGTACCCAGGAGTCGGCTCAACAGGTGCAGAACATGATCGAGGAGCTGCAGGTCGGAGCCCGCGATTCCGTCGAGACCATGGACCAGAGCCAGCGCCACAGCCAGGACAGCGTATCGATCGCCAACCAGGCCGGTGAGCGCCTGGACAGCGTGACCCAGCGCATCGGCGAGATCGATGGCATGAACCAGTCGGTGGCCACCGCGACCGAAGAGCAGACGGCCGTGGTCGAGTCGATCAACATGGACATCAACGAAATCAACATGCTCAACCAGGAAGGCGTCGAGAACCTGCAATCGACCTTGCGTGCCTGCAACGACCTCGAACAGCAGGCGATGCGCCTGAAGCATCTGGTGGGCAGCTTCCGGATCTGAGTCCTCAGGCGGTGCGCTGCATGGGTGTGTGCATGAGGCGGTAGGAGGCGACGCCGATCGAACAAACTATCCTTCCAGTAGGTCCATCTCTAGGCGTGTCATCGTCGGCACATTACCGTCCGATGACAGTCCAGAAAGACGATCTCGGAGGGACGCTGATCGTGCACATTGCTGACATCACCATGTTCTACGCCCCCGCAAGTGGGGGCGTACGTACCTATCTTGATGCCAAACACCGCCGCCTCGGCGCCATGCCTGGTGTTCGCCACAGCCTGCTGATCCCCGGCGCCAGCGCCAGCCATGAAAACGGCGTCTACCAGGTGCCCGCGCCTGCCCTGCCCTTCGGCAAAGGCTATCGGTTCCCGCTTCGGCTGGCGCCCTGGTGCAACACGTTGCGCAGCCTGCAGCCTGACCTGATCGAGGTTGGCGATCCCTACCTCACCGCCTGGGCCGCACTGGATGCGCGCCGACAGCTGGATGTGCCGGTGATCGGCTTCTACCACTCCGACCTGCCACTGCTGGTGAGCAACCGCATGGGGAACTGGTTCACGCCCAATGTCGAGGCCTATGTCAGCAAGCTGTACGGCAACTTCGACCGGGTGCTGGCGCCCAGCCAGGTGATGGCGGACAAGCTGCGCCGCCTTGGCGTAGGCAATGTCCACGTACAGCGCCTGGGCGTTGATCTCTCGACCTTCAGCCCAGAGCGCCGCGACCCGCGGCTGCGCGCGCAGCTCGGCATCCCGGACACCACGCGGCTGCTGGTTTTTGGCGGCCGCGGCTCACGGGAAAAGAACCTGCCGGTACTGCTTGAGTGCATGAAGCATCTTGGCTCGCACTATCACTTGTTGCTGGTGGGCTCGAACATGCCCACCTCGGTGCCGGACAACGTCAGCGTGATCAACCACTTCAGCCCGGGCGCCGAAGTCGCGCGGCTGTTTGCCAGCGCCGACTTGCTGGTACATGCCGGCGACCAGGAAACCTTCGGCCTGGTCATCCTCGAGGCCATGGCCAGCGCTACGCCCGTCGTGGCGGTTGCCGCCGGAGCGTTCACCGAAATCGTCAACGAGCAATGTGGCCGCCTGTGCAAGCCAAATGATGGCCGCGCAATGGCCACTGCAGTGCGCGAGACCTTCGAGTCAGGGGTGCGCAAGCTCGGTGCCCAGGCCCGCCGCCATGTGGAGCAGCATTACTCGTGGGACAGCGTGGTGACTGGCCTGCTCGGCCACTATCAGGCCGTGCTGGGGCATCAGCCGCAGGCCCTTGCCCATGCATGAGGCCATCGCCCAGGCTCCGGCACGCAGCGTGATGCTGGTGCTGCACGATGTCGCACCCGAAACCTGGCCGGACTATCAACCGTTCGTCGAAGCTGTCGATACACTGGGGCAGGTTCCGATGACGTGGTTGGTGGTGCCCGACTTTCATCGGCGCAACGCTCTCAGTCACTCGCCCAGCTTCTGCCGATTGCTCGAGTGGCGTTTGTCGCAGGGCGATGAACTGGCGCTACACGGCTTCTATCACAGCGACGACGGCCCGCCGCCTCGGACCCCCAGCGATTACTTCATGCGGCGGATCTACACCCATGAAGGCGAGTTCTACGGGCTCAGCGAATCGCAGGCGCTCGAGCGCCTGCACGCCGGCATCGCACTGTTCGAACGCCAGGGCTGGCCGCTGGCAGGTTTCGTGGCCCCGGCGTGGTTGATGAGCGAGGGTACGCGACAGGCCCTGCGCGGCCTGCCGCTGCGTTACACCAGTACGCCCCAGCATCTGTATCGCTTACCCGACTTCACCCCGATCGATGCTCCCGGCCTGGTCTGGAGCGCAGGCAGCGCCTGGCGCCGCAGCGTGTCTCGGGTGATCAGCGACTGGCAGCGCCGCCGTCAGCAGCAGGCGCCTACCCTGCGCCTGGGCTTGCACCCGGTGGACATGCGCCATGCGAAGTCGCGCGACTACTGGCTCCATACGCTGCAGGAGCTGCTGGCCGAAGGCCGG
The DNA here is from genome assembly GCF_056312565.1 of Pseudomonas sp. JE3303. Lineage (NCBI taxonomy): Bacteria > Pseudomonadati > Pseudomonadota > Gammaproteobacteria > Pseudomonadales > Pseudomonadaceae > Pseudomonas > Pseudomonas sp. JE3303. The sequence continues at coordinate 166,894 of NZ_JBWGIF010000015.1, forward strand.
GTGCCCCTGACCAAGTCCGCCTGGCTGGACAGCAGGCTCGCGTCGTGAACCGGCTGGCATGGCTCGGCCTGGCGCTGCTGTTCGCGGTGCTGGTGCCGGCCCTGCTCGGTGGCAGCGAGCTGCTGCCCCGCCTGCGTGCCTTTGCCCCCGAATTGATGCTGACGCTGCTGGGCATGATCTTGCTGTGCTGGATCATCAATGCCATGCGCCTGCGGCTGCTGCTTGGCCAGCAGGGCGAACAGCTGGGCCGGTTCCGGAGCCTGGGCGTGATCATGGCCACGGAGTTCGCCATCTGCACGACGCCAGGTGGCAGTGGCGGTCCGCTGGCCTTGATGGCGCTGCTGGCGCGTGAACGGATCGGTCCGGCGCACAGCGGCGCCGTGTTCGCCATGGACCAGCTCAATGACCTGGTGTTCTTTTTTTGCGCAATGCTCGGCATCGCGGCCTATGCCGTTTTCCACAGCCTCGGCCGCAGCCAGGAAGCCATGCTGCTGAGCAGTGCCTTGCTGCTGTGTGCGGGCTTGGGTGCGATCATCGGCCTGTTGCGTTATCGGCGAGGCATGCTGCGTTTCAATGGCCGCATGCTGCGTCGCCTGGGAGTCTCGCTCGAGCGCAGGCAGCGCTGGACGCGCAAGCTGCTGCATTTTTTCCAGGCGCTGGCGAAAACCTGGCGTCTGCCCAAGCGCACGCTGGCGCTGGTATTCGCCCTGACATGCGTGCACTGGGGTCTGCGCTTCAGCGTGCTTTACCTGGTGCTGCGGGGACTGGGCACCGACCTGCAATGGATACCCAGCTTCCTGGTGCAGATGCTCTCATTGAGCGCCGGACAGTTCAGCCTGCTGCCAGGCGGAGCAGGGGCGGCCGAATTGACTTCGGCGACCTTGCTGTCACCGCTGGTGGGCAGCTCGACCGCTGCCGCGGCCATCCTGATCTGGCGAGCAGTCACCTACTACTTCTATCTGCTCGCCGGGGGACCGGTATTCGTCTGCCTGCTCGGGCGTCCCTTGCTGGAGCGCTGGCGGCAGGCAGCCGGGCGCTCCTAGTCGAACACCACGGTCTTGTTGCCATGGACCAGCACGCGGTCCTCGAGGTGATAGCGCAGGCCGCGGGCGAGCACCATTTTCTCTACGTCACGCCCGAAGCGAACCATGTCTTCGATGCTATCGCTGTGGCTGACACGCACCACGTCCTGTTCGATGATCGGACCGGCATCCAGCTCTTCAGTAACGTAGTGGCAGGTCGCTCCGATCAGCTTCACACCGCGCAGCGACGCCTGGTGATAGGGCTTGGCACCGACGAACGATGGCAGGAAGCTATGATGGATGTTGATCACCTGCTGGGCGTACTCACGGCAGAGCTGCGGCGGCAGGATCTGCATGTAGCGGGCCAGAACCACCACATCGGCGCCATGGGCCTTGACCAGGCGCGACACCTCGGCAAACGCCGGCTGCTTGTCCTGCGCATCGACCGGCACATGGAAGAACGGAATGCCGTGCCACTCGACCATGCTGCGCAGGTCGTCATGGTTGGAGATCACGCAAGGAATATCGCAATCGAGCTCCTTGGTGTGCCAGCGGTGCAGCAGGTCGGCCAGGCAGTGGGATTCGCGGCTTGCCATCAGTACCACGCGCTTTTTCTGCGCGGAGTCGGTGATCTGCCAGGTCATCGAAAACTCGTCGGCGATCGGCGCGAAGGCCTCGCGGAAGGCCTCGATATCGAATGGCAGGCTCTGCGCGCGAATCTCGTGGCGCATGAAGAACCAACCGCTTTGCTCATCGGAATGATGACTCGCCTCGTTGATCCAGCCGTTATAGGACGCCAGGAAATTACTGACTTTGGCCACGATGCCTACGCGGTCGGGGCACGCAATCACCAGTCGGTAGGTGCGCATGAAATAGGACTCCAGAACTTCGCAAAGGCGCTCATTCTAGCGACTGGCAAGGAAATCTGCAGTAATCATTACAGTGATGGCCCCACATCGGGAATCGCCCGTCTCGCTCGGCGAGCGCCAGGGTACAGAGCCTTGGCCCGTGAAGTTGGAGTATCTAAATGTGTAGTTATGTAAATTTTTTTTAACCTGAAAATGTGTCGTAATCCCGCAGATATGCGCTTAATTGATTTTTTAATTGTTTACTTGAGAGTATTGGCTGACTATTATTACCCCACTGTCTCCCTGACTCTACAAGTACCAAGGATCGCATTATGTCCCTGATCAATGAATATCGCGCCACCGAAGAAGCCATCAAGGAACTTCAAGCCCGCCTGCAGAACCTGTCGCAAGACGACAAGCTGAAGAAAGAGCTGGAATTCGAAGGCGAACTGCGCAACCTGATGGGTAAACACTCCAAGTCCCTGCGCGACATCATTGCCCTGCTCGACCCGGATGCCCGCCTGAACAAGGCACCGCGTGGCGCTTACAAGACCACCGGCACCAAGCGCGCCCGCAAGGTCAAGCAGTACAAGAACCCGCACAACGGTGAAGTGATCGAAACCAAAGGTGGCAATCACAAGACCCTGAAAGAGTGGAAAGCGAAATGGGGTGGTGAAGAAGTTGAAAGCTGGGCCACCCTGCTGGGCTGATTGCCTCGCCTGTCGATATCCTTCCGTCGACATGAAAAAAACGCCAGCTTGCTGGCGTTTTTTGGTTATCAAGTTCACATCTGCAGTTGCGCTTTCAGTCGCTGCACATGCTGCCGCCATGACTCCAGCACCTGCCGCTGGGACTCGCTGGCCCCGCCCCAGCTGACCTGCCAGGCGTTCTCGAAGTCGCCAATGGTATTCGGCGCGCCCATCTGTGGATCGCTCAGGCGTTGAATGCAGAACGCCATCCAGCGTTGCTGCTCATGGGCTTCCAGCGTCTCGGGGAAGTTTCGCGCGCGATAGCGAAACAATAATTCAGGCAAGCGCTGGTCATCGAACATCCATTGGCCCCGGCCCAATTGCGCAGGATCCAGCTTACGCACTTGCTCGCATAGACGTCGGTCCCGCTCGCCGAGAAAACCGTCATATAACTGCTGCTCAGGATCGTCGCAGGGCGCGAATTCATCGCCACTGTAGATGTGATCGAGCTTGTCTTTCCAGATGTCATGCAGGCTCGCCAACTGTTCGCCGCGTGATTGGTAAAGCGGCATATCCAGGCCCAATCGCTGTTGATCCTGCTCACGTAATACCGTCAGCGGTGCCAGTACCGGGCAACGATTGATATGCACCAACTTCAAGGGCACCGGAAACTGCCCTGGCGCCAGTTCATCGCGCCGCGTGTATAAACGCTGACGCAAATTGTCGGGACTTTCCTGCAATAAAGGCAGAGTTTCCTGATGCAAATCACAAACAATCAGAGCATTGCGATTGCGCGGATGCCAACCCAGCGGCAATACCACACCCAAGTAATGGCGAGCGGCCGAGAAGCGTCCTGAAATATGCACCAAGGGCTGCAACAGACGGATCTGCTCCATCACCTTGTGCTTGCTGCGGAGCTGGAACAGCCACTCATACAATCGGGGTTGCCGCTCGCGGATCAGCCGCGCCAGGGCAATGGTGGCCCGTACGTCGGACAGCGCTTCGTGAGCATGGCCGTGATCGATGCCATTGGCCTTGCTCAGCAATTCCAGGCGCAGGCTGGTGCGGCCATCCTGCTGTGGCCATTGGATGCCTTCCGGCCGCAGGGCGTAGGCGGTGCGCACCACATCGATCAGGTCCCAGCGGCTATTGCCGCCCTGCCACTCGCGGGCGTAGGGGTCGAAGAAGTTTCGGTACAGGCTGTAGCGAGTGACTTCATCGTCGAAACGCAGGGTGTTGTAGCCCGCGCCACAGGTGCCAGGGCGCGAAAGCTCTGCATGTACACGGGTCATGAACTCGGCTTCACCCATGCCCTGGCTTTCCAGCTGCTCTGGGGTGATGCCCGTGACCAGGCAGGCCGCGGGGTGCGGCAGGATATCGTCGCTGGGTCGGCAGTAGAAGCTGACCGGCGCTTCGATTTCATTGAGATCGGCGTCGGTTCGCACTCCTGCAACCTGCAGGGGCCGGTCACAGCGCGGGTTGATGCCGGTAGTTTCGTAGTCGTGCCAGAAGATGCTGGAGCTCACGGGGTCTTCCTTCAACAAGGTCGACCAGAGTCTAGGGCGGCTTGCCCCTCGGAGCCAGCCTCAGGCGGAAGCGTTCAGGGGGCGGAAGCTGAAGTAGTCACGCAAGGTACGCACGAAGTCTTCGTACTCGACCGGTGGCTGGAGGAGCGTGAAGCCAGAGTCGTAGTGCCCAGGCGTCTGGTCTTCACGGCACCACAGGCAGCTGGCGGTCAGGTTGATGAACTGGAAACCGCCCACTGGCAGGGGCACCTTGAGCTGGAGTTCATAGACGGGGCCGACCAGCACGGGCAACAGGCTGATCAGCATCAAGCCGTCGGCTGACACATTGCCCAGATAGCCGATCGACTGGTCCGTCACCCGGTTGAACACCCTGAGGTAGAACGGAAGCTGGTGGCGTTCTATATGCCGCTCGTTTTGCATGATGCTCGGTCGCTGCCTTTATGTGATCAAGGTGATCCAGAATCTTTACAGTCTAGTTCAGTGCGACAAACTGGGCGCGGACTGTGCAGCGCACATTTGTATTAACGCAAAGGGGTGGATATTGCCGGGTGTGCAAAGGAGGGTTGCGCGGCGTGATAATGCCCAAGCCGCTCGAGTGTCTGCAGGCGCGCGCCCGCGCGGTAGGCATACTCGTTTCCCGGGTAGCGCTCGATCAGGTATTGGTAGGTCTGCACGGCATCCACGTACAGCTTCTGCCGCTCCAGGCACTGGCCACGCAGCAACGAAACTTCCGGATGGACGAACGGCCGCGCGCGGCTGGCGCGGTCGACCTGCGACAACTCAAGCATCACGCGCGCGCAATCGCCGCGATCATAGGCGCGGTAGGCGTTGTTCAGATGGTGGTCCATGGACCAGCGGGTACAACCGGTGACGCTGGCCGCCAGGGCCAGGATGATCAGGGCTCGCATGGGCAATCTCCTCTACTTGACACTGTATCGGCCTGGCACGGCAAATCTTCACACGCTTTTGCGAGCATGAGGGCGCAGGTCAAACGCCACGTTGCCTTGCCCCGAGGTAGTGCAACGGAACAATGACTACAGCGCGATACAGGAGTAGCCTTTCGCTGCGCTTCACTATAGGAGTCTGTGCATGACCATCCGCCGTACAAAAATTGTCGCTACCCTGGGCCCGGCCAGCAACTCGCCGGAAGTGATCGAACAGCTGATCCTCGCAGGGCTGGACGTCGCCCGCCTGAACTTTTCCCACGGCACGCCGGACGAGCACAAGGCTCGCGCCCGCCTGATCCGCGATATCGCCGCCAAGAACGGCCGGCACGTCGCGCTGCTGGGCGACCTGCAGGGTCCGAAGATCCGCATCGCCAAGTTCAGCAACAAGCGCATCGAACTCAAGGTCGGTGACCACTTCACCTTCTCCACGGCCCATCCGCTGACTGAAGGCACCCAGGAAATCGTCGGCATCGACTACCCCGACCTGGTCAAGGACTGCGGCGTCGGCGACGAACTGCTGCTCGACGACGGCCGCGTGGTCATGCGCGTCGAAACCGCCACTGCCGACTCCCTGCACTGCGTGGTGCTGATCGGCGGTCCGCTGTCGGACCACAAAGGCATCAACCGCAAGGGCGGCGGCCTGACTGCCCCGGCCCTGACCGAGAAAGACAAGGCCGACATCAAGCTGGCCGCGGAAATGGACCTGGACTACCTGGCCGTCTCCTTCCCGCGTGACGCCAGCGACATGCAATACGCCCGTCGCCTGCGCGACGAGTCCGGCGGTACCGCCTGGCTGGTCGCGAAGATCGAACGCGCCGAAGCCGTGGCCGACGACGAAACCCTCGACGGCCTGATCGCCGCCAGTGATGCGGTGATGGTTGCCCGTGGCGACCTGGGCGTGGAAATCGGTGACGCCGAGCTGATCGGTATCCAGAAGAAGATCATCCAGCACGCACGCCGCAACAACAAGGCAGTGATCGTGGCGACCCAGATGATGGAGTCGATGATCCAGAACCCGATGCCGACCCGTGCCGAAGTGTCCGACGTGGCCAACGCCGTGCTCGACAACACCGACGCCGTCATGCTCTCGGCCGAAAGCGCCGCCGGCAGCTACCCGATCGAAGCCGTCCAGGCCATGGCACGCATCTGCCAGGGTGCCGAAAAGCACCCTACCAACCAGAAGTCCAGCCACCGCCTGTACACCACGTTCGAGCGCTGCGACGAGAGCATTGCCCTGGCGGCGATGTACACGGCCAACCACTTCCCCGGCGTCAAGGCGATCATTGCCCTTACCGAGAGTGGCTACACCCCGTTGATCATGTCGCGCCTGCGTTCGCACGTGCCGATCTACGCGCTCTCGCCGCACCGCGCCACCCAGGCCCGTGCCTCGATGTTCCGCGGCGTGTACCCGATCGCCTTCGATCCGGCCGCCCTGCCGGCTGACAAGGTCAGCCAGGCGGCCGTCGACGAACTGCTGCAGCGCGGCCTGGTCGAGCAAGGTGACTGGGTCATCCTGACCAAGGGTGACAGCTATCACACCATCGGTGGCACCAACGGGATGAAGATCCTGCACGTGGGTGACCCGCTGGTCTGATGTCAATCAGACGGGCCTCATCGCGGGCAAGCCCGCGATGAGGCCCGTCAATCACTACACATGCTCGGTAAACACATCCGCGAACACCTGCCCCCGCGGCAGCCCTGCAATGAACAGCCGACGCGCAAACCGCTCCACGTTCCCCGGCGCCCCGCACAGCAGCGCCACTGTCTGGCGTGATACTACGCGCAACGCCGCAAGCGCTTCGTCCAGCCGCTCTGGGCCCACCAGCTCCACCTTCAGGTTCGCATGATCCGCGGCCAACGCCTTCAGTGCCTCCTCCAGATAATGCCCCTGCGCTACATGCACCACCCGGATCTCCCCCGCATGTCCCTGCCGCAAAGCCTCCCGCAAGATGCCCCATAACGGCGCCAGTCCCGTACCCGCGGCCAGCAGCCATAACGGCCGCTCCTGCCAGTCAGGGTCATAGTGCAATGATCCGCCCCGCAATTCCCCCAGACGCATTTCATCGCCCGGACGCAGCGCCCGCGCGCCTTCGCAGAACGCACCCGCTCGCCGGCAATCCAGGTGAAACTCCAGGAACTCATCCTCCCCGGGCAAGCTGGCCAGCGAGTAAGGCCGCGCGACCCCTGCCGCATTCCACAGCACCAGATGCTGCCCAGCCTGATAGCGCATAGGGCGCTGCGGATGCAGGCGCAGGCGCAGCACCGGCCCGTCCAGCCAGTCCAGCCCGATGACCCGGGCGGGCAAACCGTCGGTCTTCGGGTCGAACACGGCTATCCGCAGGTCGCCCTCGACCCTGCACTGGCACGCCAGGCGCCAGCCCTGCGCGCGTTGTTGCGCATCCAGCGCATCGGGAAACGCGTCCTGCGGTTGTCCTTCCAGGCAGTGCACCAGGCAGGCATGGCAACTGCCGGCACGACAACTGTAAGGTACGTCGCACCCTGCGGCATTCAGGGCATCAAGCAGGTTGCTGCCGGCCGGCACCGTCCAGCGGCGCCCGCCCACGCAAAGTTCGGGCATCGGTGTCGCTCCACTGTGATTGACCGCCACTGTAGGACCAAAGCCCAGGCCAGGACAGCATCTGGTCAAAAAAATGAGCGCCTGCTCAGATCTTTGTCCAGACCACTCGCAGGTGTACCCGCCACGGATGCGCGCTATACTGCCGCGCCTTTTTTGCGCCGGCCCTGGCTGCCGTCGTCCCTTGCAAGGCGATTCGACACGCTGATCGGCTGCGTCGAAAAGCCTTTACGAATGTTCCCGTCTTAAAGAGGAGCGCGCTGCATGACCGTGATCAAGCAAGACGACCTGATTCAGAGCGTCGCCGACGCCCTGCAATTCATCTCGTACTACCACCCCGTTGATTTCATCCAGGCGATGCACGAGGCCTACCTGCGTGAAGAGTCGCCTGCTGCGCGTGATTCCATCGCCCAGATCCTGATCAACTCGCGCATGTGCGCCACTGGCCACCGGCCGATCTGTCAGGACACCGGCATCGTCACCGTGTTCGTGCGCGTGGGCATGGACGTGCGTTGGGACGGTGCCACCATGGGCCTGGACGACATGATCAACGAGGGCGTGCGCCGCGCCTACAATCTGCCCGAGAACGTCCTGCGCGCCTCGATCCTGGCCGACCCGGCCGGGGCCCGCAAGAACACCAAGGACAACACCCCGGCAGTCATCCACTACTCCATCGTCCCGGGCAACACCGTGGAAGTGGACGTTGCGGCGAAAGGCGGCGGTTCGGAGAACAAGTCGAAGATGGTCATGCTCAACCCGTCCGACTCGATCGTCGACTGGGTGCTCAAGACTGTTCCGACCATGGGCGCTGGCTGGTGCCCGCCTGGCATGCTCGGCATCGGCATCGGCGGCACCGCCGAGAAGGCCGCGGTCATGGCCAAGGAGGTCCTCATGGAGTCGATCGACATCCATGAACTCAAGGCCCGTGGCCCGCAGAACCGTATCGAGGAAATGCGCCTGGAGCTGTTCGACAAGGTCAACCAGCTGGGCATCGGCGCCCAGGGCCTGGGCGGCCTGACCACGGTGCTCGACGTCAAGATCATGGACTACCCGACCCATGCCGCTTCGTTGCCGGTATGCATGATCCCCAACTGCGCGGCCACCCGCCACGCTCACTTCGTGCTCGACGGCAGTGGCCCTGCCGAGCTCGAAGCGCCGTCGCTCGATGCTTACCCCGAGATCGTCTGGGAAGCCGGCCCATCGGCCCGCCGGGTAAACCTCGACACCTTGACGCCTGAAGAGGTGCAGAGCTGGAAGCCGGGCGAAACCGTCCTGCTCAACGGCAAGATGCTCACCGGCCGCGATGCCGCGCACAAGCGCATGGTCGAGATGCTCAACCGTGGTGAAGAGCTGCCGGTCGACCTCAAGGGCCGCTTCATCTACTACGTCGGCCCGGTCGACCCGGTCGGTGACGAAGTCGTAGGCCCGGCGGGCCCGACCACGGCCACGCGCATGGACAAGTTCACTCGCCAGATCCTTGAGCAGACAGGCCTGCTGGGCATGATCGGCAAGTCCGAGCGTGGCCCTACCGCCATCGACGCGATCAAGGACAACAAGGCTGTGTACCTGATGGCCGTCGGCGGCGCCGCCTACCTGGTGGCCCAGGCGATCCGCAAGTCCGAGGTGCTGGCCTTCGCGGAGCTTGGCATGGAAGCGATCTACGAGTTCGAGGTCAAGGACATGCCTGTCACCGTGGCCGTCGACAGCAAGGGTGAATCGGTGCACATCACCGGTCCCGCGCTGTGGCAGAACAAGATCGCCGAAAGCCTGGCGGTGGAAGTCAAGTAAGCGCTGCAAAGCGTGAACAGAACGCCCGGCACATGCCGGGCGTTCTTGCATCTGCCTTCAGGCCTTCAATTGCGCCGATCCAGCAGCAGCACCACCATTCTGTCCAGCACACCCCATACCCGCTGCTTGAACCGCCGCCACAGCGGTCGGGCGTGCCAGTGGTCCAGGTCGACTTCCAGGCTCTGGGCGAAATCACGCTCGAAGCTGGCCGCCACCGCAGCTGTCAGGGGCGGGTCGAGCGCTTCGAGGTTGGCCTCGAGATTGAAGCGCAGGTTCCAGTGATCGAAGTTGCAGGAGCCGATGCTCACCCAGTCATCGACCAACACCATCTTCAGGTGGAGAAAGCACGGCTGGTATTCGAAGATTTTGACCCCCGCTCGCAGCAGGCGCGGGTAGTAACGGTGGCCGGCATAGCGCACCGAGGGGTGATCGGTGCGGGGGCCGGTCAGCAGCAGGCGCACATCTACCCCTCGGGCAGCAGCGCGGCGCAGCGAGCGGCGCACGCTCCAGGTCGGCAGAAAGTACGGGGTCGCCAGCCAGATGCGCTGGCTGCCGCTGTTGAGCGAGCGCACCAGCGAGCGCAGAATGTCCCGGTGCTGACGGGCATCGGCGTAGGCCACCCGGCCCATCCCCGAGCCCTGGCTGGGCGCACGGGGCAAGCGTTGCAAACCGAAGCCCTGAGGCGGACGCCAGGCGGTGCGCCGGTTGTTGGCGTGCCATTGGCGGTCGAACAACAGTTGCCAGTCGATGACGATCGGCCCCTGCATCTCGACCATCACCTCGTGCCACTCGCTTGCCTCATCGCCTGGCTTCCAGAACTCATCCGTGACTCCCGTGCCACCGACTACCCCCCAGCGCTGGTCAACCAGCAACAACTTGCGATGATCCCGGTAGAGGTTGCGCACGCCGCGGCGCCAGTTGAGCCGGTTGTACCAACGCAGTTGCACGCCCGCTGCCGTGAGCCGTTGACGCAAGACAGTGGTGAAGGCGGCGGCGCCATAGTCGTCGAACAGGCAGCGTACTTGCACACCACGCGAAGCGGCCTGCTCCAGGGCCTGGACCACGGCCTCGGCACAGCCCCCCGCCTCGACCAGATAGAGTTCAAGATCGACCTGGAATTCGGCGCGAACGATTTCAAGCAGCATCCGCGGGAAAAACGCGGGGCCGTCGATCAGCAGTTCGAACTGGTTGCCGTCACGCCAGGGGAATACCGGACCGGCCATGTCAGCGGGCGTTGAAGATCAGTACCGCGCTTACCGGCACCGATGGGCTGATGGAAGCGACGCCGGACACCTTGCGCAGAGCCGCAAGTCCAGGCATCAGGTCGAAATCTTCCGCCCGCAGCATCAGCGGTTCGAGTGTCACTACCTGGAAGCGCCGCTCGTCCAGGCGCGTGGCCAGCAGCAAGGCGTTGTAGCTGTGCTTCTTGCCATGCAAGGTAACGGTCAGCGGCAGCCGCAATTCGAGCTGCGCACCGTTGGCCAGGTCAGTGATCGGCCGCAGGTCGAGCTGGGCCTGCACCGAGGCCTCCGGGAAACGGGCGAACTCGAACAGATCCTTGCGCATGTGCTCGTCTCGCAGCGGGATGCCGCTGTTGACCGAGTCCATCTCGATCCTCAGCTGCGCGGCGCCCTTGCGGTCAACCTTGCCATGCAACACGAGAAACCGATGGACCTCGGCGGTATCGCCGTTCTTGCTGGTAACGAAGGACAGGCGTGACGACTCGCCATCCAGGTGCCAGTTGGCCTGGACTGGCAGGCTGAAGGCGACCAGCAGGATGAGCAGAAGACGGGGCAGCTTGAACATGGGGAATCTCGGTACACAGGGCTGTCAACATTACCCAACCGCCCTCACGGCAGCAAGCGACAACCCTCGTGTGAACCCCAGGGCCTGTCATGCAAGCATCACCGAACATTCACGGAGGTGACACCCCCTCTACCTAGGCTGACCTTGCGCGACATGGCCGACCGGCCGTACCCCGATGGCTGGCTTAGGGAGATACGTAATGACTCGGATCGCACGCTCAGGCGACAACAGCACTGCACGCCGTCTGCAAGCCGAACGCCTGGTCGGCGCCGCGGCGCTGCACGAGGCCCAAGCCCTGCGTTTCAAGGTGTTCGGCAGTGAGCTCAAGGCTCGGCTCAAAGGCGCCGAGCACGGCCTGGACATGGATGCCTACGACATTCATTGTCGGCACATCGGCGTTCGCGACCTGAGCACCGGCCAATTGGTGGCCACCACTCGCCTGCTCGATCACCAGGCTGCGAGCAGCCTCGGACGCTTTTACAGCGAAGAAGAATTCAGCCTGCACGGGCTGCTACAGCTGCAGGGCCCGATCCTCGAGCTTGGCCGTACATGCGTAGACTCCGTCTACCGCAACGGGGGCACCATCGCCGTGCTCTGGGGCGAGCTCGCCGAGGTCCTCAACGAGGGTGGCTACCGGTACCTGATGGGCTGTGCGAGCATCCCGATGCAGGATGGCGGCGTGCAGGCCCATGCCATCATGCAGCGCTTGCGCGAGCGCTACCTGTGTACCGAGCATCTGCGCGCCGAGCCCAGGAAACCGCTGCCCACCCTGGCCCTGCCCGGCAACGTCATCGCCGAGATGCCGCCGTTGCTCAAGGCCTACATGCGCCTGGGGGCGAAGATCTGCGGCGAGCCCTGCTGGGACGAAGACTTCCAGGTCGCCGACGTGTTCATCCTGCTCAAGCGCGATGAGCTCTGCCCACGCTACGCCCGCCATTTCAAGGCAGCGGTCTGATGCGCAGGTTGCGAGTGATCGCCCGTCTGTCACGGATCGTCCTGGTGATCCTGCTGGGGCTGGGGATGGCGTGCTGCTTCAGCCTGGGCGCACGCCTGGGGTTGGGCGCCACCGATGAGCGGCGCCAGCGCTGGAGCCGACTGTTCATGCACCGTCTGAGCGCTGCCCTGCCCTTTCGCGTGACGGTGATCGGCACGCTGCCCCGGCAGCCGATGCTGTGGGTAAGCAATCATGTGTCGTGGACCGATATTCCGCTGCTTGGCATGCTGGCACCGCTGTCCTTTCTGTCCAAGGCCGAAGTGCGGCACTGGCCAGTGGCCGGGTGGCTGGCGTTGAAGGCAGGCACATTGTTCATCCGTCGCGGGGGCGGCGATGGGCAGCGATTGCGAGAGGAGATTGGCAGGCATCTGCGCCAGGCAAAGCCGCTGCTGATTTTCCCGGAAGGGACAACGACCAATGGGCTCGGCATGCGTACATTTCACGGCCGGTTGCTGGCCGGTGCGATCGATCAGGGCGCGCCGTTGCAGCCCGTGGCGATCAGGTACCTGCGCAATGGGCAGCCTGACCCGGTAGCACCGTTCGTTGGCGATGACGACCTGGTGTCGCACCTGATGCGGCTATATGCCGAAGAAGCCGGCGAGGTGGAGATTCATCTGCTGGAACCTATTCCGAGCAAGGGCCGCGAGCGCACGGCACTGGCGTTCGAGGCGCAGCAAAGGGTACAGGCCGCGCTGTTCGGGGTTACGCAGGTGGAGGCAGTGCCGCGTCGTCAGGCACGGGCAGCTTGAAGAGCCGCGGCGCGCCTGCCGGCTTTGTCGCGGCAACTCGGAACGCCGAACCGCCTAGAGGCGAGCCTTGGCAAACTGTTGCAACTGCGGATAGAACGCCCGAAAGTCAGCCAGCAACGGCTCATACAGATTTTCAAGCTCACCCATCACACCGGCCATCCCTTCGGGCTTCGACAACCGCCTCGCGATGCCCTTGAAAACCTGCTCCAGCGTATCGAAATTCCCGTACGCCCCGAGCCAGTCATCCGCCGCCATGAACGGTGCGATTCCCGCCAGGCGTCCGGGCAACCGGGGCTCTGCCAGCAGCACCTGATAGAACCTGCGGGTGAATTGCTCCAACGGCTGCTGCGCATAATCTTCCCAATGCCGCGCCAGGCAATGATCGAAAAACACATCGAGGACAATGCCTGCGTACCGACGCCGCTCACGGGGAAACCGCCCCAGGGCAGCCAGCACCCTTGGATGGCTATCGGTGTAGCTGTCGATCGAGCGGTGCAGGCGTATGGCGGCCTCGAGCGCAGGCTCGAAGCGCCCCTCCAGCGGCCCTTTGACGAAATCGCCATACAGGCTGCCGAGCAGTTGTTGCGGCGCAGGGCCGCCGAGATGCAGGTGTGCGAGGTAGTTCATGCCGGCAGTCTAACGCTTCGCAGGCATGAATCGTCGCAATCCGACGGGACGATTCATGCTCGATACGGCAGCTGAAGAGCGGCGAGAGCCTCGAGAATCAGTGATGCTCGCGGGTCGCGCGGAATTTCACATCCGGCCAGCGCTCTTCCATCAGCGCCAGGTTCACCCGGGTCGGCGCCAGGTAGGTCAGGTGACCACCGCCGTCGATGGCCAGGTTTTCCATGGCCTTGGTCTTGAATTCCTCAAGCTTCTTCTTGTCATCGCAGGCAATCCAGCGGGCCGACCACACGGTGATCGGCTCGTAGCCGCACTCGACCTTGTACTCTTCCTTCAGACGGCTGGCGACCACATCGAACTGCAGCACGCCCACTGCGCCGAGGATGATGTCGTTGCTGCGCTCGGGGAAGAACACCTGAGTCGCACCCTCTTCAGCCAGTTGCTGCAGACCTTGGCGCAGCTGCTTGGACTTCAGTGGGTCCTTCAGGCGCACCCGGCGGAACAGCTCCGGGGCGAAGTGGGGAATACCGGTGAAGCCCAGGTTCTCGCCTTCACTGAAGGTATCGCCGATCTGGATGGTGCCGTGGTTGTGCAGGCCGATGATGTCGCCGGCAAAGGCCTCTTCGAGCTGCTCGCGCTCGGACGAGAAGAAAGTGAGTGCGTCGCCGATGCGCAGGTCCTTGCCGAGGCGCACGTGGCGCATCTTCATGCCCTTTTCGTACTTGCCCGAGCAGATGCGCATGAACGCGATGCGGTCACGGTGCTTGGGGTCCATGTTCGCCTGGATCTTGAACACGAAGCCTGTGAACTTCTCTTCCACCGGCTCGACGGTGCGCTCGTTGGCGACCCGGGCCAGCGGGCGCGGCGCCCAGTCCACCACGGCGTCGAGAACGTGGTCGACACCGAAGTTGCCCAGCGCGGTGCCGAAGAACACCGGCGTCAGCTGGCCGTTGATGAACTCTTCCTGGTTGAACTCGTGGCAGGCGCCCTGTACCAGCTCGAGCTGCTCGACGAACGAATCGTACTGGTCGCCCAGGTGCGCGCGCGCCTCATCGGAGTCGAGGTTCTCGATGATCCGCGTCTCGGTACGTTCGTGGCCGTGGCCTGGGGTGTAGACCACGATGTAGTCTTCGGTCAGGTGATAGACACCCTTGAAGTCGCGGTAGCAACCGATCGGCCAGGTGACGGGCGCAGCCTTGATCTTCAGGACTGCCTCGATCTCGTCTAGCAGTTCGATCGGGTCGCGGATGTCGCGGTCGAGCTTGTTGATGAAGCTGACGATGGGCGTGTCGCGCAGGCGGCACACGTCCATCAGGGCGATGGTCCGCGGCTCGACGCCTTTACCACCGTCGAGCACCATCAGTGCCGAGTCGACTGCGGTCAGGGTGCGGTAGGTATCCTCGGAGAAGTCTTCGTGGCCCGGCGTGTCGAGCAGGTTGACCATATGGTCGCGGTACGGGAACTGCATCACGGATGTCGTGATGGAGATACCCCGTTGCTTTTCCATTTCCATCCAGTCGGAGGTGGCGTGGCGGTCGGACTTGCGCGACTTGACCGTACCGGCGACGGCAATGGCCTTGCCCATCAGCAGGAGCTTCTCGGTGATGGTGGTCTTACCGGCGTCGGGGTGGGAAATGATGGCGAAAGTGCGGCGCTTCGCGACTTCTGCGGCCTGGTTGGTCATGGGAAATCGCCTGACTGGGGATTGAAAAAGGGGCGATATCATACCTGATGTTGAGGTGCGCCGCAGCAGGGCGTTCGCCATGAGCGGGGTTCGCCAGCCGACAGTCCGCGATCAAAAAAGATTACACACAACATTCGACTTTATGACAAATGGTCGCAAAGCAGCTAATTCACTGGCCTCGGGTTGTTAACCACCTGATTTTTTGTGCGTAATTCCGCACACCTTGGTGATTAACACTGGCCAAACGCCTCCCCAGATGGGAACCTTTGCGCCCCTGGAGACGTCCACTCCCCTGTTGAACCGCCGGCCAAGTCCCGCGTTTCAGGGCTGTCTGCACCAGCTTCACGAGCCTGACGAGGCTTGGCTTATGGCGTGTTGCGATCCCTTGTGCGGACCACACGCTGCTACTCGCGAACACACTGCAGGCCACCACCCAAGGTAGCCGACACGACAGTGTGCGCGCCGACAAGAAAATAGGAGTCTGCCCGTGGCTGAACGCTATGGCAAAGGGCTGCTGGGATGGGTCGCCGTGCTCATCATCCTGGCCCTGCTGGTCCACTGGATCGGCATCGATACAATCTCGCGCTATCGCGAGGATCTGTGGTTCTACCTGCAAGCGCATCTGGTACTGGTACTGGCTTCGATGGCGGCGGCGCTTGCCGTGGGCATCCCGGCTGGCATTGCCCTGAGTCGACCGCACAGGGTCGACAAAGCCGAACGGTTCATGCAGTTCTTCAACGTAGGAAATACCATCCCCCCTCTGGCTGTATTGGCCATTGCCCTGAGTTTCCTGGGCATCGGCGCAGGCCCCGCGATCTTCGCACTGTTCCTCGCCTCCCTCCTGCCGATCGTGCGCAACACCTACGAAGGCCTGAAAAACGTCCCCGCATCGCTCAAGGAAGCCGCTACCGGCATCGGCATGACCCCACGCCAGACGCTGTGGCAGGTCGAGTTGCCCAATGCCGTGCCCATCATCGTCGGCGGAGTGCGCGTGGCCTTGGCGCTGAATGTGGGCACCGCACCTCTGGCGTTCCTGATCGGGGCCAACAGCCTGGGCAGCCTGATCTTCCCTGGCATCGCCTTGAACAATCAGCCGCAGCTGATGCTGGGCGCCGCGTGCACGGCACTGCTGGCCCTGTCGCTCGACGCCTTGGTGAATTACTCCAGCCGTCGCTGGCTCGAACGCGGCCTGGCCCAGTAAAAGAGGGAAAACCCATGAAAAGAATCGCCTTGCTGATGGGCGCGGCCCTGCTGTTCGCAGGATTTGCCCAGGCAGCGGAAAAACCGCTGATCCGTATCGGCGCACGGGGCTTCACCGAACAGACCGTGCTTGCCGAAATCACCGCTCAATACCTCAACGCCAAAGGCTACGAAGTCCGTGTCACTGGGAGCCTTGGCAGCAGCCTGGCGCGCCAGGCACAGGAAACCGGGCAACTGGACCTGATGTGGGAATACACCGGCGTTTCGCTGGTGGCCTACAACCACATCGAGGAACGCATGCCCAGCAGCGCTGCGACCTACGCCAAGGTCAAGGAACTCGACGCTCGAAAAGGGCTGATCTGGCTGACACCTTCAAGGTTCAGCAACACCTATGCGCTGGCCTTGCCGCGCAAGGTGGCCGAGGCCTACCCGCAGGTCAATACCATCACCGACCTCAACCAGGTGCTACGTGACGAGAAGGCGCGCAACCACCTGCTGGCGCTGGACACCGAGTTCGCCAACCGGCCCGATGGTCTAGTCGGGCTGAAGGAAACCTACGGCCTGCAAGTGGGCCGCGAGAACATCCGCCAGATGGACGCGGGGCTGGTCTACACGGCCTTGCGCAACAACCAGACCTTCAGCGGCCTGGTGTACACCACCGACGGCCGGCTGAACGCGTTCAACCTCAAGCTGCTCGAGGACGACAAACACTACTTCCCCGACTACACCGCCGCGCCGGTCGTTCGCAAGCAGGTGCTGGACGCCAATCCGCAACTCGCCGCCCAGCTCAAGCCGCTGGCGGAGCTGTTCGACGATGAAACCATGCGCCAGCTCAATGCCAGGATCGACGTCGAACACCAGAGCCCCAGCAAGGTAGCCGCCGAGTTCCTGCGCCAGCATCCGATCAGCGAGGTACAGCCATGAGCATGCTCGACACCTTTGTCCACCTGGACTGGGCCCTGGTCCTGCAACTGACCTGGCAGCACATTACTCTGGTGGGAATCGCGGTAAGCCTGGCGATTCTGTTCGGTGTGCCGCTGGGCATCCTGATGACCCGCTTCCCGTCCCTGGCCGGTCCGCTGCAGGCCAGTGCCACGGTACTGCTGACCATTCCCTCGATCGCCCTGTTCGGCCTGCTGCTGCCGTTCTACTCCAAGTTCGGCCAGGGTCTGGGCCCGCTGCCGGCGATTACCGCAGTCTTTCTTTATTCACTGCTGCCGATCTTGCGCAACACCTACCTGGCGCTGACCAATGTCGAGCCGGGCATCCGTGAAGCGGCACGCGGCATCGGCATGACCTTCGGCCAGCGCCTGCGCATGGTCGAGCTGCCCATTGCGGTGCCGGTGATTCTTGCCGGCGTGCGTACCGCCGTCGTCATGAACATCGGCGTCATGACCATCGCCGCGACCATCGGCGCCGGTGGCCTGGGCGTCCTCATCCTTACCTCCATCAGTCGTAGCGACATGTCGATGCTGCTGGTCGGCGCCGTGCTGGTCAGCCTGCTGGCGATCATCGCCGACCTGCTGCTGCAATGGCTGCAACGTACCCTGACTCCAGAAGGACTGCGCAAATGATCGAACTTCAAAACCTCAGCAAAACCTTCAAAGCCAACGGCAAGGACGTCAAGGCAGTCGACTCGGTGAGCCTGACCGTCAACGAAGGCGAAATCTGCGTATTCCTCGGCCCGTCGGGCTGTGGCAAGAGCACCACGCTGAAAATGATCAACCGCCTGATCACGCCCACCTCGGGCAAGGTACTGATCAATGGCGAGGACACCACCGGCCTGGACGAAGTTACCCTGCGCCGGCGCATCGGCTACGTGATCCAGCAGATCGGTCTGTTCCCCAACATGACCATCGAGGAGAACATCACCGTGGTCCCCCGCCTGCTTGGCTGGGACAAGCAGAAGTGCCACGACCGTGCTCGCGAGCTGATGAGCGTGATCAAGCTCGAACCCAAGCAATACCTGCAGCGCTACCCGCGTGAACTGTCCGGTGGCCAGCAGCAGCGCATCGGCGTGATCCGGGCGTTGGCGGCCGATGCGCCCGTCCTGCTGATGGACGAGCCGTTCGGCGCGGTCGACCCGATCAACCGCGAGATGATCCAGAACGAGTTCTTCGAGATGCAGCGCGCGTTGAACAAGACCGTGATCATGGTCAGCCATGACATCGACGAAGCGATCAAGCTGGGCGACAAGATCGCCATCTTCCGCGCGGGCAAGCTGCTGCAGCTTGATCACCCGGACACCTTGCTGGCGCACCCGGTGGACGAATTCGTCAGCAACTTCGTCGGCCAGGACAGCACCCTCAAGCGCCTGCTGCTGGTGCGTGCCGAAGATGCCGCGGACAATGCCCCGTCGGTGAGCCCGGAGACCCCGGCCAATGATGCCGTCGAGCTGATGGACGAGCATGACCGCCGCTACGTGGTGGTCACCGACGCCGGCAACAAGGCCATGGGCTATGTGCGCCGCCGTGACCTGCATCGTCAGCAGGGCACCTGTGGTGACTTCCTGCGTCAGTTCAACGCCACCGCCTCGCATGACGAGCACTTGCGCATCCTTTTGTCGCGGATGTACGAGTTCAACCGCTCGTGGCTGCCGGTACTGGATGCCGAGCAGGTGTTCCTGGGCGAGGTAACGCAGGAATCGATCGCGGCCTACCTGAGCTCGGGACGTTCGCGAGGAGGCAAGACGAGCATCGTTTCGCCGGCGGACGCGGTGGCCTCCTGATCTGAATCTGACCCGAAGGGTATGTTATCGGTGCCGGCCTCTTCGCTGGCAAGCCAGCGAAGAGGCCATCGGATCCAGAGATATTTTCGTGGCCATAAATATGAACAGCAGCCCCTTATCAGGCTGTTTTGGCTCCTACATGACCAACGGTCCACATCCCGTTCTCCCTCTTCCGTGCAGCGAACCTCGTCCATCGTTCCCCCTCACGCCATCCCCAGCCAAACCTGCCCTATTCCACAATATTTAACGCCCGGCAGCCCTCGCGGAACATCCACTGCCCACACGCGTCCGATGCCTGTAAAGCTGCAATATTTTTTGTTGATCTTGATCCCCTCAGGTCCTAAAGTTCGCGCCGAACGTCCATGCTGGAAACGATCCATCCGGGGAAGTAGGCGAACCAAAGTGGGGATACGGAGGACGTTCAGCTGCAGCCACTTATTTTTTCAGTTTGCCCATGGAGTCCCTGAGCATGTCGATCCAGGTCGAAGATTATTTCGCGCGTGAAACCTTCCAGAAAATGAAGGCATTCGCCGACAAGCAGGAAACCCCTTTCGTCGTCATCGATACCCAGATGATCAGCAAGGCCTATGACGACCTGCGTGCCGGGTTCGAGTTCGCCAAGGTCTACTACGCCGTCAAGGCCAATCCGGCGGTCGAGATCATCGACCTGCTCAAGGACAAAGGCTCGAACTTCGACATCGCCTCGATCTACGAGCTGGACAAGGTGATGAACCAGGGTGTCAGCGCCGACCGCATCAGCTACGGCAACACCATCAAGAAGTCCAAGGACATCCGCTACTTCTTCGAGAAGGGCGTGCGCCTGTTCGCCACCGACTCTGAAGCCGACCTGCGCAACATCGCCAAGGCCGCGCCGGGCTCCAAGGTCTACGTGCGTATCCTCACCGAAGGCTCCACCACCGCCGACTGGCCGCTGTCGCGCAAGTTCGGCTGCCAGACCGACATGGCCATGGACCTGCTGATCCTCGCCCGCGACCTGGGCCTGGTGCCTTACGGCATCTCCTTCCACGTCGGTTCCCAGCAGCGCGACATCAGCGTATGGGATGCGGCCATCGCCAAGGTCAAGGTGATCTTCGAGCGCCTGAAGGAAGAAGACGGCATCGTCCTCAAGCTGATCAACATGGGTGGTGGCTTCCCGGCCAACTACATTACCCGTACCAACAGCCTGGAGACCTATGCCGACGAGATCATCCGCTTTCTGAAGGAAGACTTCGGTGACGATCTGCCGGAAATCATCCTGGAGCCTGGTCGCTCGCTGATTGCCAACGCCGGCATTCTGGTCAGTGAGGTGGTGCTGGTTGCACGCAAGTCGCGCACTGCGGTCGAGCGTTGGGTATACACTGACGTGGGCAAATTCTCGGGCTTGATCGAAACCATGGACGAGTCCATCAAGTTTCCGATCTGGACCGAGAAGAAAGGCGAGATGGAAGAAGTGGTGATCGCAGGTCCGACCTGTGACAGCGCCGACATCATGTATGAGCAGTACAAGTACGGCCTGCCGCTGAACCTGGCGATCGGTGACCGGATGTACTGGTTGTCGACAGGGGCGTACACCACCAGCTACAGCGCGGTGGAATTCAATGGCTTCCCGCCGTTGAAGGCGTACTACCTGTAAGCATTCCGGGGCCGCCTTGCGGCCCATCGCGGGACCAGCCCGCTCCCACAGGATCCGGACTCACTCCACCTTGTGGGAGCGGGCTGGTCCCGCGATGGACTGCAGCGCAGTCCTGGCTTTACATCTGCGCCAACCGCTCCCGATACCGCTCCGCCATCCCCCGCACCCTCGCATCTCCCGCCCGTTCCAGCTCAGGAATGCTGCTGCGCAGAAAGTTCGCATTGCCTGCCTCCAGCGCCCGCTGCAACCAGCCCAGCGCTTCGCCTACCTCACCCTGCTCCGCCAGCACCGCTGCATGGCTGAACTGCCCGCGGAAATCTCCCGCCTGCGCCGAACGCCGGTACCAGCGCCGGGCCCGGGGGAAGTCCGCGTCACAGGCGATCCCCAGCTCGAGATAACGGCCTAGCAGGTTCATCGACTTGGCATGCCCCTCCTGCGCCGCCCGGCGGTAGGCCGCGAAAGCACCCGCCTGGTCTTGTGCCACGCCCCTGCCAGTGCCAAGCATGTTGGCGTAGTTGTACAGTCCCCAGTCGAGCCCCGCCTGGGCCGCGGTGCGGTAATGCGTCACCGCCTGCGCCAGGTCCTGCTCGCCGCCCCAGCCATGTTCCAGGCAACGTCCGAGCATGTTGTGCGCCATGGCGCTCCCGCCTTTGGCGGCGATGGTGAACCATTGCCGGGCCAGCACAGGGTCACGCTCGATGCCGTGGCCGTCCAGCAGGATCTGGCCAAGCAGCAATTGCGCCTGGACGATACCTTCGCGCGCAGCGGCAAGAATGGCTTGGGCAGCTTGCCCCGGGCTGTCTTCGAGCATGCTGCGCAGCTGATCGGCGTCGACGTTTTCTTCACGTCGCAGGTTGTAGCTCATGTCAGACCTCGACCCAGCGGCGCAAGAGATTGTGATACGTCCCGGTGAGCTGAATCAACGCCGGATGATCGGGTACATCGGCGGTCAGTTGCTGAATAGCGTTGTCCATCTCGAACAGCAAGGCCCGCTGGCTGTCCTCTCGCACCAGGCTCTGGGTCCAGAAAAACGCCGCATAGCGCGCCCCGCGGGTGACCGGGTTGACCTTGTGCAGACTGATGCCGGGGTACAGCACCAGGTCGCCAGCGGGCAGCTTGACCTGCTGCTCGCCGTAAGTGTCCTGGATCACCAGCTCGCCCCCGTCATAGCTGTCGGGTTCGCTCAGGAACAGGGTCGAGGACAGGTCGGTGCGAACCCGCTCATGGCTGCCGCGCGGTTGGCGCAAGGCGTTGTCGATGTGAAAACCGAAGTTGCCGCCTTCGCGGTAGCAGTTGACCAGTGGCGGGAAGACCTTGTGCGGCAACGCCGCCGACATGAACCGTGGGTTGCTCCAGAGGCGCTCGATCAGCGCGGTACCAATTTCCTTGGCCAGGGGGTGCCCTTCAGGCAGTTGCAGGTTGTGCTTGGCCTTGGCCGACTGGTAGCCGGCGGTAACCTTGCCATCCGCCCAGTCGGCCTGCTCCAGGGCCACGCGTATGCGTGCCACTTCGTCGGCAGTGAAGAGCGCGGGAATGTGGAGAAGCATGGGACGGTACCTGAGGGGCAAGGGCGCCAATGGTATTGATTCCCATTGGTTCACCACAAGTCAAAAATGACAGCTGTTGTGTCAGCGGGAAGATCCATTCACAAAAAATGTGTAAATTTTGTAAAGACGGTGTGAATAAAAACAATTCTCAATTGTTACTAACAATTCTTTACATTATATTTCGCAGCCTAAAAATACCGGGTAGGACCCATTCACCATGCTGCGTCATTACGTGCCTTCTGCTGTGAGTTCCCCTCGTCTGCTTGCTTCCGCCATCGGCGTCGCGATCAGTGCCACCTCCGTCTACGCTGCGGACCCTGTTGCCAGCACTGCCGCCATTGCCCTGGACGCAACAAGCGTGACCGGCACAGCTGAGCAGGCCAGCACCGACTACAAGGTCGAGAAGGCATCGTCCTCCAAGTACACAGCGCCACTGGTGGATACACCGCGCTCGGTAACTGTCATCCCGCAGCAGGTGATCAAAGACACCAACGCCCTGAGCCTGCAAGATGCCTTGCGCACCGTTCCAGGCATTACCTTTGGTGCTGGTGAAGGCGGCAATCCACAGGGCGATCGTCCGTTCATCCGCGGTTTCGACGCGCAAAGCGACACCTATCTCGATGGCGTGCGTGACACCGGCGCGCAGACCCGCGAGATCTTCGCCGTCGAATCGGTCGAAGTGGCCAAGGGCCCGAACTCGGCCATCGGCGGTCGCGGCGCGGCTGGCGGCACGATCAACCTGGTGAGCAAGCGCGCGCACCTTGGCAATTCGTTCGACGCGGGTTACACCTGGGGCAGCGACCAGACGCAGCGCTACACCCTCGATGGCAACTACCAGTTCAGCGACAGCGTGGCCGGGCGCCTCAACCTGATGAGCCATGAAAGCAACGTGGCCGGCCGCGACAAGGTCGACTACGACCGCTGGGGGATTGCCCCGTCGCTCGCCTTCGGCCTTGGCACTCCGACACGGGTCAACCTGGACTACTACCACCTGGAAAGCGACGACCTGCCGGATTCGGGCATCCCCTACACCGTACCCACCGGTGGCACCGGCAACCGTACCTCGGCCCACCCAAGCAAGCCCTATGACGGCGGCGACAGCGACAACTTCTATGGCCTCACCGGCCGCGATTTCCGCAAGAGCCGCGTGGACATCGCGACCTTTGCCGTCGAGCACGACCTGACCGATGCGCTGACCATCAAGAACACCCTGCGCCACGGCAACAGCATGCAGGACTACATTCTCACCCAGCCCGACGACAGCAAGGCCAACGTCAACAACGGCAGCGTCTGGCGCCGGGCCAACAGCCGCGTGGGCAACACTGCCACCACCACCAACCAGACCGACCTGTTCGGTGATTTCTACGTGGCGGGCTTCAAGAACAGCTTCTCCACCGGCATCGAGCTGAGCCGCGAGGAAAGCGAGCGTTCGTCGTATACCGTAAACACCGATACCACGCCGGCCACAGCTGCCAGCACCACCAACTGCACGCCGGGGATGATCGCATCCAGCGGCTACAACTGCACCTCGCTGAGCAACCCGAACCCGGATGATCCGTGGAACGGCAGCATCGCGCGCAACTACGCCGGCACCACTACCAAGAGCAAGACCCGCGCGATCTACGTGTTCGACACGCTGGAGCTGTCGCCAGAGTGGCTGCTGAACATGGGCCTGCGCTACGATCACTTCGATACCGACTACAAGACCTACAACGCCGCTGGCACCACCACCGCCAAGGGCGAGGACACCAGCGACTTCTTCACCGGCCAGCTGGGCCTGGTCTGGAAGCCGACCGACAACGGCAGCGTGTATGTGTCGTACGCTACGTCCGCGACCCCGCCAGGGACGATGCTTGGAGAAGGTACGGAAACCAACCCTCTGCCAGGCAGCACCGACCGTGCCGGTAACCTGCTCCAGAGCGACATGGAGCCCGAGGAAACCACCAACTACGAAGTCGGCACCAAGTGGGACCTGCTCGACCAGCGCCTGTCGCTGACCGCGGCACTGTTCCGCACCGAGAAGGAAAACGCCCGCGTCCAGGTCGATACCACTACCTACGAGAACGTCGGCAAGACCCGCGTCCAGGGCATCGAGCTGTCGGCCAGCGGCAAGCTTACTGACCAATGGCAAGTATTCGCTGGCTACACCTACATGCAGGCCCGTCAGATCGACGGCGGCCCGCTGGGCGCGGCCAACGATGGCAACCAGCTGCCCAACACCCCGAACAACAGCGCCAGCCTCTGGACCACCTACAGCCTGACGCCAAGGTTGACCATCGGCGGCGGCGCGTTCTATGTGGATGACGTGTTCGGCAGCGTGGCCAACACCACCATGGTCGACAGCTATGTGCGCTACGACGCCATGGCAGCCTACAAGTTGACCAAGAACGTCGATCTGCAGCTGAACGTGCAGAACCTGACCAACGAGGTCTACTACGACAAGGCCTTCTCGACCCACTTCGCCAACCAGGCCGCCGGGCGCACTGCGTTGCTGACCACCAGCGTTCACTTCTAAGGACCGCTGATCAGCAGGCCCCGCCCACGCCCGTGGGCGGGGCCTTCGTGTATCAAGGCATAATGCATCCCGCGCCCGTCGTGGCGGCAAGACAAGGTGATCGATGTGGTGAAGAAGTCGCTGTTTCAGTTGCACTGGTTCTTTGGCATTACCGCAGGCCTGGTACTGGCGTTGATGGGTATTACCGGCGCGGTCTATTCGTTCCAGGAAGAACTGCTGCGCCTGTTCAACGCCGATGTGCTCAAGGTCGAAGTCCGCCAGGAAAGCGTCCTGCCGCCCGCCGAGCTGGTGCGTCGGGTCGAGGCCGCGCAGGGCGACAAGGTCTCGATGCTGTGGGTCGATACCCGCGACGGCAATTCCGCACGCATCTTCTTCACGCCGCCACCGGGTGAGCGCCGTGGCCAGTTGCGCTATGCCGACCCCTACACCGGGGAACTCAAGGCCGATGCCACAGGCCAGGGCTTCTTCAATTTCATGCTGCAGCTGCACCGTTTTCTGGCCATTGGCGACACTGGCCGGCAGATCACCGGCGCCTGCACCTTGATGCTGATCTTCTTCTGCCTGTCGGGGCTTTACCTGCGCTGGCCGCGCAAGCCACTGAACTGGCGGGTGTGGCTGACGTTCGATTGGGCCAAGAAAGGCCGGGCATTCAATTGGGATCTCCACGCGGTGTTCGGCACCTGGTGCCTGCTGTTCTACCTCCTGTTCGCGCTGACCGGGCTGTTCTGGTCGTACGAATGGTATCGCGAAGGCCTCAATCGCTTGCTGGCCGATGTACCTCCTGCCGGTGAGCAGCAAAAGCGTGGCGAAGGCCGCGGCCGCCATGGCCCGCCCCAGGCAGACAAGAACGCCCCACCGCTGTTGGTCGACTACGACGCCATCTGGACCAGCCTGCGCAACGCTGCAGGTCCCGGCCTTGCGACCTACAACCTGCGCCTTCCGCCCGCGGGTGGCCAGCCGGCGACGCTCTTCTACCTGATGGAGAATGCCGACCACGAACGCGCCTTCAATACGCTGACCCTCGACCCCGCCAATGGCGCGGTGAAGCGTCATGAAAAGTACAACGACAAGTCGTTCAAGGCCCAGTTGCTGGCCAGCGTGTATGCCCTGCACACCGGCAGCTACTTCGGCCTGACCGGGCGCATCATCGTGACCCTGGCAAGCCTGAGCATGCCGCTGTTCTTTGTCACCGGCTGGCTGCTCTATCTCGACCGTCGCCGCAAGAAGCGCCAGGTACGGGCTGCCCGTGGCACGGTATCCGGCCCTGCCCCCCAAGGCGACAGCTGGCTGATCGGGTATGCCAGCCAGAGCGGATTTGCCGAACAACTGGCCTGGCAGAGCGCCGGGCAATTGCAGGCCGCAGGCATGCCGGTGCAGGTAAGGCCGCTTGCGGAGCTGGGTGAACATGACCTGCGCCAGGCGCAACGCGCGCTGTTCGTCATCAGTACCTTCGGCGACGGCGAAGCGCCGGACAGTGCCCGTGGCTTCGAGCGCAAGGTGTTAGGTCAGCCTTGGGTACTAGACAACCTTCACTACGCAGTGCTCGCCCTGGGAGATCGCCAGTATCCGCATTTCTGCGGATTCGCACGGCGCCTCCAGGCCTGGTTGGCGGAGCGCGGCGCAAACAGCGCCTTCAGCCCGGTCGAGGTCGACAGCGCCGACCCCGCTGCCCTGCAACTTTGGCAGCAGGAACTGGCGCAACTGACTGGTACCCAGCCTGTCGCCGCCTGGCAGCCGCCGAGCTATGGCAACTGGAGCCTGCACCAGCGCGCACTGCTCAACCCTGGAAGCCAGGGCGCACCGGTGTACCTGCTGGGGCTGCGGCCTGGCCAGCCGGCGAGCTGGGAGGCAGGCGACCTCGTCGAAATCATGCCTCGCAATGGCCAGCAACGGGTCATAGCCTTCCTCGCGGGCCTGGGGCTTGATCCGACCAGTCCCGTGCAGCTCGCCGGCCTGACTGAAACCCTGTCCCAGGCACTGGCCAGCCGCAACCTGCCCACCGGCCGCGAACACCTGGTCGGCGTGCACGCTCAGGCGCTGGTGGATTCGTTGGCACCGATCGGGCCCCGTGAATATTCCATTGCCTCCATCGCCAGCGATGGCGTGCTGGAGCTGATCGTGCGCCAGGAGCGGCTTCCAGACGGCAGCCTGGGACTGGGCTCGGGCTGGCTGACCGAATACCTGCCACTCGATGGCGGGGTCAATCTGCGCCTGCGCCGCAACAGCGCCTTCCACCTGCCGCCGGCATCGGTGCCGATGGTGCTGATCGGAAACGGCACCGGCCTCGCCGGCCTGCGCAGCCTGCTCAAGGCTCGGATCGTTGCCGGTGACCAGCGCAACTGGTTGCTGTATGGCGAGCGTAACCGGGCGCACGACATGCTGTGTGGCAAGGAATTGTCCGCCTGGCTTGAGAGCGGCGATCTCGTGCGGCTGGACCTGGCGTTTTCCCGGGATCAGGCGCAGAAGGTGTATGTGCAGGATGTGCTGCGCGAGCAGGCGGATCAACTGCGCCAATGGATAAACGACGGCGCCTGCGTGTATATCTGTGGCAGCCAGCAAGGCATGGCATCGGGAGTCGATGCGGTGCTGAACGAGGTGCTGGGTGGCGAGGCAGTGCAGCAGCTGATCGAGGACGGCCGCTACCGGCGGGACGTGTATTGAGGCCGCCGCCGCACCCTGGCAGCGGCGACCTCAGGGGCTCAATGCAGATCGAACGTATCGGCATCCAGGTTCGCCGGGAAACGTGTGCGGTAGGCCGCAAGGTCTGCCGCGCTCAGCACTGCGGTAAACACGCCATCCGCCTCCCCTGCGCTCAGCACGGTCTCACCCTGGAAATCCAGCACCTGGCTGTCTCCTGAATAGGCAAAGCCCTTGCCGTCCGTTCCCACCCGGTTCACCGCCGCCACATAACACAGGTTCTCGATGCCTCTCGCGGGCAGCAGGCGGTTCCAGTGCAGGCGCCGGGCCGCGGGCCAATTGGCGGTGTACAGCAGCAGATCGGTATCCTGGGGGTCACGGCTCCACACCGGAAAACGCAGGTCGTAGCAGATCAGCGGGCGGATACGCCAACCCTTGAGTTCAAATTGCACCTGGCGCTCGCCGGGGGTGTAGTGCTTGTGCTCGCCAGCCATGCGGAACAGGTGGCGCTTGTCGTAGTGCAGTATCTCCCCATCGGGCCGTGCCCAGAGCAGACGGTTTCGATGGCTGCCATCGGCGGCCTGGATGATCACGCTGCCGGTGACCACCGCATCGAGCTTGCTGGCCTGGGTCTTGAGCCACTTGCAGGTGGGGCCGTTCTCAGGCTCGGCGAGCTTTTCCGATTCCATGGAGAAACCGGTGGTGAACATTTCGGGCAGGATCACCAGGTCGACATCGCCGACCTGTTCCAGCAGCACCTCGAAACGCGCGTAGTTGGCCAGTGGGTCCTGCCAGGCCAGACTGGTCTGCACCAGGGCGATTTTCAGGTTGGGCAGTGCACTCAGATCGCGCATAGTCTTTCCGCTGCCTGGCGCAGCGTCTCCTCACGTTTGGCAAAGCACAGGCGCACCAGGCGCTGCTCGGGGATTGGCCGCTGGTAGAACACCGACACAGGTATCGTCGCCACGCCGTGTTCGCGGGTCAGCCACAGGGCCATGTCGACGTCGTTGAGGTCGGGCCGTATCTGCGAATAGTCGACCAGCTGGAAATAGGTGCCGGCGGTGCGGGTGAAGCGCAAGCGCGATGCCTGCAGCAGGTCGCAGAACAGGTCGCGCTTGGCCTGGTAGAAGGCCGGAAGCTGCTCGACATGCTCAGGGTGGCCAGCCATGAAATCGGCCAGGGCGCACTGCAGCGGGGTCACTCCGCAGAAATTCACATACTGGTGGACCTTGCGCAGCTCCGCGCTCAAGGCCGCAGGCGCGACCACGTATCCCGTCTTCCAGCCCGTGACGTGATAGGTCTTGCCGAACGAGCTCACCACGAAGGCCTTGGAATACAACGCCTCATGGGCCAGCACACTGGCGTGCTCTGCCCCGTCGAACACCAGGTGCTCGTAGACCTCGTCGCTGAGAACATGGATGTCCCGCTCGGCGATCAGCAACGCCAGCTTGTCCAGGTCGTCGCGAGTGATCAAGGCGCCGCTGGGGTTGTGCGGTGAATTGAGGACGATCATCCGCGTGCGTGGGCTGATGGCATCGGCAAGGCGCTGCCAGTCGATGCTGAAATCGCCGTCGCTCAGTTGCACATGCACGCAACGCCCACCTGCCAGCTCGACCGACGGCTCATAGCTGTCGTAGCAGGGGTCGAAGACGATGACCTCGTCACCGGGGTGAATCACTGCCTGGATCGCACAGAAGATCGCCTCGGTGGCGCCTGGAGTGATCGTGACTTCGCTATCGGCATCCACCGCTACGCCGTAACTGCGGGCGATCTTCGCCGCAACCTGCTGGCGTAAAGCTGGCAGACCGGTCGAAGGCGAATACTGGTTATGCCCAGCGAGCACATGCCTGGCTACTGCCTCGAGCAGGGGCTGTGGGCCATTGAAGTCGGGAAACCCCTGGGAGAGGTTCAGCGCGCCGGTTTGCGCGGCAAGCTGGGACATGGTCGTGAAGATGGTGGTGCCGACGTTCGGCAACTTGCTGGTGATCATGGAGCCCTCTTTCCGACTCGGGACGATGCCCGAGCATAGCGGATTGAAAGACCAGGTTGAAACACCCTGCCTGAACAGATCGGGCCGGATCTGTTCAGGCAGGGTTCCGGGATCAGCGCTTGTCTTTGCGCTTCTTCTCGGCCTTCTTGTGGTGCGACATCAACCGGCGCTTCTTGTTGACCTGGCGGTCGGTGAGCTGGTTCTTGTTACCCTCGTAAGGGTTGTCGCTGCCTTTGTACTCGATACGGATCGGCGTACCGACCAGCTTGAGCACGCGGCGGTAGGTGTTTTCCAGGTAGCGCGAGTAAGAGCGCGGTACTTTCTCGACCTGGTTGCCGTGGATCACGATGATCGGCGGGTTCGCACCACCAAGGTGTGCATAGCGCAGCTTGATGCGGCGGCCATTGACCATCGGCGGCTGGTGTTCGCTGACCGCATCTTCGAGAATCTGCGTCAGACGGTTGGTCGGCCAGCGGGTGACCGCTGACATGAACGACGCCTGTACCGACTTGTACAGGTTGCCGACGCCAGTGCCGTGCAGCGCGGAAATGAAGTGGATGTCGGCGAAGTCGACGAAGAACAGCCGGCGTTGCAGCTCGGTCTTCACGTAGTCGCGCTCGCCGGGCTGCATGCCATCCCACTTGTTCAGGGCGATGACGATGGCGCGGCCGGCTTCGAGGGCAAAGCCGAGCAGGTTCAGGTCATGGTCGACCACGCCTTCGCGGGCGTCCATGACAAAGATCACCACGTTGGCGTCCTTGATGGCCTGCAGCGTCTTGACCACCGAGAACTTCTCGACTTCCTCGTGGATCTTGCCGCGTTTGCGCACACCAGCGGTGTCGATCAGGGTGTACTTCTCGTCATCGCGCTGGAACGGGATATAGATACTGTCGCGTGTCGTGCCCGGCTCGTCGTACACCACCACGCGCTCTTCGCCGAGCATGCGGTTGACCAGGGTCGACTTGCCCACGTTCGGACGACCGATGATGGCGATCTTGATGCCATCCTTCTCGCTCGGACCAGGGATGCGCACCGCTTCCTGGCCTTCGGCGACGTCTTCGTCCAGCGCGTCCTCTTCCTTGTCGCGCGGCACGTCGCCCAGCACGGTCTCGAGCAAGGTGTTGATGCCACGGCCCTGGGCGCCTGCGACCGGAATCGCGTTGCCCATGCCCATCGGCGAGAACTCGGCGCGCGCGGTGTCGGGGTCGATGTGGTCAATCTTGTTGGCGACCAGGAATGACTGCTTGTTCCGCTTGCGCAGGTGCTCGGCGATCATCTGGTCGGCGGCGGTCATGCCGGCGCGGGCATCGACCAGGAACAGCACGTAGTCGGCTTCCTCGATGGCCATCAACGACTGCTCGGCCATCTTCTCGTCCATGCCCGCCTCGTCACCGGTAATACCGCCGGTGTCGATCAGGATGTAGCTGCGGCCCTGCCATTTGGCTTCGCCATACTGGCGGTCACGGGTCAGGCCCGACAAGTCACCGACGATGGCATCGCGGGTCTTGGTCAGGCGGTTGAACATGGTGGATTTACCGACGTTCGGCCGGCCCACCAGGGCGATTACGGGAACCATTCGGCTCTCCACTGCTTGAATTCGAAAAATACAAAAGCCGCTGCAGGGCAGCGGCCGGAGTTTGGGCGGCACCGAAGTGCCGCTGCTCAAGGCCCGCAGGCCTCAAGCATAGCTTCAGCGGGCGGTCAGTGCCTCGAGCTTGCCGCTGTTGCCAAAGACATAGATGGTGTCGCCGACCACCAGGGGCCGGGCGCGCAGGCCATCGCTGTCGATACGCTCACGGCCGACGAAACGGCCATCGACCTGGCTCAGCAGGTGCAGGTAGCCTTCCAGGTCACCCACCGCCACGTAGCTGGAGAACACTTCCGGCGCCGACAGCTGGCGACGGGCCAGTTGATCGTTGCTCCACAACGCGCTGGACGAACGCTCGTCGACGCTCTCTACCGTGCCTGAAGCCAGGCTCACGTAGACGTTGCCGAAACCCTGGGCGACACCGGTGTAGCTGGACGCGTCACGCTGCCAGAGTACACGGCCGCTTTCCAGGTCCAGGCCGGCGACGCGGCCCTGATAGCTCGATACATACAGCACGCCACCGGACAGCAGCAGGCCGCCATCGATGTCGACCACACGCTCGAGCTCCGAGCGGCCCTGCGGAACGGCGACACGCGCCTCCCAGACCGGCACGCCGTTCTGGGTGTCCAGGGCAACCACCTTGCCGGTGGACAGGCCCGCAACCGCCAGGCGGTTGGTGACAATCGGCGCACCGGTGCCACGCAGGGTCAGCACGGCCGGGGTGCTCTCGTAGATCCAGCGGCGGTCGCCAGTGGCGGCATCCAGGCCGATCACGCGATCGTCCTGGGTCTGCACCACGACAACATCACCGTTGGTTGCAGGCGGCGCGAGTACTTCGCTGGTCACCTTCGAGCGCCAGCGCTCCTCACCGGTGCTCGCATCCAGGGCAATTACATCCCCCTTGATGGTACCGAGCATCACCATGCCGTAACCAACGCCCACGGCGCCGGATACCGGCAGCTCAAGGTCTTTCTTCCAGGCCACGTCACCGGTGTTGCGGTCCAGCGACATCACCACGCCAGTTACATCGGCAGCGTAGATGCGGTCGTTCTCGATCGCCGGGACGAGCATGTTGAAGGTATCGCCCTGACCATCACCGATCGAACGGCTCCAGAGCTTCTTGAGCACCACTTCTTCGGTGAACTTGGTCAGCTCGGCCGGGGGAAGTTCCTTCTTGCTGTTGCTGCTGCAACCCGCGGCCAAAATGGCCAGGGCCAGCACTGCTGCATGTTTCCAACCGATCACGTCAGGCATCCCCTTTGGCCAGGTCATCCAGCTTCAGCTGCAGGCCACCGACCGCAGCGTCATCAGACAGCGCGGCCTTGGCTTTTTCGTAAGCGCCCAGAGCTTCGTCAGTACGGCCCAGCTGCACCAGCAGGTCGCCTTTGAGCTCTTCGCGGCTGGCCAGGAAGGCCTTGTCGGTATCGCCAGCGAGCAGTTTCAGGGCTTCGTCGACCTTGTCCTGCGCGGCCAGCACACGTGCCAGGCGCTGGCGAGAAATCTCGTCCAGAGTGGTATCGGCCGGCTTGTCCATCACGCTCTTGAGCTCGGCGGCAGCGTCGTCCAGCTTGCCGCTGTCGACCGCGACCTTGGCCACGAACAGGCTGGCGTACTGGGCATAGGCGGTACCACCGTATTCGCTCTTGAGCTTGCCGGACAGTTCGGCGACCTTGCCTGCGTCTGGCTGCCCGCTCGGCGTCAGGCTGGTTTCAAGCAGGGCCTGATACAGGCTGGAAGCGCCCTGCGACTGGTTGTTCTGGTATTTCTGCCAGCCCTGCCAACCCAGGACCACCACGGCGGCCAGCAGAGCGCCGGTCAGCAGTGGCTTGCCATTGCGTTCCCACCAGTCCTTGACCGCGACCAGCTCTTCATCGGTACTCGACACCCCAATACTCCTTTTCAGCAATTCGGCCGCTTCACGCCTGGGCGAGAGCGGTTTGCAGATGCTCGGCAAGAGCATCCCAGGCAATGTTCTGTTGTTCGCCCTGGCCACGCAGGGGCTTGAAACCTACCACTTGTTGCGCCAGTTCGTCGTCCCCGAGAATCAGCGCGAACAGCGCGCCGCTCTTGTCGGCCTTCTTGAACTGGCTCTTGAAGCTGCCGCCCCCGGCGTTGATCTGCAGGCGCAGCCCCGGCAGACGATCACGCAGGCGCTCGCCCAGGATCAAGCCGGCAAGCTCGGTCTGCTCGCCAACGGCGCACAGGTAGACGTCGATCTGGCGGTTGATGGACTCAGGCACCAGCTCGAGGGTTTCGAGCAGCAGGATCAGACGCTCGATGCCCATGGCGAAGCCCACGCCAGGGGTCGGCTTGCCGCCCATCTGCTCGACCAGGCCATCGTAGCGGCCACCGGCGCAGACCGTGCCCTGGGAGCCAAGCTTGTCAGTGACCCACTCGAATACGGTCTTGCTGTAGTAGTCCAGGCCACGCACCAGCTTGGTGTTGATCACGAACGGGATACCGGCGGCGTTCAGTCGAGCCTTGAGGCCTTCGAAGTGCAGCCGCGACTCTTCGTCGAGGTAGTCTTCGAGCTTCGGTGCGCCGACCAGCACGGCCTGGGTATTGGCGTCCTTGCTGTCGAGGATGCGCAGGGGGTTGCTCTTGAGACGGCGCTGGCTGTCTTCGTCCAGTTGCTCGAGGCGCGCCGAGAGAAACTCGACCAGCGCGTCACGGTAACGGGCACGGGCTTCGCTGGTGCCCAGGCTGTTGAGCTCGAGCTTGACTGCGTCACGCAGGCCCAGCAGGCCCCACAGGCGCCAGGTCAGCACGATCAGTTCGGCATCGATGTCCGGCCCATCGAGGTTGAACACTTCGACGCCGATCTGGTTGAACTGGCGGTAGCGACCCTTCTGCGGGCGCTCGTGGCGGAACATCTGGCCGATGTACCACAGCTTCTGCACCTGGCCGCCGCCACTGATGCCGTGCTCCAGCACTGCGCGCACGCACGCTGCGGTGCCTTCGGGACGCAGGGTCAGCGAGTCACCGTTGCGGTCGTTGAAGGTGTACATCTCTTTTTCGACGATATCGGTGACTTCACCGATTGAGCGCTTGAACAGCTCGGTGAACTCGACGATCGGCATGCGGATCTGACGATAGCCGTAGGTATCCAGCAAACCGGCGACGGTGCTTTCGAAATAGCGCCACAGCGGGGTCTGCTCGGGCAGGATGTCGTTCATGCCACGAATGGCTTGCAGCGGTTTGCTCACGGAAGATCCTTACGATTCTGTATGTCAGCCACGGGCGATCAGTGCCGCGTCGGCTTCGGCCTTCTCGGCCGCTTTCTGGCGAATCAGCCTTTCGAGCTCTTCGACCAGGTTGTCATTGGTCAGCTTCTGCGCAGGCTTGCCGTCGATGTAGATCAGGTTCGGCGTGCCACCGGTAAGGCCCACATGGGCCTCCTTGGCTTCTCCCGGACCATTGACCACGCAGCCGATCACGGCCACGTCCATCGGTACCAGCAGGTCTTCGAGACGCCCTTCGAGCTCGTTCATGGTCTTGACCACATCGAAATTCTGCCGCGAGCAGCTCGGGCAGGCGATGAAGTTGATGCCACGCGAACGCAGACGCAGGGACGTGAGGATGTCGTAGCCGACTTTGACTTCCTCGACCGGATCGGCGGCCAGCGAAATACGGATGGTATCGCCGATGCCATCGGCCAGCAGCATACCGAGGCCGACCGCGGATTTCACCGTTCCCGAACGCAGGCCACCGGCTTCGGTGATACCCAGGTGAAGCGGCTGGACGATCTGCCTGGCGAGCAGACGGTAGGCTTCGACAGCCATGAACACATCGGAAGCCTTGACACTGACCTTGAAATCCTGGAAGTCCAGGCGATCAAGGTGCTCGACATGACGCAGAGCCGACTCGACCAGCGCGGCTGGGGTCGGTTCTCCATACTTTTTCTGGAGGTCTTTTTCCAGGGAACCGGCGTTGACGCCGATGCGGATCGGAATACCACGGTCACGGGCAGCGTCGACCACCGCGCGGACCCGGTCCTCGCGGCCAATGTTGCCAGGGTTGATGCGCAGGCAGTCGACACCAAGCTCGGCCACGCGCAGGGCGATGCGGTAGTCGAAGTGGATGTCGGCAACCAGCGGCACGCTGACCAGTTGCTTGATACGGCCGAAGGCCTCGGCGGCGTCCATGTCGGGCACCGAGACGCGAACGATGTCGACACCGGCATCGACCAGACGATTGATCTGCGCCACGGTCGCGGCAACGTCGTTGGTGTCGGTGTTGGTCATGCTCTGTACCGCGATGGGGGCATCCCCACCGACGGGTACATTGCCGACCCAGATCTTGCGGGATTCGCGGCGTTTGATCGGAGATTCACCGTGCATGAATTACTGTCCCAACTTCAGGCGAGCGGTCTGGCCGCTGGTAAACGGGGAAATGTCGACGGCCTGGCCGTTGTAGCTGACCTGTGCGCCCCGGGCGAAGCCCAGGCGCACCGCGAACGGCGGCTTGCCGGTCACGTCCAGGCTGTCGCCCTTGCGCTTGATGGCGCTGAACAGCACCTTGCCGTTGCCATCGGTGACCGAGGTCCAGCAATCGGCGACAAACTGGATATGCACTTTGCCGTCGCCCGCTTGCGCTGGAGCACCTGGCTGGACGGCAGCGGCCACGGGGGCCTGGGTAGCGGCTGCGGCCGGAGCGGCGGGTGCCGGCGTGGCGGCCGCAGGCGCGGTTGGCGCTGCAGCCTGAGCCGGAACCTGGGCAGGCGCGGTGCTGGTCACTGGCGGCACGGCGGATGTCGTGGCATCGGCGGCGGGAGCGCTGGCCGATACCGACGGCGCCTCAGGCTGGCCCTGATCGAGCGGCAAAGGCGCGCCTGGTGGCTGCTGTGCAGCGCTCACGGCCTGGTCCTCAGGCTCGTCGAGGGGGTGGATCTGCGTGGTGCCGTCGGCGCTTTCGACCTCCACATGCTCCATGGCAATACGCGACAGGTCCTTGCCACGCATGCTGCCCTGGTCTTGCCACCAGAAGAAGCCGCCGCCGATGACCATCAGCAGCAACAGCAGGCTGACCCCGCGCAGGATATTGTGCGACAGGCGCACGGGCTCCTCGATCCGCCCCAGGGCATGCACTTCGCTGCCCTGAGCGTGTGTACCGGTGTACTGGTCGAATGCCTGGACCAGCGGCGCCTGGTCCATGCCCATCAGCTTGGCGTAGGCACGGATGTAGCCACGGGCGAAGGTGTGCCCAGGCAGCTTGTCGAAGGCACCGGTTTCCAGGTTGTCCAGGGAACTCACGGTCAGGTTGAGCTTGCGCGCCACCTCGGCTTGCGACCAGTCCCGGCTTTCGCGGGCCTGGCGCAAGACCTCACCGGGATTCTGGCGAGTCGCTGCTGCTACTTCTGGGTGCGCGGCTTTCATCGTTGCTCCGACAGGTATTGCTGATATTCCGGCGTACCGGGATAAAGTCGTTGTAATTGCAGGCCCAGCCCGGCCAGGGTGTCGCCTTGGTCGAAGACTCTTGCCAGGCGGCTGCCCAGCAACAGGGTACGGGCGCTTTGCTCACTCAGCTGGCTGAAGCGATCATGAAA
Organism: Pseudomonas sp. JE3303; assembly: GCF_056312565.1. Taxonomy (NCBI): domain Bacteria; kingdom Pseudomonadati; phylum Pseudomonadota; class Gammaproteobacteria; order Pseudomonadales; family Pseudomonadaceae; genus Pseudomonas; species Pseudomonas sp. JE3303. The sequence continues at coordinate 203,529 of NZ_JBWGIF010000015.1, forward strand.
TTCCCGGGCCGGCACATAATGCCTGTCTTCGAAGGATAACTCAGCCATTTCAAGCAACGCGCGGGGTTGCCGCGGGTCGAGGTTCAAGGCCTTTTCCAGGTGCGTTCGCGCCTGGTCGCGGCGGTCGAGTTTCAAGGCGGTGAGGCCGAGGTTCTCGAAGACTCGCGAGCGCTCAGGATACAGGGTATCGACAGCGGCTTGGCGAAACATCTGTTTGGCCTCGCGGTATTGTCCCTGAGCATATAGGAAACTGCCGTAATTGTTGCGTAACCGCGTGTCACCGGGCCGCTCGGCAAGCGCCTTGCGGTAATGCTCTTCGGCGAGCGGTGGCTCATCCTGCACCTGGAACACCAGGGCCAGCGCACCATGCGCGTCGGCGTCACGCGGGTCGAGGGCCAGGGCGCGCAACAGAGGCGCCTTGGCCTGCTCGGTCAAACCTTGTTGCAAATAACCCATGCCCAACTGCACGTACGCCTGCCCTGCCGCCTCGCGGCCCTGACGGCTGGCCAACGGATCGGAGCCGCCGCTGGACACGCAGCCGGCCAGCAGCGAAAGCGACAGGATCGACAGCGCGGCGCGCGGGGTCATGGGCAGGGCTCCCGTCAGTTGCCCGCGGAGCTGTCTTGCACGTCGCCGTCGGCATTGACCTGGCGTACGGCAATGTAGCGCTCGCTGCGGCGAGTGCGGTCCATGACCTGTCCGACCAGCTGGCCGCAGGCCGCGTCGATGTCCTCGCCCCGGGTAGTGCGCACCGTCACGTTGAAGCCGGCGTGATGCAGGTAGTCCTGGAAGCGCCGGATAGCGTTGTTGCTCGGCCGCTCATAGCCCGAGTGCGGGAACGGGTTGAACGGGATCAGGTTGATCTTGCAGGGCACGTCCTTGAGCAGCACGGCCATTTCTTCCGCGTGGACCATCTGGTCGTTGATGTCCTTGAGCAGGGTGTACTCGATGGTCAAGTGACGTTTATCGCCCAGGGTCGACATGTAGCGCATGCACGACTCGAGCAGCACCTTGAGCGGGTACTTCTTGTTGATCGGCACCAGTTGGTTGCGCAGCGCGTCATTGGGCGCGTGCAGCGACAGCGCCAGGGCGACGTCGACGTGCTTGGCCAGCTCGTCGATCATCGGGACGACGCCGGAGGTGGACAGCGTCACGCGGCGCTTGGAGATACCGTAGCCGAGGTCGTCCATCATCAGGCGCATGGCGGCGATGACATTGTCGAAGTTCAGCAGCGGCTCGCCCATGCCCATCATCACCACGTTGGTGATGGCGCGGTCGGCGGTGGCCGGCACGGAGCCGAACGACTTGTTGGCAATCCACACCTGGCCGATTACTTCGGCGGCGGTGAGGTTGCTGTTGAATCCTTGCTTGCCGGTGGAGCAGAAACTGCAGTCCAGGGCGCAACCGGCCTGTGACGAGACACACAAGGTGCCACGCTTGCCCTGGGGAATGTATACGGTCTCGACGCAGCTGCCGGACTCCACGCGAACCACCCATTTACGGGTACCATCGCTGGAAATGTCCTCGCTGACCACTTCCGGACCGCGAACCTCGGCAACCGCCTTGAGCTTTTCGCGCAGGGCCTTGCCGACGTTGGTCATGGCGTCGAAATCATCGACGCCAAAGTGGTGAATCCATTTCATCACTTGACCGGCACGGAAGCGTTTCTCCCCGATCGAGTCGAAGAATTTTTCCATATCCGGCTGGGTCAGCCCCAGCAGGTTAGTTTTACCAGTCGATGTCGTCATGGATTCACCTTCACTCGTAAGCTTTCGCTTAGCGAGTGGTTACCTCGGTAGCAGCGAAGAAGTAAGCGATTTCGCGGGCAGCGGCGGCTTCGGAGTCCGAACCGTGAACGGCGTTGGCGTCGATCGACTCGGCGAAGTCGGCGCGGATGGTGCCGGCGGCAGCTTCTTTAGGGTTGGTGGCGCCCATCAGTTCGCGGTTCAGTGCGATGGCGTTTTCGCCTTCCAGAACCTGGACAACGACCGGACCGGAAGTCATGAAGGCAACCAGGTCACCGAAGAAACCACGCTCTGCGTGCTCAGCGTAGAAGCCTTCGGCTTCGGCCTTGGACAGCTGCTTGATTTTCGAGGCAACGATGCGCAGGCCAGCTTCTTCGAAGCGGCTGGTGATCTTGCCGATCACGTTCTTGGCAACGGCGTCTGGCTTGATGATGGAGAAAGTACGTTGAACAGCCATGGAAAACTCCAGAAATTGAGTATTGCGAAAAATTAAACCCGCGAATTATACGCGGGTTCCAGGGGATTGCCTAACCTGCAGGACACGCTCAGTCGGCTTCTTCGATCCAGGCCGCCTGGATGGCCTCTAGCACCTTCTCACCGCCGCGTGACGGATCGTCGCTGAATTCTGGCAAGGCCAGCACCCAGCGGTGCAGATCGACGAAATTTACATAACGAGGATCGACTTCCGGCTTGCTTTCCGCAAGCTGGATGGCGATCTCAAGTACATCAACCCATTTCAGGCTCATGCCAGGCTCCAGAGTCAGTGCGGCGCTTCGGCAGCGTGGTTGAGCGAATACTTCGGAATCTCGATGGTCAGGTCGTCGTCACCGACGATCACCTGGCACGCGAGGCGCGACTGCGCTTCAAGGCCCCAGGCCTTGTCCAGCATGTCTTCCTCGAGCTCGTCGGCTTCATCGAGCGAGTCAAAGCCCTTGCGCACTACACAGTGGCAGGTGGTGCAGGCGCACACGCCGCCGCAAGCGCTTTCCATCTCGATGTGGTGCTCGTGGGCCAGCTCCAGGATATTGGTACCGGGCGCTACCTCCAGGGTCAGCCCATCCGGGCAGAATTTCTCGTGGGGCAGGAAAATCACCAGGGGCATCGGTTACTCCTCGATCTCATTCAGGTTGCGCCCGGCCAGTGCGGCTTTGACCGTCGAATCAAGGCGTCGGGCAGCAAAGGCATCGGTCACCTGCGACAGACGCTTGGTCTGCTGCTCGATGGCGTGGCCATCGGTGCCGGTGAGCAAATCACGCAGTTCTTGCATCTGGTGCTCGATGGCCAGGCGCTCGTCGGCGTCGAGCAAGCGCTCGCCATCCGCTTCGAGGGCACCCTGCACCGCTTCGAGCAGGCGCTCGGCATCGACCTGATGCTCACGCAGCTGCCGGGCCTGCTTGTCGTTGTTCGCATGCTCGAACGAATCCTTGAGCATGCGGGTGATCTCGCCGTCCGTCAGGCCATAGGATGGCTTGACCTGGATGCTCGACTCCACGCCCGAACCGATTTCGCGGGCCGCTACGCTGAGCAGGCCATCGGCATCGACCTGGAAGGTGACGCGGATCTTGGCCGAACCGGCAACCATGGCCGGAATACCGCGCAGCTCGAAGCGCGCAAGCGACCGGCAGTCGCTGACCAGCTCGCGCTCGCCCTGCAGGACATGGATCATCATGGCCGACTGGCCATCTTTGTAGGTGGTGAATTCCTGGGCACGGGCGACGGGGATGGTGGTGTTGCGCGGAATCACCTTTTCCATCAGCCCGCCCATGGTTTCCAGGCCAAGCGACAGCGGGATCACGTCGAGCAACAGCAGTTCGCCGCCATCGCGGCGGTTGCCGGCCAGGGTATCGGCCTGCACCGCGGCGCCAATGGCGACGACCTGGTCGGGGTCGATTTCGGTAAGTGGCGTGCGGCCGAACAAGCTGCCAACCGCTTCGCGCACCCGTGGCACACGGGTCGAGCCGCCAACCATGACCACGGCGGCAACTTCTTCGATCTCTACGCCGCTGTCGCGCACAGCGCGGCGGCAGGCCTTGAGGCTGCGGGACAGCAGCGGCTCGATCAACGCTTCGAAGGCGGCGCGGGTCAGCTCGCCCTGCCAGGCGCCATGGGCCACGCTGACCACATCGGCGTCGGTCAGGGCTTCCTTGGCTGCGCACGAGGTCTGGAGCAGCAGCCGCTGGGTGGATGGATCGAGATCGGCGGACAGCCCCGCCTGCTCGATGATCCAGCCAGCGATGGCATGGTCGAAATCATCGCCGCCCAAGGCGCTGTCGCCACCGGTGGCCAGTACTTCGAAGACGCCTGCGGTCAGCCGCAGGATGGAAATGTCGAAGGTCCCGCCACCCAGGTCATAGATGGCCACCAGGCCTTCGGCATTCTGGTCCAGGCCATAGGCCACGGCAGCCGCGGTCGGCTCGTTGAGCAGGCGCAGCACGTTCAGGCCGGCCAGGCGCGCGGCGTCCTTGGTGGCCTGACGCTGGGCGTCGTCGAAATAGGCCGGCACGGTGATCACCGCCCCGACCAGCTCACCACCGAGGGTTTCCTCGGCACGCTGGCGCAGCACCTTGAGGATATCGGCAGAGACTTCGACCGGACTCTTGGCGCCCTGCACGGTATCGATGAACGGCATGTGCGACTCGCCACCGACAAAGCGGTAAGGCAATTGCTCACCCAGTTGCTTGACGTCCGCCAGGCCTCGGCCCATCAGGCGCTTGACCGAGAGAATGGAGTTCAACGGGTCGCTCGCGGCGGCATCGCGCGCCGCCTGGCCAACCTCGATGCGCTCATCGAGGTAGCGCACGGCGGACGGCAGGATGACGTTGCCTTGTGCGTCAGGCAGGGGCTCGCTGACACCGCTGCGAATGGCAGCGACCAGCGAATTGGTGGTACCGAGGTCAATCCCCACCGCCAGGCGGCGCTGGTGCGGCTGAGGACTTTGACCGGGTTCGGCGATCTGCAGTAGGGCCATGCTTATTTGAATACCTTAGGCGTCATCACGGGTAACGCCGGGTTAATCGTCGAGGCGCTCTTCGAGCTGACGCACTTCCTGGGCAAGCTTGTCGAGAAACTGCATGCGGCGCATCAGGCGTTCGGCCTGCTCGCGCTGCGCTGGGTCGTCCCAACAGGCGGCGAAGTCGTCATTGAGCGCTTGCTGGGCACCTTTGAGATGCTTCTTGAAAACGCCCACCCCGTCCAGGTCGGCACTGTCGTGCAGGTCTTCGAGCTCTTCGCGCAGTTGCATCTGCTGCATCAGGAAGTCAGGGTCATGAACCGTGATTTCCTGGGGCACTTCGTGGCCACTGATGGCCAACAGGTAGCGGGCGCGGCGAGGCGCGCTGCGCAGGGTCTGGTAGGCCTCGTTGAGCGCAGCGGACTGTTCCAGCGCCAGGCGCTGCTCGCGCTCGGAGGCGTCGGCGAAGCGGTCCGGATGAACCTCACGGGCCAGCTCGCGATAGCGAACGGCGAGTTTATCGAGGTCCAGGCTGAAGCCCGGTTGCAGGTCGAACAGGGCGAAATGACAAGGAGTTCCCACGCGGCGCCTCAGACGTTGAAGCTTTCGCCGCAGCCACACTCACCGCGCACGTTGGGGTTGTTGAACTTGAAGCCTTCGTTCAACCCTTCCTTGACGAAGTCGAGCTCGGTGCCGTCCAGGTAGGCCAGGCTCTTGGGATCGATGATCACCCGCTCGCCATGGCTTTCGAAGACCTGGTCCTCGGCACCTGGCTCATCGACGAACTCCAGCACATAGGCCAGGCCCGAGCAACCGGTGGTACGCACGCCAAGGCGGATGCCAAGACCTTTGCCGCGCCCTTCGAGGGACCGCCGCACATGGTTGGCGGCGGCTTCTGTCATGCTGATAGCCATCGAGACTCCTTACCTGCAACAGGCGACTTAGAGCAAACCTTTCTTCTGCTTGTAATCGCGTACGGCCGCCTTGATGGCGTCCTCGGCGAGTACCGAGCAGTGGATTTTCACCGGAGGCAGGGCGAGTTCCTCGGCCAGCTGGGTGTTCTTGATGGTTTCGGCTTCGTCCAGGGTCTTGCCTTTCATCCACTCGGTGGCGAGGGAGCTGGAGGCAATGGCCGAACCGCAGCCGTAGGTCTTGAACTTGGCGTCTTCGATGACGCCCTGCTCGTTGACCTTGATCTGCAGGCGCATGACGTCGCCGCAGGCTGGCGCGCCGACCATGCCGGTCCCGACATCCGGGTCCTCGGCATTCATCTTGCCGACGTTGCGCGGGTTTTCGTAGTGGTCGATGACCTTTTCACTGTATGCCATGGTGCTATTCCTTCCTCATCAGAGAGCCGCTCTTTCCGGCGACTGGCTTAGTGGGCGGCCCACTCGATCTTGGAGATATCGACGCCGTCTTTGTACATGTCCCACAGCGGCGACAACTCGCGCAGCTTGGAAACGGCCTCGCAGACTTTCTGCGCGGCATAGTCGACTTCTTCTTCGGTGGTGAAGCGGCCGAAGGTGAAGCGGATCGAACTGTGTGCCAACTCGTCGTTGCGGCCCAGGGCGCGCAGCACGTAGGAAGGCTCAAGCGAGGCCGAGGTGCAGGCCGAACCGGACGATACCGCGATGTCCTTGAGCGCCATGAGCAGCGACTCGCCTTCGACGTAGTTGAAGCTCAGGTTCAGGTTGTGCGGTACGCGGGCAACCTGGCTGCCATTGACATACAGCTCTTCGAGCTCGGAAACCTGCTTGAAGAAACGGTCGCTCAGGGCCTTGATGCGCACGTTCTCGCTGGCCATCTGCTCCTTGGCGACAGCAAAGGCTTCGCCCATGCCGACGATCTGATGGGTCGGCAACGTACCCGACCGCATGCCGCGCTCGTGACCGCCGCCGTGCATGGCGGCTTCGAGGCGTACGCGAGGCTTGCGGCTGACGTACAGCGCGCCGATACCTTTAGGGCCGTAGACCTTGTGCGCCGAGAACGACATCAGGTCGACCTTGAGCTTGGACAGGTCGATCTCGACCTTGCCCGCGGACTGGGCGGCATCAACGTGGAACAGCACGCCACGCGAACGGGTCAGTTCACCGATCGCGCCGATGTCGTTGATGGAGCCGACTTCGTTGTTGACGTGCATGAGCGATACCAGAATGGTTTCGTCGCGCAGGGCCGCCTCGACCATCGCCGGAGTAACGATACCGTCGTCACCGGGCTCGAGGTAGGTGATTTCGAAACCCTCGCGTTCGAGCTGGCGGCAGGTGTCCAGGACCGCCTTGTGCTCGATCTTGGAGGTGATGATGTGCTTGCCCTTGGTGTGATAGAAGTGCGCGACGCCCTTGATGGCGAGGTTGTCGGACTCGGTCGCACCGCTGGTCCAGACGATCTCGCGCGGGTCGGCGCCGATCAGTTCGGCCACCTGGCGACGGGCGTTCTCGACCGCCTCTTCGGCTTTCCAGCCAAAGACGTGGGAGCGCGAGGCCGGGTTACCGAAGTTTCCGTCGACCGTTAGGCATTCGCACATTTTCTGAGCGACGCGTGGGTCGACCGGAGTGGTCGCGGAGTAATCGAGGTAGATCGGCAACTTCATTGAATATCTCCTATCAGGCGGTCGCGCCGCTCGTCGTAACGGTCATTCGACGGCGGACGTCTCAATCTTGTCCAAATGGGCAGGGCGGCCCGCGACACGTCGCAGGTCCTGGCGCTGGGCAACTTCTTGCACCTCTCGACGGGTAACAAGGTCGGCCAGGCTGATGCCGCTGAGGAATTCATGGATCTGCTGGCTGAGGTCGCACCACAGGTGGTGGGTCAGGCAGGTGTCACCGGCATGGCAGTCTCCCAGGCCCTGGCAACGGGTGGCATCGACCGATTCATTGACCGCGTCGATAACCTGGGCAACCTGGATGGTCTCCATGCCACGGGACAGCTGATAACCGCCGCCTGGGCCGCGAACACTGGAAACCAGGCTGCCGCGGCGCAGCTTGGCGAACAGCTGCTCCAGATATGAGAGGGATATGCCCTGGCGCTCGGAAATATCGGCCAAAGACACAGGCCCATGCTGCGCGTGCAATGCCAGGTCGAGCATTGCGGTCACGGCGTATCGGCCTTTAGTAGTCAGTCGCATGGCTAGTCGTTACCACGGGAGTTACAGAATGTGTGCAAGTATGCAATTCCCGAGCATTTAAGTCAACTATAAGACCTACTGCTTTAGTCGGAATTGCGATGCGGAGGCGGGCGGCATGATAGCAAGAAAGGGCGCGTTAGCACACGCCCTGCGTGGGCATCAGCCTGTCAATGCGACTGGGAGTCACTCTTGGCCGCTGCCTTGACCTCGGCGAAGTCCTCTTCGCGCAATGCCGGCAGGTCCTTGGCGCAGTAGCTGCTGCCCAGCTTGGTCAGCTCGCCGCACATGTCCTCGAGGCGCCCGTCCACTGCCTGCAGATGGTCAAGCAACTGGCCAATGGCACGGGCGACCGGGTCGGGCATGTCACCGCTGACGCCATAGGCATCGAAGCCGATCTTCTCGGCCATGGCCTTGCGCTTGGCCTCGACTTCGTTGTCCTCGGACTTGACGATGATGCGACCGGGAATACCGACCGCGGTAGCACCGGCCGGCACCGCCTTGGTCACTACCGCATTGGAGCCGATCTTGGCCCCTGCCCCGACCGTGAACGGACCGAGCACCTTGGCGCCCGCCCCCACCACCACGCCGTCCTCCAGCGTTGGGTGCCGCTTGCCCTTGTTCCAGCTGGTGCCGCCCAGCGTCACGCCCTGGTAGAGGGTCACGTCGTCACCGATCTCGGCGGTTTCGCCAATCACGATACCCATGCCGTGGTCGATGAAAAACCGTCGACCCACCTTGGCTCCCGGATGAATCTCGATACCGGTCATCCAGCGTCCGAAATTGGACACCAGGCGCGCCAGCCACTTGAGATCGCGCAGCCACAGGGCGCGGGCGGCACGGTGCAACCAGATCGCATGCATGCCCGGATAGCAGGTCAGGACCTCGAAGGCATTGCGCGCCGCTGGATCACGATGGAACACACTCTGGATATCTTCACGCAGACGCTCGAACATCTATTGGTCCTTCCGCTTATGCGGCTCGCCCCGGACCACTTTCTGGGTCTCGGTGAGGATGCCGCGCAAAATGCTCATTTCCGAACGATCGACCCCACTGCGCCCATACAGCCGGCGCAGGCGCGGCATCAGTTGACGCGGTTTCTCCGGATCGAGGAAGCCGATGTCCACGAGGGTCTTTTCCAGATGGCCATAGAACAGCTCCATCTCGTCCATGGTGACCAGCTCGCTGAGGCCTGGGGAGGCGGCCTGGGGCTTGTCACCCTCCGCCTGCTCGCCAGCGGCGCCCAGCCAGGCCATGCGCACTTCATAGGCGAGCACCTGAACCGCCGCACCCAGGTTCAGGGAGCTGAAGTCAGGATTCGACGGGATATGCACGTGGAAATGACATCGTTGCAACTCATCGTTGGTCAGGCCTGCGTGTTCGCGGCCGAAAACCAGGGCAATTTCCTCGCCTTGCGTGGCGTGCTCGACGGCCTTGGTGCCGCACTCGCGCGGGTCGATCAGCGGCCAGGGCAGGCTGCGCTCACGGGCGCTGGTGCCCAGCACCAGGTTGCAGCCAACGAGCGCATCTTCGAGCGATCCGACGACCTTGGCAGCGGCCAGGATGTCGTCGGCGCCAGAGGCACGGGCGCTGGCCTCGTGCGAGGGAAAGTCCTGCGGTTCTACCAGCACCAGGCGCGTCAAGCCCATGTTTTTCATGGCACGCGCAGCGCCGCCGATATTGCCGGGGTGGCTGGTATTGACCAGAACAACACGAATATTTTGCAGCAAGGTGAAGTGCTCGCAGAGACAGAAATGGGGGACTGAATCTTACAGAAGCGACCAGCGTAACACCACGAAAGCAAATGACACACTTCTGCGCGCGGATAATTCTGCTAGAATGTGCGGCTTTCTTTAACGACCCAGGTGAAACGTCCATGCAGCCCATGCTGAATATCGCGCTGCGCGCCGCCCGCAGCGCCAGTGAACTGATTTTCCGCTCAATCGAACGCCTGGATAGCATCAAGGTGGACGAAAAAGAGGCCAAGGACTACGTCTCCGAGGTCGACCGCGCGGCCGAAGAGGTCATCGTCAAGGCGCTGCGCAAGGCCTACCCGAACCACTCGATCCAGGGTGAAGAAACCGGCATGCATGCAGGCTCCGGTGAAGAGGGCAAGGACTACCTGTGGATCATCGACCCACTGGACGGCACCACCAACTTCCTGCGTGGCATCCCGCACTTCGCGGTCAGCATCGCCTGCAAATACCGCGGCCGCATCGAGCATGCCGTGATCCTCGACCCGGTTCGCCAGGAAGAATTCACCGCCAGCCGTGGCCGTGGCGCCCAGCTCAATGGCCGCCGCCTGCGCGTCAGCTCGCGTACCAGCCTCGAAGGCGCCCTGCTGGGTACCGGCTTCCCGTTCCGCGACAGCCAGATGGCCGAGCTGGACAACTACCTGGGCATGTTCCGCGCCCTGACTGGCCAGACCGCCGGCATCCGCCGCGCCGGGGCCGCCAGCCTCGACCTGGCCTACGTTGCCGCTGGCCGTTTCGATGCCTTCTGGGAATCGGGTCTGTCGGAATGGGACATGGCGGCAGGCGTGCTGCTGATCCAGGAAGCGGGCGGCCTGGTGAGCGACTTCACCGGTGGTCACGATTTCCTCGATAAAGGCCACATCGTTGCGGGCAACATCAAGTGCTTCAAGGCCGTGTTGACTGCCATCCAGCCGCACCTGCCGGAAAGCCTCAAGCGTTAATTGAGCCGCGCATGAAAAAAAAGCACCCTAGGGTGCTTTTTTCATGGGCGGGAATCACTGGGCCTGGCTTAGCACCAGCTTGCCGTTTTCATCCAGCGGAATGGTCTGGCCCGGCTCACGGTCCATCTTGACCTTGCCGACCTTGTCACCGATCGAATAGGTAACGTTGTAGCCAACGACCTTCTCGCTCAGGTCATTGACCGTATTGCAGCGGGTCTGCGTGGTGGTGTAGGTATCACGCTGCTGCATGCCTTCCTGCACCTTGTTGCCGGCATAACCACCACCGACCGCGCCCGCCACCGTAGCGATCTTCTTGCCGGTGCCGCCGCCAACCTGATTCCCCAGCAGGCCGCCAGCCAGCGCTCCCACCACGGTACCCGCGATCTGGTGCTGGTCCTTGACCGGTGCCTGGCGGGTAACGGTGACGTCCTTGCAGACTTCCCGCGGGGTCTTGACCTGCTGTTTGATGGGCTGCACGTCGGTGACCTGGGCAACGTCCGGCCCCTTGTTCACCAAGCTGTAGGTTGCCACAGCGCCTCCGGCAGTCACACCGACAGCACCCAGCACAGCACCTACCAGCAATGATTTGTTCACGTGAACCTCCTGATCTTGTCTGCGGGTCCGCGCCCGCGCTTCTCCCAGCCTTGGAGCAAAAAAAAGGGCGCGAGTTCAATACTCGCGCCCTTCTCTATCGCCCTGTGGCGCAGGATAAACCGTTATGGACGCTCGTCCACACCCTCGGCCTTGACCGGCGGGATCAGGTCTTCACTGTTCAGGTTCAGCCAGATAAGTACCACGTTGGCGATATAGATCGACGAGTAGGTACCCGCCAGGACACCGATGAACAGCGCCAGCGAGAAGCCGAACAGGTTGTCGCCGCCAAAGAACAGCAGCGCAGCCAGGGCCAGCAAGGTCGATACCGAGGTAGCGATGGTGCGCAGCAGGGTCTGAGTGGTCGAGACGTTGATGTTCTCGATCAGGGAGGCCTTGCGCATCACCCGGAAGTTCTCGCGAACCCGGTCGAACACGACGATGGTGTCGTTGAGCGAGTAACCGATGATCGCAAGTACCGCCGCCAGCACCGTCAAGTCGAAGGTAATCTGGAAGAACGACAGGATACCCATGGTCACCACCACGTCGTGTACCAGCGATACGATCGCACCGACCGCGAACTTCCACTGGAAGCGGAAGGCCAGGTAGATCAGGATGCCGCCCAGCGCCAGGAGCATGCCAAGGCCGCCCTGGTCACGCAGCTCTTCACCTACCTGCGGACCGACGAACTCGACACGCTTGACCACGGCCTGGTTGTCACCACCGGCCTTCTGCAGGGCTTCGGCAACACGGTTGCCCAGCAGAGGGTCATCGCCCGGCATGCGCACCAGCAGGTCGGTGGTGGCGCCAAAGCTTTGCACCACCGCGTCGTGGAAGCCGGCCTGGGTCAGCTCGGTACGCACGGCCTGCAGGTCTGCAGGACGCTCGTAGGTGAGCTCGATCAGCGTACCGCCGGTGAAATCCAGGCCCATGTTCAGGCCCTTCTGCCACCAGCTGAACAGCGCCAGCACGGTAAGAAGCACGGTAACGGCGAACGCGATATTGCGCACGCCCATGAAGTTGATGGTACGTAACATGGCAGCCCCTTAAACCCACAGCTTCTTGATGTCACGCCCACCACAGGTCAGGTTGACCATAGCGCGGGTCACCATGACGGCGGTGAACATCGAGGTGAAAATCCCGAGGGACATGGTAACCGCGAAGCCCTTCACCGGGCCGGTACCCATGGCGAACAGAATACCGCCGACCAGCAGGCTGGTCAGGTTGGCATCGATGATCGCCGTGTAGGCACGGTTGAAGCCTTCGTGGATGGCGCGTTGCACCGACATGCCCGAGGCAATTTCCTCACGTATCCGCGAGAAGATCAGCACGTTGGCATCGACCGCCATGCCCATGGTCAGCACGATACCGGCAATGCCTGGCAGGGTCAGCGTCGCACCCAGCAGCGACATCAGCGCCAGCAGCAGCACCATGTTGCCCGCCAGGGCGACAGTGGCGATCACGCCGAAGGCGCGGTAGATGGCGATGATGAACAGCGAGACGAACAGCATGCCCCACAGCGACGCATCGATACCCTTCGTGATGTTGTCGGCACCCAGGCTAGGACCAATGGTGCGCTCTTCAGCGAAGTACATCGGCGCGGCCAGACCACCGGCGCGCAGCAGCAGGGCCAGTTCGGAGGACTCACCCTGGCCGTTGAGGCCGGTGATCCGGAACTGGCTGCCCAGCGGCGACTGGATAGTCGCCAGGCTGATGATCTGCTTCTCTTCCTTGAAGGTCTGGATGGCGACGTCTTTCTCGACACCGTCAACCGTCTTCTTCTCGTAGCGAGTAACCGGCTTCTGCTCGATGAAGATCACCGCCATGCTGCGGCCGACGTTGCTGCGCGTGGCGCGGCTCATCAGCTCGCCGCCATGGCCATCGAGACGGATATTCACCTGCGGGCGGCCGTGCTCGTCGAAGCCTGCCTGGGCATCGGTCACCTGGTCACCGGTGATGATCAGGCCACGCTCGACAGGAGCCGAGCGACCACCATCACGGAACTCGAACACCTCGGTGGTCGCCTTGGACGCACCTGGCTCGGCGCCGAAGCGGAACTCAAGGTTGGCGGTCTTGCCGAGGATACGCTTGGCTTCGGCGGTGTCCTGCACGCCTGGCAGCTCGACCACGATCCGGTTGGCGCCCTGACGCTGTACCAGCGGCTCGGCCACACCCAGCTCGTTGACCCGGTTACGCACGGTGGTCAGGTTCTGCTTGATGGAGTACTCGCGGATTTCCGCGACCTTGGCCGGAGTGATCGCAAGACGCAGGACAGCCAGCTCGTTGCGCTCACTGGTGGTCAGGTCGAAATCATTGAAATTCTTGCGGATCAGGGCACGTGCCTGTTCGCGGGCCGCGTCATCGGAGAAGCCCAGCATGATGCCGCCATCCTGCTGAGGCAGGCTGCGGTAGCGGACACGCTCCTTGCGCAACAGGGTTTTGACCTCCCCTTCGTACACCTTCATGCGCGCGCTCATGGCCTTGTCCATGTCGACTTCCAGGAGGAAGTGCACGCCACCGGACAGGTCCAGGCCCAGCTTCATCGGGCTCGCGCCCAGGTTACGCAGCCACTCGGGAGTTGTCGGCGCCAGGTTCAGGGCCACGACGTAATCATCACCCAGGGCTTTACGCGCCACATCCTTGGCTGGCAGTTGGTCTTCCTGCTTGGCCAGGCGCACCAGCGCGCCCTTGCCCTGCTCGCCCAGGCTGGCTGCCTTGACGGGGATGCCGGCATCGGTCAGCGCCTTGCTGACGCGGTCGAGATCGGCCTGGTTGACCTGCAGCGCCGTGCTGGCACCGCTGATCTGGACCGCCGGATCATCAGGGTAGAGGTTGGGAGCGGAATAAATGAAACCGATCGCCAGCACAGCCAGGATCAGCAGGTATTTCCACAGAGGGTATTTGTTCAGCATCACGCCGCCCGTTCAAGACGCGGGGCGCCTTGCGCGCCCCGACGATGGGTAGAAATCAGTAACTCAGATGGCCTTGAGCGTACCTTTGGGCAGGGTCGCGGCAATGGCGCCCTTCTGGAACTTCAGTTCGACGGTGTCGGAAACTTCGAGGACCACGAAATCATCGGCAACTTTGACGATCTTGCCGGCGATGCCGCCATTGGTGACAACTTCGTCGCCTTTTTGCAGGTTGCTGAGCAGGTTTTTCTGCTCTTTGGCGCGCTTGGCCTGTGGACGCCAGATCATCAGGTAGAAGATGACCAGGAAGCCGACCAGGAAGATCCACTCGAAGCCGGTACCGGCAGGGCCGGCGGCAGGGGCAGCAGCGTCCGCGTACGCGGCGGGAATCAGAAAGCTCATATGGCACTCCAGTTGCTAAGTTGCAATGTTTTGACTTGCAGTAGGCGAAATTGCATCAGTCCAAGGGCGGCACAGGCAGCCCGCGCTTGGCGTAGAAGGCGTCGACAAAGGCGGCCAATTTACCCTGTTGAATAGCCTCGCGCAAACCAGCCATCAAGAGCTGGTAATGACGCAAGTTATGGATCGTATTCAACATGGCGCCCAACATTTCGCCGCACTTGTCCAGGTGATGGAGATAGGCGCGGGAGAAGTTCTGGCAGGTGTAACAGTCGCAGGTAGGATCCAGCGGCGAATCATCATGGCGATGGAACGCGTTGCGGATCTTGATCACGCCGGTATCGATGAACAGATGACCATTGCGCGCATTGCGCGTAGGCATCACGCAATCGAACATGTCGACGCCGCGGCGCACACCCTCAACGAGATCTTCGGGTTTGCCTACCCCCATAAGGTAACGAGGTTTGTCAGCTGGCATCTGGCCAGGCAGATAATCCAGCACCTTGATCATTTCGTGCTTGGGCTCGCCCACAGACAGTCCGCCAATGGCCAGGCCATCGAAGCCGATCTTGTCCAGGCCTTCGAGCGAGCGCATGCGCAGGTCCTGGTGCATGCCGCCCTGGACGATGCCGAACAGCGCCGCGGTGTTGTCACCGTGGGCGTTCTTCGAGCGCTGGGCCCAGCGTAGCGACAGCTCCATCGATATCCGCGCGACGTCTTCGTCGGCCGGGTACGGCGTGCACTCGTCGAAGATCATCACCACGTCGGAGCCCAGGTCACGCTGGACCTGCATCGATTCTTCCGGACCCATGAATACCTTGGAGCCATCGACCGGCGAGGCGAAGGTCACGCCCTCCTCCTTGATCTTGCGCATGGCGCCCAGGCTGAACACCTGGAAGCCACCCGAATCGGTCAGGATCGGGCCTTTCCACTGCATGAAATCGTGCAGGTCGCCGTGGGCCTTGATCACTTCTGTGCCTGGACGCAGCCACAGGTGGAAGGTGTTGCCCAGGATCATGTGCGCACCGATGGCCTCGACGTCGCGCGGCAGCATGCCCTTGACCGTGCCATAGGTGCCGACCGGCATGAACGCCGGCGTCTCGACCACGCCACGCGGGAAGGTCAACCGTCCACGACGGGCCTTGCCATCGGTAGCCAGCAGTTCGAAGGACATACGACAGGTGCGACTCATGCTTGATCCTCGGGGCCACGCGGCGCCGGATTGCGGGTGATGAACATGGCATCACCGTAACTGAAGAAGCGGTACCCGTTTTCAACCGCCGCCGCATAGGCGGCCATGGTCTGCGGATAACCGGCGAAGGCCGAGACCAGCATCAGCAGCGTGGACTCAGGCAGGTGGAAGTTGGTGACCAGGGCATCGACCACATGGAACGGCCGGCCCGGGAAGATGAAGATATCGGTATCCCCGCTGAACGCCTTCAGCACGCCATCACGCGCCGCGCTCTCCAGCGACCGCACGCTGGTGGTGCCCACCGCGACCACCCGCCCGCCTCTGGCACGGCAAGCCGCCACGGCATCGACCACATCCTGGCCCACTTCAAGCCACTCTTTATGCATGTGGTGATCTTCGATGCGCTCCACGCGCACCGGCTGGAACGTACCCGCACCCACATGCAGCGTGACAAAGGCGCGTTCGACGCCCTTGGCTGCGATCTTCTCCAGCAGCTCCTCGTCGAAATGCAGCCCCGCGGTCGGCGCGGCCACCGCGCCGGCACGCTCGGCGTAGACCGTCTGATAGCGCTCGCGATCCGCGCCTTCGTCTGGGCGATCGATATAAGGCGGCAACGGCATGTGCCCGACCCTGTCCAGCAGGCCCAGCACCTCTTCGGCGAAGCGCAGCTCGAACAGCGTGTCGTGCCGCGCTACCATCTCGGCTTCGCCACCGCCATCGATCAGCAAGTGCGTGCCCGGCTTGGGCGCCTTGCTCGAACGCACGTGGGCCAAGACCCTATGGCTGTCCAGCACCCGCTCGACCAGGATCTCCAGCTTGCCGCCGGAGGCTTTCTGGCCGAACAGACGCGCTGGAATAACCCGGGTGTTGTTGAACACCATCAAGTCGCCAGGGCGAAGAAAGTCCAGCAGATCGGTGAATTGCTTGTGCGCCAGCGCCCCGCTGGGCCCATCAAGGGTCAGCAAGCGGCTGCTATGGCGCTCCGCCAGCGGGTGGCGAGCGATCAGGAAATCAGGGAGCTCAAAGGAGAAATCGGCGACGCGCATGATGGTGTTCGGTTCGACAGGGCCGCAAAGTTTAGCCCAACGAGCGAAAATTCTCCATGAAAGCCGATTGACCGCATTCAAGCGGCTCTTTATACTCCGCCGTCATAAGCCCTGATGGCGGAATTGGTAGACGCGGCGGATTCAAAATCCGTTTTCGAAAGGAGTGGGAGTTCGAGTCTCCCTCGGGGCACCATCTGCAGTTACATAGACGACTACCAGCGTCTACGCAACACCCCTAGAGCCCGCTAACTGCGGGCTTTTTGGTCTCTGGGGTTTCATCCCCTTCCTCGCAGGCCATCTTCCTTGATCGCTATACGCACCTCCGGGCACTGTTCGGCATGGAGGACGGCCCCCAAGGCGGCCACTGCGGCGCAAACATCCCACGCTGTCTCCGGATGGATGACCCTGTTCGCGAAGCGCTGAAATAGGCCATACAGGCCTCTCCCGACGGTAGCCGCAACCTGTCAGCAGCCTCCGTACCTCCAATGGGTCTACAGCAAGCATTTCTCATTGACTGAGCGTTAGCCACGCTACTTCGCGTTGGAGTTTCAACGCCAGAAGCCGGCAAACATCAGCTCCCGGAAAAGACAAAACCCCTACCTGCTCGCGCAGATAGGGGTTTTGCGAAATGAATCTTGACGATGACCTACTCTCACATGGGGAAACCCCACACTACCATCGGCGATGCATCGTTTCACTGCTGAGTTCGGGATGGGATCAGGTGGTTCCAATGCTCTATGGTCGTCAAGAAATTCTGTAGCCAGAATGTCCAGATGGACAGCCCAGCGAATTCGGATATGCGATATTTGTGATGGTACGAACTTTCGGTTGTATCGTCTTCACCACCGCAATCTGGCAGCCCGGATAACCGGCTCGGCACAAATTGCTTGGGTGTTATATGGTCAAGCCTCACGGGCAATTAGTATGGGTTAGCTCAACGCCTCACAGCGCTTACACACCCCACCTATCAACGTCGTAGTCTTCGACGGCCCTT